>NZ_JBFAWU010000003.1:3137-395764 GCF_040680455.1 Streptomyces sp. NPDC052052 | reverse complement strand
ACTGGGAGAACTCGTCGCGCAGCGAGAAGACCCGTTCCTTGGCCCGGGCCTTCTCCTCGTCCCGGCGTCCGCCGCCGAACACGGCGTCGAAACGGCGCTGCTGGATCGCCTCGGTGAGCGGCACGGTCTGCAACGGGTTGCGGGTGCCGTCGGGGCGCTCACGGAGCTTCCCGGCGTCGATGTACTCCTGCACGGAGGCGACATGCAGCCGCAGCCCGTGCTGCTCCACGGTGCGGTCGCGGTACTCCAGGACCTCGGGGAAGTTGTGCCCGGTGTCGACGTGCAGCAGCGCGAACGGCACCGGCGCGGGCGCGAACGCCTTCAGCGCGAGGTGCAGCATCACGATGGAGTCCTTGCCTCCGGAGAACAGGATCACCGGCCGCTCGAACTCGCCCGCCACCTCACGGAAGATGTGCACCGCCTCGGACTCCAGGGAGTCCAGGTGCCCTCGGGGGGGCGTGTCCTGCGTCGTCATGCCCGGCTCCTTCCGCTGAGCAGTTCCAGTACCGCCGCCGCGGACTCGTTCACCGTCTGCCGGTGCGACTCGATCCGCAGATCCGGTGACTCGGGCGCCTCGTAGGGGTCGTCGACCCCGGTGAGCCCGCTGATCTCGCCCGCCGCCTGCTTGGCGTACAGCCCCTTCACATCCCGTGCCGAGCACACCTCGACGGGCGTCGCGACGTGCACCTCCAGATAGCGGGTCCCGCTTCTGGCGTGCCGTTCCCTGACCGCTTCCCGGCTGTCGGCGTACGGTGCGATGACCGGGACCAGGGCGATGACCCCGTTCCGGGCCAGGACCTCGGCGACCATGCCGATACGCCGGACGTTGGTGTGCCGGTCCTCGCGGGAGAAGCCGAGACCCGAGGAGAAGGACTCCCGGAACTCGTCCCCGTCCAGTACCTCGACCCGGCGGCCCGCCTCGCGCAGCCCGCGCTCCACGGCGCGGGCGACGGTCGTCTTCCCGGAGCTCGGCAGCCCGGTCAGCCAGACGGTCGCCCCACAGCGGCAGACGTCCGCCGGGCTCAGCACGCGTATCCCCACGTCCGGGAAATCGCCCGGAGGGCCTCCGGTACGGCATCCGCGGCAGGCAGCGGACGTGCTTTCTGAATCTTGCCGGACTTGATGGTTTCGCTCCAGTCCCCGATGAATGCCTTGAAAGGTCCGTGATCCTGCTTGCCGTAATCCAGCATGGTGGATTCCCAGGGAACTCCTAGGAATTCACAGATTCGCCGGGTCACTGTTTCCGGATCCTCGGTGAGTTCCTCGTACCGGACGGTGAGACCCGGCAGGGACGAGCGGGCCTCCTCCACGGCGTCGACGTATTTCTTCACCTCGGCGACCGTCTGGTCCGGATCGCGGTCCGGGCGACCGTTCATCAGCGAGGCGACCATGGAGGCGGGGTGGCGAAGCAGGAAGATGTAGCGCGCCTGCGGCCAGGCCTCGTGCAGGCGACGCCAGACGAAGGCGTTGCCCGGGGTCTTGTCGACGATGACGTCCTTGCCGCTGTGGGTCAGCTCCCGGTGCAGGATGCGGTCCCACAGCAGGTACTCCAGCTCGTTGCCGTCCAGGCCCAGTTCGCTCATGGCCTTGTCGGTGTACTTCTTCGACCTGCGGACCTCCAGGGTGCGCAGATGCATCTCGTGCGGTGCGCGGATCACCGGATGGCTGTTGAGGAGCACCCGCAGCAGGGTCGACCCGGAGCGCACCGAGGAGATGACGAACACCGGATCGGGAACCAGCCGGTCCCCGCGTGGGGCGGGGCGGGCGCGGGGCGGGGTCTGCGTGCCCGTCGATCTCAAGGCGCGCAGTGCCCGTCGGGCGCGGCGGGCGGCTGCCCGTATCCGTGGATCGTGCAACGACATCCGTTCGTACCTCCTTGGAACATGCGGGGATCCGCCCGCCAAGGTGCTGTTCTATCCACGCTCCATGAGTCGGGAGTTATGGCCTTCTGTGGCGTGAATGAATTATTTATGAGAGGTGAATTAGAGAGAGGTGTGGGTTGCGGTCGCCCTTCGGGGAAAGGATTCGATTCCCCGGGAACTGCTAGGGAGACGTCGCGTGAAAGCGTTTCTGTCGACGGATGCGGTGGAACCCGCGTGCGCCCGATTACCCATGAGCCGGTACATCTCCATGGCCGACGGCTGCCGGGTCCGGGACGGCGGGATCGGTGCGGATCCCTGCGCGACGTCCCCCTGCCCCGGACGCGAGGGGAGCTGCTGCGGCTCGCGCCGCGGAGAGACACGTTGCTGGGGAGAGGCAGGAAGAGAGAGGCAGGAACACCCCGGCCGCGCCGGCCCGGAGGGCTGTTGACGGGCCTCGGACATTCGGGGCCGTCAAGGCAGTGTCCTAATCACACATCACTCGGTTAGATGAGTGTGGACACCAGAACGCCTCGGTTCGACGACCAACCCGCCCTGAGCATGACCAAGGTGGACTGCGATCCTGCGCAGGTCATCGTCAACCACGCCAGCTTCCGGGTGCAGCTCGCCCCCGGCCAGCGCCCGCGGCTGCGCGGTCTGGCCCCCGCCGGCGTGCCCAGGATCCCCGCCATGAGCGGCCCCGTCGGAGCCGTGCCCGGCAGGCGCGCGCCCCTCGTGTGGAGCGGCAGGTCCGCCCCCGGTGACCCCGGCGCCACCGGGCTCCTCCAGGCCGTACGGGACTCCACCGCGAGCCGCCCGGCACCGGCGTACGACGCCTACCACCCTTACGCCGCGCACCCCGGTCACGGGTTCGACGGCGGGTTCGACGCGGGCGGCACCCAGGTCATCGAGCACCTCGACGACACCCAGCCCACCCCCGTCATCACCGCCCCCCGCGGACCGGGCCGGCCCGGCGGCGGCCCCCTGCTGCCGCCCATGCGCCAGGCGGTCGGCGCCTACGACCCGGTCGCCCCGGGCGCCCCCGGACCGTACGGACAGGAGCCGTACGACGAGGGTGCGTACGACGATGTCGCGTACGACGACGCGTACGACGACACCGCCGAGGCACGGGGACGGCGCCGCGTCGGCGATTCCGTGCGGCACGCGTACTACCCCGGGCGCCGGATGAACCTCGGCGTCGTACTGCTGCCGATGCGCGTCTTCCTCGGTTTCATCTCCATCTGCGCCGGCATGGGCAAGCTGTGCGACCCCGTCTACTTCGACGGCGGCGAGCGGGGCTCCATGGTCAAGTGGCTGACCTCGTTGCACCCCTGGGGACTGGCCGAGCCGCTGCGCGACTTCGCGCTCTCGCACCCCGTCGGTGCCGGACTCACCGTCGCGTTCCTCCAGGTCGTCGTCGGTGTGCTGACCGTCCTCGGCCTCTGGCAGCGGGTCGCCGCCTCCGTCGGCGCGCTCCTCTCGGCCGCCCTGCTGGTCACCGTCAGCTGGCGCAGCGTCGCCGTCTACGACGCGCCCGACATCATCTACCTCGCCGCCTGGAGCCCGCTGATCATCGCGGGTGCACCCGTCTACTCCGTCGACGGACGGCTCGCCGGGGAGGCCTGGCGCACCCTCGGCCCGCGCTCGGCGATCTGGGACCTCCGCCGCCGGGTGCTGCGCCGGGGCGCCGCCGTCGCCACCGTCGTCGTCGGCCTCACCCTGCTGGTGGGCTCGATGCTCGGTGGCGCGGTCCGTTCCTCCCAGGTCGTCACGGTGCCCGGTCCGCACGGCGAACCGACCAACCAGCTCCCCGGCTCCCCGCTCCCGCAGGAGTCCCTCAGCGCCTCCCGCACACCGGAAGGGCGGCACCCCTCGCCCTCGCGCAGCGCCACCGGCGCCCCGGCCACCGAGGCGTCCACACCTGCCGCGGACACCGTCCGCGAGTCCGGTTCGGCGGCGGCCGGCGGAGAGCCGAGCCAGACCCAGGGCACCACGCAGCAGCCGCAGCACCAGCGGACGAGCCCGCAGCAGCCTCCGTCCAGCAGTTCAGGCCCCAGCTCCTCCGGCTCCACGGGCACCGGCGGCGGCTCCACGGGTGGTGACTGGGACGGCGGCGGCTCCGACGGCGGAACGTCGGACGGGATGTCGGGCGGGACGTCCGGCGGGACGCCCGGCGACGGGCAGAACCCCATCGGTGGCCTGTTCGACTGAGGGCCTGCCGGACCCGGAAGGGGCGGCCACCGGTTCGTTCCGGTGGCCGCCCCTTCCGTCTGCTCGTCCTGCCCGCGCTACTGCCCGTCCAGTTCCTTGGCCGCCTCGGCCAGGTCCTTCGCCGTGTCGATGGCCCGCCAGTACGCCCCGTGCGGCAGCGGGTACCCGGCCAGTCGGCGCTCACGGGCCAGGCGCGGGAACGTCGTCCGCTCGTGGTCGCCCCGGTCCGGCAGCAGGGTCGTGAAGACCGGCGAGAAGACGTACACACCGGCGTTGATCAGATACGGCGACGGCGGCGACTCGATGAAGTCGGTGATGTGCCCGAACGCGTCCGTCTCCACCGCGCCCCACGGGATCCGGGGACGGGCCAGGGCCAGCGTGGCGGTCGCGTCGCGTTCGGCGTGGAAGGCCGCCATCTCGCGCAGCGAGAAGCGCGTCCAGATGTCGCCGTTGGTGGCGTACCAGGGCTCGTCCGGTTCGGGCAGCCGGCCGGCGGCGTACTTCAGTCCGCCGCCGCGCCCCAGCGGCTCGGTCTCCACGACGGTGGTCACGCGCAGCGGGAGCACCGCCGAATCCAGCCACTCCTGCAGCACCTCGGCCAGATGACCGCACGACACCACGGCATCGGTCACGCCCTCGGCGGCCAGCCAGGAAAGCTGATGGCCGATGATCGGGGTCCCGGTGCCCGGGATCTCGACCATCGGCTTGGGGCGGTCATCGGTGTACGGGCGCAGCCGTGACCCCTGGCCACCTGCCAGGATCACGGCCTGCGTCGGATACGTATGCATACCAGGCACGATAGGCGTGCCCGGACCGGCGGATCAGCTGAACTGTGCGACGCCCGAGGCGAAGGAGGTGTCGCAGACGGGACGGGAGAAGCGGTGGGCCCGCGTCGGGCCGTACTGCTCGACCGCGGCGCGGCCGAGCGCCTTCGCGATCGACATGCAGTGCCGGGCGAGCGACGGGCGGCCCTCGACGGAACGCTGAAGATCCGTCAGTGCGACACCCGGGTCCTTCTGCCGGAGCTCCACGAGCAGACGGTCACGGAGCACCTCCTGCGGGGCACGTGCCGCGGCACGCTTCGAGACGGTCCGGGCAGACGCGGTCAGGACCTGCGACTCGGAGTTGTGCGCTGCCCACGGCACGCTGGTGACGGCGAGAGTCCCGGAGAGGACCATCACGACGGGCAGTACGAAAGCGAGGGTTCGGCCAATGCGGCGCGCGGAGTGGGTCACGCAGCGAGCGTAGCGGGCAGTGAGGGAGTGGCGACATTCCGTCACTCCTGGGGGGGATGTTTCGGGGATGCTTTTCGAATCGCATGTTGACGTACGGCGGAGAAATGCCCGGTGTGCCGGGGAATTCTGCGGCGTGTGCATCCAAACCCCGCCACGGGGGCGTGCGCATCCACCCACCTCTCCACGCCGCACCCCTCCGCGCCCCCCGGGCGCGCGAACGGCCCCGCACGACGTACGTGCGGGGCCGTTCACTGTGCGGATGAGGCGTCAGGCGGTGAGGCGCGCACCCGTCGAGGTCGAGAAGACGTGCAGCTCGTCCGGGCGCGGCACGACGTG
Source organism: Streptomyces sp. NPDC052052 (assembly GCF_040680455.1). Classification (NCBI taxonomy): domain Bacteria; kingdom Bacillati; phylum Actinomycetota; class Actinomycetes; order Kitasatosporales; family Streptomycetaceae; genus Streptomyces; species Streptomyces sp. NPDC052052. The sequence goes on along the minus strand of NZ_JBFAWU010000003.1, from coordinate 390,123 downwards.
CAGCGTGGTGCCCTTCTCCGGGACGGAGCGGCCGCCGACGCGGACGACCAGGTCCTTGTCCTCGCCGCCGACCCGTGCGGAGCCGTAGACGTAGCCGTCGGCGCCGAGCTCCTCGACGACGTTGACCGAGACGGCCAGACCGGCCGGGGCGTCGGTGCTGCCCTTCGTGAGGGACTTCGCGGCCTCGCCGCCGTGCTCGACGATGTCGAAGTGCTCGGGGCGGATGCCGACCGTGACGGTCCTGTCGCCCTTGTCCGCGGCGGCGGTGAGCGCCTCGCGGGAGACCGGGACGACGCTGTTGCCGAACTTCACGCCGCCGTCGGTGATCGGGACCTCGACCAGGTTCATGGCGGGGGAGCCGATGAAGCCGGCCACGAAGAGGTTCGCCGGCTTGTCGTACATGTTGCGCGGCGAGTCGACCTGCTGGAGCAGACCGTCCTTGAGGACCGCGACACGGTCGCCCATGGTCAGGGCCTCGACCTGGTCGTGCGTGACGTACACGGTCGTGATGCCCAGACGGCGCTGGAGCGAGGCGATCTGCGTACGGGTGGAGACGCGGAGCTTGGCGTCGAGGTTCGACAGCGGCTCGTCCATGAGGAAGACCTGCGGCTCACGCACGATCGCGCGGCCCATCGCGACACGCTGACGCTGACCACCGGAGAGCGCCTTCGGCTTGCGGTCCAGGTACTGGGTGAGGTCCAGCATCTTGGCGGCCTCTTCGACCTTCGCCCGGATCTCGCTCTTGTTGACACCGGCGATCTTGAGCGCGAAGCCCATGTTGTCCGCGACGCTCATGTGCGGGTAGAGCGCGTAGTTCTGGAACACCATGGCGATGTCCCGGTCCTTCGGGGGCAGGTGCGTGACATCGCGGTCACCGATGCGGATCGCGCCGGCGTTGACGTCCTCGAGACCCGCGAGCATGCGCAGGGAGGTCGACTTGCCACAACCGGAAGGACCGACGAGGACGAGGAACTCGCCGTCCGCGATGTCGATCTGGAGCTGGTCCACGGCCGGCTTGGTGGAGCCGGGGTAGATGCGGGACGCCTTGTCGAACGTGACGCTGGCCATGCTGAATCTTCTCCTTCACCGGCAGGAACGTGCCGGACGATCCGAGTAAGGGAGTGGTCTGATCCACTTGGGTGAATCCCCGGTGACGCTACCTGGCCGTGCGGGATATGTCAGCAGTTCGAGGGGTGTGACATTGTGGAGCACCGCCGGGTGCGGTGTTGGTTACACTGCTCCGGCACGCCTCCTTAGCTCAGCTGGCCAGAGCAACGCACTTGTAATGCGTAGGTCGTCGGTTCGAATCCGACAGGGGGCTCGGAGAAACCCCAGGTCAGACACCAGCTGACCTGGGGTTTTGTGGTGCTCGGGGGCGTGGCGGGCCTACGGCTGAGGGAAAGCGGGACGGCCTGCGTGAGCGATGCGTGAGCGGAGGGTCGCCGGGGTCCTTCTTTTTCGGGCCCGCCTGGCTGGCCCTGACTGGTCGAGAAGCTGCGCGTCGGCCGTCCGGTCAGCGCCCCGACCAAGAAGCCTGTGAGAGATCGGCAGACCGCCGCAGCCGAGAACGGCCGACCACGCCCACCAGGCCGACTCCGCTCGGCAGGCCCTCCAGGTAGTAGCCGACAGCTCCCTCACCCCCGCTCTCACCGAACTCGAAGCCCGCCGCTCGAAGGACGAGACCCGCCGAACCCTGGCCAGCGACGTACGCGCTGCCGTCCCCGAACACGCCGACCACATCCTCACTGACCTGCGGCTGACCCGCTCTCGCCCCCGGTCCGTCAGTGGCCATGGGCGGCTGCTGGGGCTGCCTCGCTCTTGTCCGCGTCCGCGAAGAGGAGGGTGGGTTCGGCCAGGATGTCACGGCTGGATTCGCTCTTGTAGATCTCATCGACGCTCCCGAATCGGGCGTCGGAGTAGTCGAGTTCGAGCAGTGCAGCTGCCTGTCGGACCGATGCTTCGTCGGGCCCTTCGATCTCGACGAAGGTGGGGAGGTCAGGCCAGGTGTCGAAGTCGAAGGCGACCTCGCCGAGGCGCCACTCCTCGCGGTAGTTCTCCTGGTACCGGACCTCGCGCATGCCGAGGCTGCGGAGGATCTCAGCCATGGCGTGCAGGTCCGTGACCTCGGTCTCGATCTCGGTTGTGCCGTCGATCGTGGTGGCGTCGGTGACCTGCTTGAGGGTCAGAGTCGATCGGGTGCCCTCGTCACGCAGCCGCACCCAGGTACCTCCTTCGAGGGAGTCGTTCTCGAAGATCTTGCGGGTGAGAAGGGTGCGCGGGAATGCTTGGGCGGCGCCCAGAGAGGTCAGCTTGGCCTGGAGGCCGGCGACGTCGATGGCGAGGAACTTGGCCTCGTACTCGTGCTTCATGAGCTTGTCCTTTGCGCTACGAGGGGGTGCGGGCCGCGAGGAGCAGGCCCATTCGGTGGGTGTGGTCCTGGAGCTGGCCGATGTGGGCTCGCTCGGCGAACTCATTCGTTCGCAGGGTCAGCAGGACGTCCCAGTCGCCGATGAAGTGGCGCCTGAGCTTCTCGGGGGAGGTGTAGTGCTCGATCAGGTGCTGGCGTTGGGTGACAGGCATCATGAACTCCGCGCCGAACAGGCCGTCCTGGCGTAGGGGCGACTGCATGCGGGTGATGAACTCGGCGAGCGGGCGATGGTGGTTGGCGCTGTAATGCCACGAGCAGCTCGTCCAGATGGCGTCGCAGGGCATGTCCGGAGGCTCCCATTGAAGGAAGTCCTCCTCCACGACCTGCACTCGGTCATACAGCGATTCGAGCTTGAGCCGGTCGATGAGGCCCAGCGCGTGGGCCTGGTTGTCACCCGGGAGCGTGACCTCTCCACCGTGAAGAGCACGTGGGTCGCGTTCTACGGCGATCACTCGGTAGCCGGCGGCGGCCAGCGGCAGGATGAACTTGCCGTCGCTCGCGCCGATGACCGTGACAGTGGCGTCAGGAGTGGCACGCTCCTTCAGCGCGGCGAGGAACTGGGGGAAGAAGGTGAGGGTGTGTTCCCACAGGCTCTGCGTTTGCACGGTGGTGGGGTCCTTGCATGTCGGTGGCGAGGATTGCCTGGAGGACCTCGTCGGGGTCCAGGCGCGTGGTGTCCACGCGGTGCATCGGGAACTGGGCGTAGGCGTCGGTAACCCGGTCGCCAGAGCCCTCGATGAGGGTGTCCCAGCGGGAGGCCGGCTTGGTCCGCTCAGCGAGCCGACGCCGGCGCTCGTCTTCGTCGCACGTCAGCTGGTAGGTCACGGGCCGTGGCAGGTCGGGCGGCAGACTGATCCCGAGGCGAACGCCGAGAGCGTGGTGGGTGGCGAGGCAGCGAGCGAAGTAGCTCTCCACGACGACCGGGGTGCCTGAGGACAGGTAGCGCTGTATCTCGTCAGCCGCGGTGAACAGCGCGGACAGGTAGAAGCACATCCTGGCCTCGGTATTGCCCCGCAGGTCCACCTCGCGCCGCAGAGGCTGGTAGAAGAGCGGCACGGTCGGGACCAGAACGGCTTCACGGGCTGCTGCCAGCATCGGTGCGATGGTCGACTTGCCGGTGCCGCGAAGTCCTTCGAGGCTCTCGAACAGCGGGGCGTCAGACACGGCCGTACACGACGTCCGGTACCGCGAGCGTGAGTTCGTCGGTGGCGGATGGCCGGTGGTCGATGTGGTCAGCGAGCTTGTCGTACCAGAAAGCGTGGGAGTCCTTGCCGACAGCCTTGCAGGACATGGTGAGTGCGCCGCGCGGGTCGGCCTCGATCCGATCGATCTGAGTCAGGCCACCTGCAGGAGCGCAGATCTCCGGGGCGCCGTTCTCGGACAAGTCCTCGTCGACGATCACTTCGATGGTCAGGTCGGCGGTCTGGAGCTCTTCACGCAGGCGGATGTAGGCGGCGGAGTCGGTGATGAGAAGCTCGGGGTGATCTGCTGCGTTGCCGACCGGCCGGAGGCAGTGGAGCTTCAACTGCTCTGCTCCGTAGTCCTGGAGGGTGCGGGCAAGCGGGACCACCTCGCCGATGTTGTGAGAGGTGACCGTCAAGGTCGCACCGGTGCGGACACCAAGTCCTCGGGCGGTGTCGAGTGCGCTCAGCGCACTCTGGTAGCTCCCGAACTTGCGGACGTGGTCGTTGGTCGAGCCGATGCCCTCCAGCGATACCCGCAACAGGTCCAGGTGGGGGGCGATCTCGGCGAGTCGGCGCTCGATCCGGTAGCCGTTGGTGCAGATCTCGACCTGCATGCCCAGTTCCTGCTTGACGTACCGGACGACGTAGGCGAGGGCCTTGTAGACGAACGGCTCGCCGCCCAGGAGGGTGACAGCCTCGGTGCCGTACTGGTCGCGCATGAGCGTGAGGAGGTTGACGGCCTCGTCTGCAGTGAAGGCATCGGCGTGCTTGAGCCTCTTGCCATGGAAGCAGTGCAGACACTCGAAGTTGCAGCGGTACAACAGCTGCAGGTACAGCATCCGGATCCTGCGGATCCCGGTGACTTCCCCGATCACGTGGGTCTCCTTCGGGCAGTTGCCTGGTAGGAGACCTGATGCTGGCGGAACGAGTACGGACAGCATCACCGCGTATCCGGACGCCCCGGGGACGTCCTGGGACGTTTTCAGTGGGCCTCGAAGGTCTCCAGGATCCCGAGAACCTGCGCAGTGTCCGTCAGGTTCGGTAGCACTACCTGCGCGCCGGCAGCCCTCAATTCTTCGGAGCTGTGGACGCCAGAAGCGACTGCAATGATCCCGGAGTTCGTGGCGAGCGCGGCCTCAACATCCCTCGGGGTATCTCCCACCAGCACGACAGGCACGTCATCCCGCGCGCCCCGGAGGCGTTGGGCGCGCTCCCGGGCAACAGCCACCAAGCCCGGACGCTGGAGAGCGTCAGCCCCATAAGCACCAACAGGCAGGTCGAGGAGGGGGTCGAGTCCGAAGGCCGATACCTTCACGCGGGCGTTGGCAGCAATATTGCCGGTGAGAACCGAAGACACCCAGCCCTCGTGTACCGAGGCTGCCTTCAAGACGTCACGCACGCCGGGAAGAGCTGTTCCGCGCCGGCTGAGATCGTGGATGCGCTCCTTCCCTGCGCCTGTAAGAGCCGCCTCGACAGCCGCCCAGTCCGGCTCGGCAAGACCGTTCCGCTGGAACATGTCGCGCATGATCAGGCGGTCTGTACGCCCCTCTGTCCTCGCCGGTTCGGCCGGACTGGTTCCCGCCAGCGCCGTAAAGGCGGCAGCGTAGATTTCCTTACTGACCCCGGCATTCTCGATGAGCGTGTGGTCGATGTCCCACAGGACGATGAGCTCCATACGACCAGCGTAAGTACCGTGGTCGAAGCTCTGGCTTCCGAGGAACGTCCCATAACGTCCTTGCCCGCTCCTGACCACCTCGGCTTTTATGACGTCTGTGAACGAGCGACTGCACTCCGTACTCGCCCAGCGTGGCCTCTCGCCAGAGTCACTCGCTGAGCTCTGCGAGGTAGACCCGAAGACCGTCAGTCGCTGGCTCGGCGGGCGCGTTCCCCATCCGCGCCACCGATTCCGCGCTGCCCAACACTTACGGGTGGAGGAACTGTTCCTCTGGCCAGCCCCAACCCCAGCCTCAGCGCTGAATGACGGACAACCCAGTCCCGGGTCAGGCTTGGAGCTCGTCGGGACCTACCAGAACCGGGCCAGTGTTCCCCGTGACATGTGGCTCTCGCTACTGAAGGGAGCCCAAGAGCAGATCAGCGTTCTCTTCTTCTCCGGCACGTTCTTCGCCCAGTCCAATCCCCACGTCGCCAAGATGCTTGCCGAGCGCGCTGCGGACGGCGTTCAAGTACGGCTCTGCTTTGGCGACTCGAACGGCCAGGCGGTGGCCATCCGCGGCTGCGAAGAAGGCATCGGCGACGCACTCGCTGCCAAGATCCGTGCCTCCCTGACCTACTACCGACCCTTGTTGTCCGAGGCAGGCTGCGAGGTCAGGCTGCACGACACCACGCTTTACACCTCCCTGTTCCGCTACGACGACGACCTTCTGGTCAACCCGCATGTCTGGGGTCAGCCGGCCAGTGCCAACCCGCTGCTCCATCTCAAGCGGGTTGACACTGCAGGATGGTTCGACAACTACGCTCAGAGCTTCGAAGCTGTCTGGGCCACTGCGCGGCCCTGGACGCCAGACCAGGAAGGGCCCTCGTCACATGGGCAGAACTGAGTACTACAACGATCCCAAGGCCCCCAAGGCAAACACGCTCATTCCCGCCAACAACCTGCTCGTCGTCGACGACAGCGGCGCCATCCTGCTCCAGCGCCGACGGGACACGGGTCAATGGGCTCTACCTGGTGGCGCCCAGGACATCGGTGAGACGGCGGCACAGTGCGCGGTGCGCGAATGCCTGGAAGAGACCGGCATCATCGCGGAGATCATTGGCTTCCTGGGGGTCTATACGAACCCCAATCACATCGTGGCCTACACCGACGGTGAGATCCGGCAGCAGTACGAGAACACTTACATCGGGCGCCCAATGGGCGGTGAACCCACCATCAACGACGAGGCCGACGGCGTCCGCTACGTCCAGCCAAGCGACCTGGACCAGTACGACATCCACCCCAGCATGCGCCAGCAGATCGGCGACTACCTCGCCGGCACGTACCCCTACCTGGGCTGAGCGGCCAATGCTGCTTCCACCCGCTGCACAGCAGCCCGAATCTCCGGCGCCGCCCGCTGGATGAACCGCCCCACCAGACTGTCAGAACCGTAACGGCCGGTGATCTCCGCCAGCCGAGGTTCGACAGAAGTGCCCTCACCATAGGGCGTCGTCGTCATGTCGCAGTAGACCAACGCATCCACGAGCCGCTGATCCTCGAGAACTGGGAACTCAGCTTCAAGTCTGTCTCTCAGCCCACGTTCCTCTGCTTCCAATAACGCGAATGAGTGGTTAGCCACGAGTCGCACCAGCCGTCTATCAGCGCTGTGAGCGTCACGGAGAAACCGTGCACCGTCGAGAGGGTGGAATCCCGTAGCCGCCAGGCGGGGCGCGTACCCGATGTCATGGAGCGTCGCGGCAGCAGCCAGAAGGCCAGCATCACCCCCCAAGATCCTCCCGAGATCGGCCGCACGACGCGCGACTCCATGGGAATGTGCCCATCGCCGAGGAAGCACAGAACTGAGCTCCGCTTCCCCGACCTGTATCGCCCAGGCCACCATCGATCCATCCACGACTGCGATCCTGCCCAGATCGCCCACGCGCAGTCCAGGGGACTGCCCTCCCAGTCCCCTGCATTCTCAGCCACTGGTGCGATGACAGTGCGCCCAAGAGAGGGGTGAGCCGCCCGGGTTCGGTAGAGAGGGCGGAGGAGCCCGGCCTGAACCGCTGCCTTCGCGCCACCCCGACCGGAAGGCTCCGCATCGACCGGGCGAAGCCCCGGTGAGACGTGCGGGGCGGTCCAGAGGTCGTAGTGCACGGAGTGGGGACCAGGTTCTCCGGCCTCCGCGAGGGGATACCCAGGAGGGGTGGTGTCTACCGCGGGAGGGCCCTGTGCAGGAGTACAACTGGCTTGTATCAGCGCCGATTGCGCACCGTGGCCTGTTCGACACCTCCCTCGGCGTCCCCGAGAACTCGCTGGCGGCATTCCGCCGCGCAGTCGAGCGGGGCGTCCCGGTCGAGCTCGATGTCCAGTTGGCCGGTGACGGCACACTCGTCGTTCTGCACGATGCCACGCTGGAGCGGATGACAGGAGCCCGGCTGCATGTCTCCCGGATAGGCCGTGTGGACCTGGGGCGGCTGAGACTTCGTGACTCCGGCGAACCGGTGCCCACCCTCGAACAGGTCCTGGAGATCATCGACGGCCAGGTCCCTGTCGTCATCGATGTCCGGCGCTGGCGCCCGGAGTTGCGCCCACGTCTGGAAAGAGCCGTAGCCGCGGGAATCCAGGACTACCTTGGACCCGTCGCCCTGCAATCCTTCGATCCGCTGGCCGTGTACCGGCTCCAACGAATGATCAGTGACAGACCTGTCGGACAGATCTCCGGAGCGTTGCACGCCGCGAGCTGGGGAGCATCAATGATCGGCCGAACCATGGTGACCAACGTGGTGACATCCCCGGACTTCATCGCCTGCGAGCTCAAGATGCTTCCGTCCCGCTACGCCACGTTCTGGCAGCGGCGGGGCATCCCGCTTCTTGCCTGGACCGTCACCTCGGCAGAGAGTGAAGCCCGCGCGGCGCGCGTGGCGGACAACTTCTTCTTCGACGGGTATCTGCCGGCGGCCCACCAAGAGGCAACGACATGAGGGAGACCCTGTGGGGACACCTGCTCAAAGGTTCCGTGCTCCGTCGCTCGAGGAGTTCCTGAGTGTTCCTGATGACGAGTTCGACACCGCAGTGGAGCGGTATGTCCAGCAGTTACGGCACTTCTACGACGCCCGCGCGCGCTGGCACCGACGAGGACATCGATTCAGCGGCATCGTTGTGATCATCACTGGCGCGGCACTCCCCCTGCTCGCCACCTCGCAATTCGCCCATAAGGAACTGGTCCTGTCGCTTGTGGGCGTGGCCATCTCCGCAGTAACGGCTCTGCGCTCCTTCTACCGCTTCGACCAGTCGTGGATTCTGCTGCGCAATACGGAGATAGCGATCAGCCACGCGTACCTCAAGTGGAAGATGGCCCGCAGCGAGGCCGTGGATGAACCGTCGTCTCCCGAGCGCAGAGAGACGGATACCCGCGCGCTGATCGACGTGATCATGGGAATCCGTCGTGATGAGGCCGAGTCCTTCTTCAACGAGCTGCCGACGCCTCAACCTGTCACGGGTGGACAGAGTCCTGGGCTGCCGAGTGCCCGGAACGGGGCGTGACGGCCCGGCCTGCTTCGGCTCGGTGGCCGCAGGCGTCACAACAGGCGGGGCAACAACCCTGGCAGGCGGTGCCCTTTGGCGAGCTCGGGAGTCACGCCGCGTGGTGATGAGGAGATCCGCAAGCGCCGCTTGTCCGCCTTCGGGATCAACGCCTTGAATCGTCGCGGAGGAAGCCTCCCGCTTCTCGGCGTCGCCGAGGAGGAGGGGCCGACACGCCGAACTCTGGTGCGAGGTCGAGGGCGCTGAGTGCTCTCCGGTAGCTGCCGACCCTGTGGACCTACCCATGAGGAGCGGTCACTTCGCTTTGATGATGCTGTACACGGCGGTGCCGGCAGGGGTACCGGCCCGACCACCGTCGTGGGTTTCGGGCCGGTCCCGGCGGACGTGGCTACTTCTGCAGGTCCTCCAGGGCCTCCTCGATGCGGTCGAGGGCGTAGTTCGCGTCGCTGTACCCGGCGATGGTGGTCTTGCCGATCTTGTACACGTGGCCGTTCTTCACCGAGGGCAGCTCCTTGTAGAGCGTGGTCTTCTGCAGGTCGGTCATGAACGAGTTGACCGTGCCGCGCAGGTCCGAGTCGATGAAGAGCACGTCGGCGTCGCCCACGGCGGAGGTGAGCTTCTCGTTGGAGAGGGTCGCCTCGGGCTCGGACTCCTTCTTGACGATGTCGTTCTCCTGCTTGGACCAGGTGAAGCCGAGCGGTGCCAGGATGGTGCCGGTCATGTTCTTCTCGCCCCAGGCGTAGAAGTTGTTCTCCTCGAACGCGCCGATGACGGCGACGGAGTTCTCCTTCGCCAGGTCGGCGTACTTCTCGGAGATCTCCTTCTGACGCTTGCCGAAGGCGTCGGCGAGTTCCTCGACCTTCTCCGTCGCGCCGAGCGCGTCGGCGACCTCCTCGGTGCGCTGGTCCCACTTCGCGCGGTCACCGCCCCTGAGCGTGAAGGTGTAGACGGCGGCGACAGCCTTGAGCTGCTCGACGACCTCTTCCTCGTAGGTGTTCGGGACGAGGATGAGGTCGGGATCGAGATTGGCGATCTTCTCGAGGTCGGGCTCGTCCTGGGTGGTGACGACCGGGACGGACTCGATCTTCTCGACCATCTCCTCCGGAACGGACGCCTCGTTGAACGCGCTCTGGCCGACCGGTGTGAAGCCCAGGTCGATCACGGGCTGGGCCGCCGCGTAGTGCAACGTGACGACACGCTTCGGGGTGGCCGGGACCTTGATCTTCGCGCCCGTGGCGTCCATGACCGTACGGGTCTTGCTCACGGACGTCCCGGACTTCTCGGCGGAGGCGTCGTCGTCCGAGGAGGAGCAGCCGACGAGGCCGAGGGACAGCACCGCGGTGCAGGAGATCAGGGCGAGGGAGGGGAACTTCATCATGCGGCCTTTCGGGGCTGGGGGGTGGGGGCGACGGAACGGCCCTGGTGTCGTGTGATCACGTGAGGTCCACCGTTGAGGGGGTCCTCGATGATGGTGGCGTCGATGCCGAACACCTCTCGGAGCAGATCCGTGGTGAGGACATCGGCGGGGCTTCCCTCGGCGGCGACGCGGCCGCCGGACATCACCACGAGGTGGCCGGCATAGCGGGCCGCGTGGTTGATGTCGTGCAGCACCGCAACGATCGTCCGTCCGGCCGTGCGGTTGAGGTCGGAGAAGAGATCGAGCAGTGAGATCTGGTGCGAGACGTCGAGGAAGGTGGTCGGTTCGTCGAGCAGCAGGATCGGGCTTTCCTGCGCCAGCGCCATCGCGATCCAGGCACGCTGGCGCTGGCCGCCCGACAGTTCGTCCACCGAACGGTCGGCGAGCTCGGTCATGTTGGTCTGTTCGAGCGCCTGCCGCACGCTCTGCTCGTCCTCCGCGCTCCAGCGGGAGAGGGCCGACTGATGCGGGTAGCGGCCCCGGCGTACCAGGTCGAAGACCGTGATGCCGGCCGGCGACACCGCGGACTGCGGGAGCAGCCCCACCCGGATGGCGGCCTCCTTCGCCCGCATGCGGTGGATGTCCTTGCCGTCCAGGTAGACGGTGCCGGCCCGCGGTGGCAGCAGACGTGAGAGCGAGCGGAGCAGTGTGGACTTGCCGCAGGCGTTCGGTCCGAGGATCACGGTGAACTCGCCGTCGGGGATGCCGACCGTCAGATGCTCACCGATGACGCGCTGTTCGTACGCCATCGTGATGTCGTCGGCCCGCAGTGAGATCTCACCGGTCGGGGCGTGCCTCTCGAAGCTGGTCACAGGGTTCCCTTCCGGTTCTCGCGCACGAGGAGCGTCATGAGGTAGAGGCCGCCGATCGCGACGGTGACCACACCGACCGGCAAGGTGTGGTCGGGGATGGCGTGTTGGGAGAGCAGGTCGGCGCTGGCCAGGATGAAGGAGCCGGCACAGGTGGCCGGGCCCAGAGCCGTTCCCGAGGCTCCGGCGAGCCGTCGGCCGATGTGCGGGGCGGCCAGTGCGACGAAGGAGATCGGGCCGGCTGCCGCGGTCACGATCGCCACCAGGACGACACCCGAGACCATGGCCATCAGCCGGGTCCGTTCGGGGGGTACGCCGAGTGACGCGGACATGTCGTCGCCGAGGTCCAGCAGCGTGAGCCGACGGCTCATCAGCGCACCGACGAGGACCAGCGCGAGGCACCCGGTCACCAGCGCGGGACCGGTGAACGTGAAGCTGGTGCCGTTGAGCGAACCCGCGCTCCACAGTGCGGCGACCTGGGCCAGTTCGAGGTCGGCGGTCAGGATGAACCACGACTCGAGGCTCACCAGCATGGCGCTCAGGCCGATGCCGACGATCACCAGGCGGAAGCCGGAGACGCCTCCGCCCCTGGAGAGCAGCATCACCAGGGCGGCGACGACGAGTCCGCCGGTGAGGGCGCCTCCCGCGACCAGGAAATAGCCGGAGCCGATGAAGGCGACGACCGCGACACCGCCGGCCGAGGCACCCGCCGTGAAGCCGATGATGTCGGGGCTGCCCAGCGGATTGCGGGTGATGCCCTGGAAGAGGCCGCCGGCCATCCCGAGCAGCGCACCGAACACGGCAGCGGCCAGGGCGCGCGGCAGACGCCACTGGACGACGAAGAGTTCGACGGACCGGGGGGCTTCGCCGAACACGGCCGTGAAGACCTCGGCGGGTGAGTACACCACGCTGCCGAGCATCAGCGCGAGAAGTGTCACCGCCAGGGTGAGCACGACGATCCCCGCGCAGACGAGGGTCCCGCGCACCGGAATCCGTCCCGAGACCGGTACGCGTCCCCGCGTCCGGACCACTACGGAACCGCGGTCCGTTTCGATCCATGTACTCACTGGGTGTTCACCTTCCGGCCGGACACGAGCCAGATGAGGACCGGCGCTCCGATGAAGGCCGTCATGATGCCGACGGGTATCTCGCGCAGCGGGATGATCACCCGGGCCACCGTGTCGGCGACGAGCAGGACGACCGGGGCCACCAGCATCGACATCGGGATGATCCGGGTGTGGTCGTTGCCGATCAGCAGTCGGCAGATGTGCGGAACCATCAGGCCGAGGAAGGAGATCGGTCCCGCCACCGCCGTCGACGCCCCCACCAGCAGCGTGACCGCGACGATCGTGAGCAGCCGCGTCCGGCGGGTGTTGACGCCGAGTGAGGCCGCCAGGTCCTCACCGAGCGCGATCGCGTTGAGCGGCCGCAGCAGGACCAGCGCGAGCACCAGCCCGACCACCAGGTACGGGGCCACCGCCGCCAGATCGTCGAGCGAACGCCCGGCGACGGACCCTGCCACCCAGGACCGGAAGCGGTCGAAGGTGCGCGGGTCGGCCAGCCGGATGGAGGTGGTGATTCCGCTGAGTACCGCCGCGAGCGCGACACCCGAGAGCGTCATCCGCACCGGCGTCGCCGGTCCCCGGCCGGAGGCGGAGAGCAGCAGCACCGCGACGGTCGCCACGAACGCGCCGACGAGGGCGGGCCAGACCAGCGAACCGATGGTGAACGAGAGCCCGCCCCAGATCGCGAGGGTCACACCGAGCGCGGCCCCCGCGTTCACACCGAGGATGCCGGGATCGGCGAGCGGGTTGCGGGTGTAGGCCTGGATGAGACCACCGGCCACCCCCAGGGCCGCACCGACCGTGATCGCGACGAGGGTGCGGGGCATGCGGTAGGTGGAGACCAGCAACTCGGCCTCGCGGTCGGAGTGGCCGAACAGGGCGGAGAACACCCGCGAAGGTGCGATGGCCTCGGCGCCCACGAACAGACTCACACCGACCGACAGCACCAGGGCCACCGTGAGCCCGGCCAGGACCAGAGGCATCCGCGACGACCGGGTGGCGTCGGCGGCCCGTCCGGTGGCCTTCCGCGCACCGGACGGGTCCCCGATCTCACCTGGCCCGGCCACGCGGGGGGAGGGGGCGACGTCAGACATGTGCGACGGTCACTGTCCCGAACGGCCCGAAACCCCAGCCGAGGACGGAGCGTTCGACGGTCGACGCACCCGCGCGGCGCAGCAACTCCTCGCACTGCGCACGGGTACGCAGCGTCCGTCCGGTCACCGCCAGGCTCGTGAGGGCGTACTCGGATACGTGGTCGTCGGCCGCGGCCCTGTCGCAGGTGCGCTCGGCGAGCACGACTGCCGGGCCGGCGGCGAGCGCGGTCCGCAGAATGCTCAACGCCTCCTCGTCCGAACGTCCTTCCAGCACGGCGACGAGGACCGCGCAGTCGTGCGCCGCCCACGTCGTCCCCGCCGTACCCGGAATCTGCACGGTGCGGCCCTGCGCCACCTGGGACGCGACGACCGCAGAGGCGTCACCGAACACGGCCAGCGTGCGTGCCTCGGTCACCGCGGGGAGTTGCGCCAGCATCGGAAGGACGTACTGGAGTTCCTCCGCGGCGCGTTCCTGATGGGCCGAGTCCAACACGTCGACGGCCGAGCGGCGTTCACGCCACGGCGCGTCACCGAGACGCGATGCCGGGCGGCCCGATCGCAGTACGTCCACCAGATCGACGAGCGCCAGCGCCTCACGGTTCACGGGGTTGTCGAGCGAGAGCTCCTCCTGGGAGGAGGGCTCCATGAGGACCGCGCCACGCCCGGTGTTGCGGTAGTGCTCTCCGTCGGCCTCCAGCAGCCCCAGGGCCGTCATCGCCTCCAGCAGCGGACGCAGCGCGGTTGCCTCGACACCGACCTCGCGGGCCAGGGAGTCGAGCGTCGTCATGCCGTACGCGACGGCCGGGCCGATGCCGAGGGTCACGGCGACCCGGGTGACGATCGGTGGCAGCAGCTCCGTCATCTCGTGCACATCGGTGATCAGTTGCGTCGCGGTCTCCTCGTCCTCCTTCGCGGGACCCGGAACCGCCTGCTCCGCCCGGTCGGCCGGCTGCCGCGCCTTCACCGCGGCGCCCGGGGGCAGCCGCCAGTAGCCGGTGACCTCGATGTCCTCCTTCGGCAGCGCCAGGTCACGGCGGAGGTACCGGCGGATGGGGGCGATGGTCATCGCCTCACCGGCGACCCAGGCATAGACACGGCAGTCCGGGACGGCGACGCGGCGCACCGCATCGAAGAGCTGGGTGCTCGTCCCGGCGGGTGCGTCACCACGGACCAGCCACTCGATCTCCACGTCGGCCGCGGTCTCGATCTCCTGACGGTCGGCCAGGGTCGGGATCTCCACGATCACATGACCGCGCGTGCCCTGCGGGGCCTCCTCGAGCCAGCGGCCGATCGCGGGCAGCGCGGTGTCGTCGCCGACCAGCAGATGCCACTGGGCCTCGTCGTTGCGGAGCGTGCACGTCTTGGGGCCCGCGAACTGCACCTCGTCGCCCGGCTGTGCACGGAACGCCCAGGACGTCGCCAGACCGTGGTCGTGACGTGCGACATCGATGTCGAACGTCTGGTTCTCCGGGTCCCAGGAACGCACCGTGTAGTCCCGGGTGTAGCCGAGGATCTCGGGGTTCCAGGCGAAGCGGGTCTCCTGCTGGACCCCGGAGGACGGCAGTTCACCCTCGGCCGGAGGGAAGATCATCTTCACGTGGTCGTCGAAGCCGTCGGACCGGAAGGGCGGGCGCTCGAACCCGGCGCCCATCTCTCCGGCCGCGAGTTCGGGTCCGGACAGCGTGATGCGGCGCATGTGGGGGGTGACGTCGATGACACGTGTCACCACTGCACGGCGCATCACGATGGGATGGATCTGCAGGGGCCGGGAGGTGCGGGGCATGGGATTCTCCAGAGGGGCGAAGATGAGGTTAGCCTAACCTAAGTTGCATCGGGCGATGCGGGGAGGTCGGCTTCTGTGGCAGCCCTCTGATGTGCAGTTATGTAGTGATGTGCGCTTTGCGGCTCTCCCGCGGCTGCGGGCACCCGCCGCCCCGGTGGCGGGTGCCCGCAGCCGCGGTCTGTTCAGTGCCGCCCGGCCAGCCGGTCCGCGGCCTTCGCGAGGGGGTCCGTGCCGTGCCGGGGCGAGGCGATTTCGCGGCGGTCGGCGGCGCGGTAGGCGGCGTACATGCCGTGGACGCCGATCCAGCGGAAGGGTTCCGGTTCCCAGCGGCGGACCTTGTGGCCGACCCAGGGCAGGGTGGTCAGTTCGGTGGGACCGGACTGGCCGGAGTCCTGCTGGATCAGATCGCGCAGGGTGCGGGCGGCGAGGTTGGTGGTGGCGACACCGGAGCCGACGTAGCCGCCCGCCCAGCCGAGGCCGGTGGAGCGGTCGAGGGTGACGGTGGCGCACCAGTCGCGCGGGACACCGAGGACGCCGGACCAGGCGTGGTCGATGCGGACGCCCGCCGTGACGGGGAAGAAGCGGACCAGGATGTCGCGCAGGGCCTCGATGGTGGCGGGCTGGGTGCGCCCGTCGTTGTCGGTGCGGGAACCGTAGCGGTAGGGGACGCCGCGGCCGCCGAGTGCGATGCGGTCGTCGGCGGTGCGCTGGGCGTACATGTAGGCGTGGGCCATGTCCCCGAGGGTTTCGCGGCCGTCCCAGCCGATGTTGTCCCACATCGACCGGGGCAGCGGTTCGGTGGCGATCATCGAGGAGTTCATGGGCAGCCAGGTGCGCTTCTGGCCCTTGAGGTTGGCGGTGAATCCCTCGGTGCAGCGCAGGATGTACGGGGCGCGGACGGTGCCGTACGGGGTGTGGGCGTGCTTGGGCCTGATCTCGGTGACGGGTGTCGACTCGTGGAGGGTGACACCGAGCGCCTCGACGGTCGCGGCGAGGCCCTGGACGAGTTTGACCGGGTGCAGGCGGGCGCCGTGCGGTGTCCAGGTGGAGCCGACGGCGCCGGCGACGTTGATCCGCTCGGCGGTCTCGCGGGCGCCGCGCAGGACGCGGTCCTTCTCGCCGAAGGCGATCTCCACCGAGTGGAAGTCCTTGAGCCGCGCCAACTGGGCCGGGGTGTAGGCGACTTCGAGGACCCCGCCCTGGTGGATGTCGGCGTCGATGTTCTCCTCGGCGGCGACCCGGACGACCTCGTCGACGGTGTCGTTCATCGCCTGCTGCAGGCGGACCGCGGCTTCGTGACCGTGGAGCCGGGCGTAGCGGTCGCGGCCCGCGATGCCGTTGTACAGCCAGCCGCCGTTGCGCCCTGAGGCGCCGTAGCCGCAGAACTTGGCTTCGAGAACGGTGATGTTGAGGAAGGGGACGGCCTTCTTGAGGTAGTAGGCGGTCCACAGTCCGGTGTATCCGCCGCCGACGATGCAGACGTCGGCGGTGGTGTCGCCGGGGAGGGGTTCCCTGGGGGCGGAGAGGCCCTGGTCCGCGTACCAGAACGATATGCCGCCGTTGACGGTGCTCATGTTGCCCTGCTTTGTCCGGTGTGAGGCCCTCGGGTGGAGCCCTGCTGTGGAGCCGTGCTGTCGAGCCGTGCCGGGAGGAGGTGCTGTGCCGCCGGCCACGAAGCCATCACGTCATGCCTGCGGTGCGGCATCGCCTTCCCTGGGCGGGACGTTACTGGGCCGAGGCGGGTTTCGTCCTGGGCCGGTGCCGGGTCAGTGGGTAGCAGGCGAGACCGATGAGTACGGCGGTGAAGTGGCCGACGTCGGTGAAGGCGGGGCCGGCGGCGAGCGGAATGCCGTAGAAGACCAGGACGGCGAAGAGGTACACGTATCGCCAGGGAGGCGGGATGTGGTACGTGAGGACACCGATGACGCCCGCGAGCGCGTAACTGACGCCGATGTCGAGCGTGTGGGCGGCGGACGGCGGGACCTCTCCGTTCCGGATGGCCCAGGCGACTACGCCTTCGCTGACGAGGGTGGCGAGGACATGGGACATGACGACGACGGCGAGCCAGCGCAGGGTGCCGAGCCAGCGTTCGGCGGAGGCGTGGAAGACGGTGTAGAGGACGGCGTAGGGGAGCCAGTGGCTGCTGTCGATCCAGAAGGCGCTGGTGATCAGTACGCGTACGGGGTTCCGGGAGAGTTCATGGAGGTTGGTCGAGCGCCGGCGCAGGAACTCCGCCTCGAAACCGGGTGACATCCGATGGGCGATGACGGTGGTGACGAAGAGCGCGGCCAGCCAGATGTACGTGCCGGGTGCGCTGCGGACCCACGAGCCGGCGCTGCGGATCCACGAGCCGGCCGCGGCACGCGGTCCGGTGGGCGGGGCGGGGCTGCTCGGAGTCATAACCGATTGACGCACGGCTCCACGGGTGTCCGTGGAATCGACATTCCGGGCGGCCCGGCCGGCACCCGGCCCACGGGACAGCCCTCAGGGACGACAGGACGGCCGGGTTCTCCCACCGCGCTGCCGGGGCGGGCCGCCGCGGATCTCATGGGGTGCTGTCGGCGGAGCACGGGGTCGGTGCTTACGCTGCCTTCATGATCCGTACCGCCACCCCTGCCGATGTCCCCGTCCTCCACGCCATGATCCGTGAGCTGGCGGACTACGAGAAGGCGCTGCACGAGGCGAAAGCCACCGAGGAGCAGCTGCACGAGGCACTGTTCGGTGAGCAGCCCGCCGCGTATGCGCACATCGCCGAGTCGGACGACGACGGCGAGGTCGTCGGCTTCGCGCTGTGGTTCCTCAACTTCTCCACCTGGCGCGGGGTGCACGGCATCTACCTGGAGGACCTGTACGTACGTCCGCACCGACGGGGCGGCGGGCACGGGAAGGCGCTGCTGACGGAGCTGGCACGGATCTGTGCGGAGCGCGGCTACGAGCGCCTGGAGTGGTCGGTGCTGAACTGGAACGCCCCGTCCATCGCGTTCTACGAGTCGCTCGGCGCACGGCCGCAGGACGAGTGGACCGTCTACCGTCTGACGGACGATGCGCTGACCAGGCTCGGGACGGGGCGGTAGGTCCGGATCCGGGGCGTCTGTGCGGCAGCGGTGATGCGGTGTTGTCGGTCGGGTGGGCCAGGATGGGGGCATGGCACGCAGGAGCGGGAAGACGGACACCATCGCAGCGGCACGGCGGCCCCAGGTGCGGCTGCCACCGCTCGTCGCGTACGACGGGGGAGGGCTTGAGCCCGACGGGGACTACGACGGTCTGCGGTTCGAGGGGACGGATCTCGCGGACGAGTCGGGGCCGGGGGCCCGGTTCATGGACTGCGCGCTGGACGGCTGCACACTGGACCGCACGGCCCTGGACGGAGCCCGTTTCATCGACTCGGTGCTGACCGGCATACGAGGTGTGGGTACCTCCCTCGCGGGGGCGTCGCTGCGCGATGTGGAGGTGGTGGACGCGCGGCTGGGCGGGACGCAGTTGCACGGTGCGGTGCTGGAGCGGGTGCTGGTGCGCGGTGGGAAGACCGACTACCTGAATCTGCGCAAGGCCCGGCTGACGGACGTGGTGTTCGAGGGCTGTGTGCTGTCCGAGCCGGACTTCGGGGACGCGCAGCTGGTGCGGGTGGAGTTCCGCGACTGTGTGCTGAAGCGGGCCGACTTCAGCGGTGTGCGGATGGACGCGGTGGACCTGCGGACGGTCGCCGAGCTCGACATCGCGCGCGGGGTGGAGCGGCTGGCCGGAGCGGTGATCAGCCCGGCGCAGCTGATGGAGCTGGCACCGGCGTTCGCGGCGCAGATCGGGGTGCGGGTGGAGGCGTAGCCCGCCGGGGCCGGGTCGTCCTCCGGCAGGGGGCGCTCTTCGGATCAGATGCGGGGGAAGCGGGCCTGGAGGTCCCAGACGACGGGGTTGTCGGCGAGTCCTTCGTGCATGTCGGAGAGGTCGGCGATCAGATCGTGCAGGAAGTCGCGGGCCTCGCGGCGCAGCAGCGCGTGGTTGAAGGTGATGGGGGGCTCGTCGCCGGACATCCAGTCGGCCTCGATGTCCACCCAGCCGAAGCGGCGCTCGAAGAGCATCCGGTCGGACGACTCGGTGAAGTCCAGCTCGGCGAACTGCCGGCGGTGCGAGCGGTTGCCGCGCGGGTCCTGGTCGATCTGTTCGACGATGTCGCACAGCGCCCAGGCGAAGTCGAGCACGGGCACCCATCCCCAGGCTGTGGACAGTTCGCGGTCCGTCTCGGTGTCCGCGAGGTAGACGTCCCCGGAGAACAGGTCGTGCCGCAGAGCGTGGACGTCCGCGCGGCGGTAGTCGGTCTGCGGAGGATCGGGGAAGCGCCGGGAGAGGGAGTAGCCGATGTCGAGCACGGTTCGATGGTGTCATGCCCTCCCGCGCGTCCACACCGTGGTCGCCCGAGCCCCCGGCCGGACCAGGCACACGCGCCGGAGCCCCCGGCCGCAGGGGATGCGGCGGGGGCTCAGGTGCGAAGGGACCTTCGGGGCCCGGGAGCGTCAGATGTTGACGCCGAAGTCCTGGGCGATGCCGCGCAGGCCCGAGGCGTAACCCTGGCCGACCGCGCGGAACTTCCACTCCGCGCCGTTGCGGTAGAGCTCGCCGAAGACCATGGCGGTCTCGGTGGCGGCGTCCTCGCTGAGGTCGTAGCGGGCGATCTCCGTGCCGCCGGCCTGGTTGACGATGCGGATGAAGGCGTTGCGCACCTGGCCGAAGTTCTGGCTGCGGGTCTCGGCGTCGTAGATCGAGACCGGGAAGACGATCTTGTCGACATCGGCCGGCAGGCCTGCCAGGTTGACGTTGATCTGCTCGTCGTCGCCCTCGCCCTGGCCCGTGACGTTGTCACCGGTGTGGACGATGGTCTGGTCCGGCGTCGACTTGTTGTTGAAGAAGACGAAGTGGCCGTCGGAGACGACCTTGCCGCCGGGGTCGACCGCGATCGCCGAGGCGTCGAGGTCGAAGTCGGTCCCGGTCGTGGTGCGGACGTCCCAGCCGAGGCCGACCGTGACGGCGGTCAGGCCCGGGGCCTCCTTGGTGAGCGAGACGTTGCCGCCCTTGGACAGGCTTACAGCCATGGGAAGTCCCTTTCGTCGTCGAGTGCGGGCTTCGTGCCTTCACGAAGCTACCGTCACAGGTCATAACGCGGGCAGGGGACCGGGCAGTTCCTGTTCCCTTTACTTTCTTTACCGAAGTGCCCCGTTCGGCCCACGGGCTCGTGCCGTACGGCGAAGACCTGTGCGGCGAAGGCCCGTACGGCAAAAGAAGGTGACGAACACCCAGTGGTCCGGGGAACATGGGTGTCATGTCCGGGCCTCATGTCATCCGCGGTTCGGTCTCCCTGCCGGAGGCCGAGCTCCGGTGGCGTTTCTCGCGGTCCTCCGGGCCCGGCGGGCAGCACGTCAACACCAGCGACTCCCAGGTGGAGCTCCGCTTCGACCTCGCGGCGACCGAGTCGCTGCCCGAGGTGTGGAAGGAGCGGGCGCTCCAGCGTCTGGAGGGAAGGCTGGTGGACGGGGTGGTCGTGGTGCGTGCGTCCGAGCACCGCTCCCAGTGGCGCAACCGTGAAGCGGCTCTGGTGCGGCTCACGTCCCTGCTGGCCGAGGCCACGGCGCCGCCGCCCAGGCCCCGTCGCAAAACCAGGATTCCGCGCGGCATCAACGAGCGCCGCCTGCGCGAGAAGAAGCAGCGCGGGGAGACGAAGCGCGGCCGCTCCGGCCGCGACTGGTAGCTCTCCGCCCGATCCGGACCGCCCCGCTCGACCCCGGGCGCGGCCCCGTTCCCGAGCGACGGCCCCCGCGGGGTCGCCCGCTCACCCCAGCTGCCGGTACCGCCCCCGGAAGTACGTCAGCGGTGATCCGTCCGTACTGGGCAGGGACGTGCTCAGCACCCGGCCGATGACGAGCGTGTGATCGCCTGCCGGGACCCGCTGCTCGGTGCGGCACTCCAGCGTGGCCAGGGCCCCTCCGATCAGGGGTGCGTGGCTGATCCCGCCCCGGGTGTACGCGATGTCCTCGAACAGCAGCCGGTCGCTGATCCGGCCCTTCATCGCGAACCGTCCGGCGATGTGCCGCTGGTTCTCGGAGAGTACGGAGACCGCCCACAGCGGCTGCTCCGAGAGCAGGTCGTCCATCCGTGAGTCGTTGCGCAGGCTGACCATGACCAGCGGCGGATCCAGCGAGACCGACATGAAGGCGGTGGCTGTCATCCCGACGTCCTCGCCGCGCCCGTTCTCGTCGAGCGGCGGCTCCTCGGCGGTGATCAGCACGACACCGGCGGCCAGCCGGGCGAGGGCGCCTCGGAACTCATCATTGCTCACCCCCTCAGCATGGGGGACGGACTCGGAACGCGGGGTGGGGGGCTTTGTCTGCAACACATCGGGAACGCTAGTCGTGCACGTCCCGCCGTTGTATCGGGCCAGGGGACCAGCCAGGTCCTAGGACCCCGGACCCGGAAGGGCCGAGTCCGCCGGTGCGGCCGCCCGGAGACGCGGGGAGGAGGGGGGACGGATCGCCTGCACGCGACACTCGCGTCCCTTCAATGATCTCTTGTGACTTGAGTCACAGAGGGCCATAAATGCTGACCCTGTGTACCGGCTGCACAGCTCACTGTGATTCAGTGGTCGTGACACTGGAGTAAGTACGTCGATATGAAACCTGGAGTGCTGTCGAGGTCTCAGGGAGTGCGAGCGATGGAGGCCGAGTCGGAGCCGTACGTCCGCCTTGCGGCGCTGCGGCAACTGCACCAGGTCGTCGGCGAGCTCAATACGGCGCGGAGCCTGGCCGACACACTGCAGACCGTGGCCGACGGAGTCGTCACCGGTCTCGGCTACGAGCTTGCCTGCGTGAACATCGTCCGTCCCGACGGAGACCTCGTCGTCGCCGCCCTGGCCGGCAACAGCGCCGCGGAAGCCCTGATCACCGGCCGGGTGGGCTCGCGCGAATCCTGGGAGCGCCGACTCTCGATGGCCGAGGCCTGGGACGAGCTCCGCTTCATACCGCACACCGAGGGCTGGGTCCTCCTCGACGACGACGTGCCGCAGTGGCACACCGAGGGCCCCGAGCCCCGCTTCGAGGACGAGTGGCATCCCCAGGACCGGCTCTACGCCCCGATGTACGCCACCGGTGGCGGATGCGATCTCCTCGGCGTCATCTCCGTCGACCGCCCGCGCAACGGCCGCCGTCCCGGTGCCTGGGGCCGCGAGGCCCTCCAGATGTACGCGTCGCAGGCGGCCATCGCGATCAGCAACGCCCGGCTGAGGGCGAACATGCAACGCGCCCTGGTCCGCCTGGAGCGCGAACAGCAGGCGCTGCGGGCCAGCGAGGAGTCCTTCCGCCAGGCCTTCGAGTACGCCCCCAGCGGCATGGCCATCGCCGAGTTGGGCGGCGACCAGCACGGCCGGCTGCTGCGCACCAACGACGCCCTGTGCCGGCTGATCGGCCGCCCCGCGTCCGTCCTGCGCCGCTACTCCTTCGCCGATCTCGTCCACCCCGAGGACATCGGCACGCTGCTGCGCACCTCCGCCGAGGGCGGCCGTGCCGAGCTGCGGCTCGGGCGGCGGGACGGCACCTATCTCTGGGTCTCGCTGCGCAACTCCGTCGTCGCCGACACCACGGACGGCCCGCGCTTCCTGCTCACCCACATCGAGGACATAGAGGAGCGCAAGCGCCACGAGCTCCATCTCGCGCACCGGGCCTCGCACGATGCGCTCACCGGTCTGCCCAACAGTGCCGAGCTGCGCTCCCGGCTCGGCTCCCGGCTCTGCGATCGCCCGCAGGCGGTGGCCGCCAACGACGTCGAGGCGCTGGACGCGGCCTACGGCGACGTCGACGATCCGGACGTACGGACGCACGGCTACGACGTCGACCCGGTGCCCGGCTCCCTGTACGACCACCATGTGCACTCCGTCGCACCCGACACCGAGCACGACGACGGGACGAAGGGCCTCGCGGTCCTCTTCTGCGATCTCGACGGCTTCAAGTCGATCAACGACCGGTTCGGCCACCACACCGGTGACGCCGTACTGATCGAGGTCGCCCACCGGCTCACCACCTGCGTCCGCGACGGCGACACCGTCGCCCGGCTCGGCGGCGACGAATTCGTCGTTCTCGCCGACGGGCTCGGCGGCGCGGACGCGGCGGATCTGGCCGTACGCCTGCGGAACGCCATCATTCCGCCGATCAGGGTCGACGGCCGGACGGTACGCGTCGGGGCGAGCTTCGGTATCGGGTGGGCCGCCTGCGGGATGACCACCGATGAGGTGCTGCGCTCCGCCGACCAGCGGATGTACGTGGAGAAGCGGTCCCGGGCGAAGGTTCACCGCAGGGCGGGCTGATCTCCGCATACGCGCCGCCCCTGTGTCCCGGTGCTGTTCCACGAGGTGCCACGGCAATTCTTGGGGCGGTGTGTTCGGGGTAGGCTCGGCCGGTCGGCCACGGCTGGCACACACGGCGACGGCTGGCGACATGGTGAGGAGTGACCCAGGGATGACGGCCGGGAACAGCGGCGCAAACACACCCGAGGACGACGATCCGTTCGGCTACCTGTACGAGGACGGACAGGCTGCGGGCGCCCAGCCGCCTCGGCAGGGCGGCTACGGCTACCCGGGTCCGGCGGCTCCGCAGCCCGGTGTCCCCCGCACCTCGTACAACCAGGTGCGGACCGTCGGCGAGCGCCAGTACGGGCAGCAGGTGCCGTACCAGCAGTCGTACGGCCAGCCGAACGCGCAGTACGCCGCCCCGGAGACGTACCCCGGCGGCGCTCCCGCCCCGCATGTCCCGCAGCAGGGCGGCCACGGCCGTGCAGGCGGCTCCGGCAAGGGCGGCCCGAACACCAAGGGGCTGCTCATCGGCGCGGTCGCGGTGGTCCTGGTCGTGCTCATCGGCATCGGCGCCGCGCTGATCACGGGCGACGACAAGGACGGGAAGAAGGACGAGGCCACCTCGTCCGCCGGCCCCGGTGACGAGGTCGAGGAGTCCCCCGCGCCCGAGCAGTCCGCGACCTCCGAGCCGCCGGCCGAGCTGCCCAAGCAGGACGCGGCCACGCTGAAGCTCGGCGGCGGCGCGATCACCGAGAAGACGGTCGAGGGCGCCGAGGGCCCCGGCGGCATGTACATCGGTGGGTTCAACACGGTGGGAGCGTCGGCGACCTGGACGGCGAACGTCGATGAGGCCGGCGAGTACAAGCTGTACGTGCGGTACGCCATCCCGGCCAAGGACGCGAACGCGACGCTGACGGTGAACGACAAGGCGAACCCTTCTCCGCTGGGTCTGAAGAACTTCATCAACAGCGATGACCCCAATTGGGAGAAGAACTGGCAGACCACCTGGGCGCCGGTGACACTCCAGCAGGGCCGGAACACCATCAAGCTGTCCTGCGAGACCGGCAACCAGTGCGAGGCCATCCTCGACTGGCTGCAGATCAAGGAGCCGTAGGGCCTCTCGGCCGTAGGCGCAGCCCGGTTCCATACGGTTCCGCGGCGACATCCGGCCGGGGACCAGGACGGAAGTCCAGCAGGGTCCGGCCTTTCTCGCCCGAACTTGCCCGAGCAGTCCGGCCTTTCTCGCCCGAGCGGGGTGAGAAGGGCCGGACCGTTGTCGTTCCGGGGCGGGTCAGCCCATCAGGGCCAGGAACCCCGCCACCGTCGCGGCCATCGCCTCGCGCCCCGGTGCGAGGTATCTGCGCGGGTCGACGCCCGTGGCGTTCTCGGCCAGGTGGGCCCGTACCGCGCCGGTGAACGCCGTGTTCAGCGCCGTGCCCACGTTGATCTTGACCATGCCGGAGGCGACGGCCCGGCGGATCTCGTGGTCCGGGACACCGCTGGAGCCGTGCAGCACCAGCGGGACCGGAACCGCGTCGCGCAGCCGGCTGATCAGTGCGTGGTCCAGGGCGGCGGTGCGCTCGGTCATGGCGTGCGAGGAGCCGACCGCGACGGCCAGCGCGTCCACCCCGGTGTCGCGGACGTACCCGGCCGCCTCGTCCGGGTCGGTGCGGACGCCGGGGGCGTGGGCGTCGAGCGGGGGCTCCCCCGCCTTGCCGCCGACCTTGCCGAGTTCGGCCTCGATCCAGAGGCCGCGCTCATGACCCCAGGCCACCGCCTCGGCGGTGGCCCGCACGTTCTCCTCGTAGTCCTGCTTGGAGGCGTCGAACATCACCGAGCCGAAGCCCGCCTCGTGCGCCTGGTGCAGCAACTCCACGGACTCGACGTGGTCGAGGTGGAGTGCCAGCGGGGCGCTGGAGGCGCGGGCGACGGCGGCGGCCGCGGCGGCGACGGGGGAGAGGCGCCCGCCGTGGAACTTCACGGCGTTCTCGGAGATCTGCAGGATGGCGGGCGCGCCGGCCCGCTCCGCGCCGGCCGCTATGGCCTCCGCGTGCTCCAGCGTGATGACGTTGAAGGCGGCGATTCCGCGTCCCTCGGCCTGGGCGGCGGAGACGAGTTCACCGGTGCTGACGAGCGGCATGCTGACCTCTGCGACTTCTCTTGCGGAACCGTCCGGTCCGGGGACCGGACGAGCGGATGCGGGTGGCAGCCGGTGCCGTGACCGGCGACCTCTGCCCGTCGTGGGCAGACATGGCCGGTCGCGACACAGGGCCTCTCGTTTGGATCACGCTGGGCTCGCGTGCCCAGCGTGATCCAAACGAAAGGCCCTAGGCCGCCGGTGGGTGTTCCTCGATCTTCGCCCGCGGCAGCAGATCCTCGTACGCCGCGCGGTCGAAGTCACCGGCCGTGGGGGAGAGCACGGTCGCCGTCGACAGTGCCACCGCCCGACGCAGCCGGTCCGGCCAGCTCAGGCCCTCGACGAGGCCGGACAGCAGCCCGGCCACGGCGGAGTCGCCCGCCCCGGTCGGATTGCCCGGGACCCTGGCGGGCGGGGACGCCTGCCAGATGCCGTCGGGGGTGACCGCCAGCAGGCCGTCCGGACCCAGTGACGCGACGACGCCGTGCGCGCCGCGGCGGCGGGCGTCGCGGGTGGCGCGCAGCGGGTCGCGGGAGCCGGTGAGCTGGGCGAGCTCCTCGGCGTTCGGCTTGATCAGGTCGGGGCGGGCGGCGATGCCGCGGCGCAGCGGTTCGCCACTGGTGTCCAGGAGCACCGGGACACCAGTGGCGCGGGCCAGGCGGACCAGTTCGGCGTAGGCGCCGACGTGGATGCCGGGCGGCAGACTGCCGCAGAGGGCGACGGCGTCGGCCCCGGTGAGGAGTTCCGTGTACCGGGCGAGGAGGGCGGCCCATTCCTCGGCGGTGACGAGTGGGCCGGGTTCGTTGAACTGGGTGGTGTCGCCGGTGGCCCGGTCGACGACGGCGACGGTGCGACGGGTGTTCCCGGCGACGGTCACGAGGGCGTCGGTGATCGGTACGCGGGCGGCCCCGGGGTCCAGGGCCGCGTCCTCCGGTGACCGGTCGGCCAGCAGCTCGCGCAGGACGGTGCCGGTGGCGCCTCCGGCGAAGCCGGTGACCGCCGTCTCGTGGCCGAGTGCGGAGAGCACCCGAGCCACGTTGAGCCCCTTGCCGCCGGGGCGCTCGGACAGGCCGCCGACGCGGTGGGTGGTGTGCGGGACGAGCTTCGGGACGCCGTACGTCAGGTCGAGTGCCGTATTCAGTGTGACCGTGAGGATCACCGCGAACACTCCCTCGAACCCTGCTCCGGAGCGCGATTCCCCGGGGAAGACGCGCTGTGACTGGCTGTATCCCAGGTGATCATGCCAAAGCGGCGGCGGACGGCCCAGACCCAAGGACCAACCGCCGTCTCTTCGTTACGCACGCGCCGAACCCTCGGTCAGCGTCTCGAACGGGGGGATCACCCGATCCGGGGCTCGACGATCCAGGCGCCCTTGCGCATGACTCCCTTGAGCATGAAGTCCGCGTCCAGGACGACCAGGTCCGCGTCCTTGCCCGGGTCCAGCGAGCCGACCTTGTCGTACACACCGAGCAGGCGTGCCGGGTTGGCGGAGATGGACTGCACGACGTCGTCCACCGGGATCCGGTCGATGGTCACGGCCCGGCGGAAGGCGGTGTCCAGGGTGAGCGTGGAGCCCGCGATCGAGTTGCCCTCGACCAGCCGCGCGACGCCGTCCTTGACCTCGACCGCGAGCGGGCCGAGCTGGTACCGGCCGTCGCCGAAGCCGGCCGCGTCCATGGCGTCGGTGATCAGCGCGACCCGGCCGGCCCCCACGTGGTGGTAAGCCAGCTCCAGGGCGATGGGGTGCAGATGCGTGCCGTCGTTGATCAGCTCGACGGTGATCCGCTCGTCCTCCAGCAGGGCCGCGATCGGTCCGGGCACGCGGTGGTTGAGGCCGGGCATCGCGTTGTAGAGGTGGGTGGCGACGGTGGCGCCCGCGTCGATCGCCTCGACGGTCTGGTCGTACGTCGCGTCGGTGTGTCCGATCGCGGCGATCACCCCGTGCTCGGCGAGCAGCCGCACCGACGCGATTCCGCCCGGGAGTTCGGTGGCGAGGGTGACCATCTTCGCCGTGCCACGCGCCGCGTCCATCAGCTTGCGGACCTCGGCCGGGTCCGGGTGGCGCAGCAGGTCCTCGCTGTGGGCGCCCTTGCGGCACGGCGAGATGAACGGCCCCTCGAAGTGGATTCCGGCGAGGTCGCCCTGCTCGACCAGTTCGGACAGCAGGCCGGCCCGCTGGGCGAGGAAGTCCAGCTCACCGGTGACGGTGGAGGCGACCAGGGTCGTGGTGCCGTGCTCGCGGTGGGTACGGATACCGGTGAGGACCTCGTCGACGGTGCCGGAGGTGAAGGACGCGCCGCCGCCGCCGTGGTTGTGCATGTCGACGAAGCCCGGGACCACCCAGTGCCCGCTCAGGTCGACGGTCCGGGCGTCCTGGGCCGCACTGCCGGCGATCCGGCTGCCCTCGACGATCACTCGGCCGTTCTCGACGGTCCCGGTGGGAAGCACCACCCGGGCGCCTGCGAGAACGGTGCTGTCTGCGCGTCCGGCCATCAGGCGGATACCTCCGTGGAGAGTAGATCCCAGGCGAGCAGCCCTGCGCCCAGGCATCCGGCGGTGTCCCCGAGGGCCGCCGGGACGATGCACGGCAGCTTCTGGAACGTGACACGTTCCTCGACGGCCGCACACAGTGGTGTGAACAACGTTTCCCCGGCCTCGGCGAGACCGCCACCGATGATGAGCGTGCCGGGGTCGAGCAGGGTCAGCGCGGTGACGAGCCCGGCGGCGAGTGCGTCCACCGCGTTGCGCCAGACCTCCACGGCCGCGGGGTCGCCCGACTCCACGGCCTTCGCGCAGTCCGCGGCGTCCGCCGTCGGATCGCCGGACGCCGCGGCCCAGGCCCGGCTCACCGCGGAGGCGGACGCCAGGGTCTCCAGACAGCCGCGCTGGCCGCAGCCGCAGTCCGGGCCGTCCGGCCGGACCACGACGTGGCCGATCTCGCCCGCGGACCCGTGCGCACCGGCCTCGATGGTGCCCTCGATGCCGATCGCCCCGGCGATTCCGGTGCCCAGCGCCAGGAACAGGAAGCGGTCGGCGCCCCGGCCCGCGCCGATCCGGCCCTCGGCGAGCCCGCCGGTGCGCACATCGTGGCCGAGCGCGACGGGGACGCCGCCGAGCCGTTCACCGAGCAGGTCACGCATCGGTACGTCGCGCCAGCCCAGGTTCGAGGCGTAGACCGCGATCCCGTTCCGGGCGTCGATGATGCCCGGCACGGCGACACCGGCCGCGACGGCGCTCTCGCCGAGGTGCTCCTCGCCGTACGCCCGCAGGTCCGCGGCGAAGGCGAGGATCGACTCCACGACGGCGTCGGGGCCGCGCTCCCTGCCGGTCGCCCGGCGCGCCTCGTACAGCAGGGCGCCGTCCGCCCCGACCAGTGCGGCCTTCATTCCGGTGCCGCCCACATCGAGGGCGATGACGTGTTTCACGGGAAACAGTCTCGCCCGCCCGCCCCAAAAGGTCTAGTCCACTTTTCGGTTTGTTTCGCGTGCATACAAAAACGTCGCCGGATGTCCCGAGCTGCGGGCCGGGCGGTGGGCTCAGGGCGAAAGGATCACGCTGCGGGTGAGGTTGCGCGGGTGGTCCGGGTCGTACCCCTTCGACTCCGCGAGCTCGACCGCCAGCCGCTGTGCCCGGATCAGGTCCGCCATCGGGTCCGCGGTGGCATGGGCGACCAGCGTGCCGCCCACCCGTGCCACCTCACCGGCGAGCCCCTCCGGCAGGGGGCCGAACACCCAGGCCACCCGCTGCGGTCCGGTGATCGAGATCGGGCCGTGGCGGTACTCCATCGCCGGATACGACTCCGTCCAGGCGCCCGCCGCCTCACGCATCTTCAGCCCGGCCTCCTGGGCCAGGCCGTACGTCCAGCCGCGCCCCAGGAACGTCCACTGCTCGGCCGAGACCACCGCCTCGTCCAGCGGCTCCCTCACCGCGAGCTCCGCGTCGACCGCGGCGGCGGCGACCGTCTTCACTCCGGCCGGAAGCGGGCCCGACGCCTCCAGGCCGGCCCGCAGAAAAGCCAGTGCGGTGGTAGCGAACCGGGTCTGGACGACCGATTCCTCGTCGGCCCAGTCCAGCACGGCGACCGTGTCGGCGGCGTCCATGACCGGTGTCGCCGGATCGGCGGTCAGCGCCACGGTGGTGACCTTGCCGCGCAGCGCGCCGAGGAGCTCCAGCACCTCGGTCGTCGTGCCGGAGCGGGTGATCGCCACCAC
This sequence comes from Streptomyces sp. NPDC052052, assembly GCF_040680455.1. Taxonomy (NCBI): domain Bacteria; kingdom Bacillati; phylum Actinomycetota; class Actinomycetes; order Kitasatosporales; family Streptomycetaceae; genus Streptomyces; species Streptomyces sp. NPDC052052. Next base: position 360,473 of record NZ_JBFAWU010000003.1, on the reverse strand, counting down.
CCGGTCGTACGGCCGCCCGGCCGGGAACTCCGAGGAGGGGTACGCGTCCGTCTCGCCCTGGCCGGCGGCCTCGCGCAGGGCCGCGTACGCGATGGCCATGAACCAGGAGGTGCCGCACCCGGTGACGGCGACCCGCTCGCCGGGCAGCGGCAGTCCGTCGAACGCCGCTCCCGCCTCTGCGGCACGGCGCCAGCAGTCGGGCTGGGTGGCGATCTCTGATGCGGTACGGGACATGCTGGACGGCTCCTTGCGGCGGGGAACGGTGACGAGGCGAGTGGTGCGGCACAGCGGTGGGGCACGGGTCCGGATCATCAAGGGGCATACCCCGTCCCCTCCTTAGCAGTCGGTGCAGGTCAAGGGCAATGCCCGTGTGAGCCAACCGGGAGCGGTCCGGGAGTGGGTCGGGGTGCGTCGCGCGGGTGCCGGGCCCACGGCGTCGGCCGTCGGGGCTTCTGGCGATACGGGCCCTGCGGCAGGAGTGCTCGCAGCCGGGGCGGAGCCTGCTCCGGACCCTTGCGGGGCCTTCGCGCGCGGCATAAGTTACCGCTTAGTAGATCCTTGTGGGGCGCCTCTCGCACGGGAGTTCCCGGTGGGCGGTAGCCGTGCCGACCGCGTCCTCGCGCACTGCGGGGCCCCTCGGGGTTCGGTCCTCCACGCTTCGTCCTCAGGCCGTGACCAGCCCACCGCCCCGATCCAGCCCACCGTTGAGGGAGTCGAAATGCCCACGCTCGACCGCCATGACCAGGTCTTCGTCCTCGATCTCGGAGACGGGGAGAACCGTTTCCACCCCGACTGGATCGCCTCCGTCGGCGCGGCGCTGGACGAGGTGGAGAAGGCGGAAGGACCCCGGGCCCTGGTGACGGCCGCGACGGGGAAGTTCTACTCCAACGGCCTGGACCTGGACTGGCTGTTCGCTCACGCGGACCAGCACCAGGACTACGTCGCCTCCGTGCACGGGCTGTTCGCACGGATGCTGTCCCTGCCGGTGATCACCGTGGCCGCTCTGCAGGGGCACACCTTCGCCGCCGGTGCGATGTTCTCCCTCGCCCACGACTTCCGCGTCATGCGCGCCGACCGTGGCTACTGGTGCCTGCCCGAGGCGGACATCAACATCCCCTTCACCCCCGCCATGTCCGCCCTCATCCAGGCCCGGCTGGCCCCGCAGACCGCCCACCAGGCCATGCTCACCGCCCACCGCTACGGCGGAACCGACGCCGAGGCCGCAGGCATCGTCGACCGGGCGGTCGCCGAGGACGCCGTCCGTACGGCCGCCGTCGAACTGGCCCAGGCCCAGGTGAACAGGGCCGGCGACACCCTCGGGACCATCAAGGCCCGCATGTACGCCCCCGTGCTGGCCGCCCTGCGCGACACCGTCGCCCCGCTCGGCTGACACCACCGCACGTCGCGCCCCCCTTCCCGTCCCGGCGCCCCATCGCGCACCGGGACGGGGTACCGCCGCCGGTCCGGGAGCACGGCCGCCACGGTGTTCCGCCGGGCGATAGGTTGGCTGATATGACCGCTCCTCCGAATGGCCCCGGCACCCCGGACGGCCCCGTGGGCCTGTCCGACCGGGACCGTGCCGTGCTCGCCCTCGAACGGCAGCCGTGGGCCGGTCCCGGCGCGAAGGAGCGCGCGATCCGCGAACGGCTCGGCATCTCGCCCACGCGCTACTACCAGCTGCTGAACGCGCTGCTCGACGACCGGCGGGCGCTGGAGGAGGACCCGGTGACGGTGAACCGCCTGCGCCGGGTCCGCGAGGCCCGGCGGGGACGCCGCTGAGTGGCGGCCCAGGGCGTTCCGGCCCCGGAACGCCCCCGAGCGCCCCGGAGCACCGGCCGCTCGGCGCGACCGGCGCCGCACGGCCGCTATAGGCTCGGCCCATGGGCAGCAACCCGCACGTACCCGCGCCGAGCGAGACCCCGTCCGAGCTCCCCACCCCCACCACCCGACCCGGCCGAGAAGCCCTCGCCGCGATCCTCGCGCGCCCGGACCGGGCCGTCATCGCGCTCGATTTCGACGGCACCCTGGCCGACATCGTCCCCGACCCGGAACAGGCCCGCGCCCACCCGGGCACGGTCGAAGCCCTCGCCGCCCTCGCCCCCGAGGTGGCCTCCATCGCCGTGATCACCGGCCGCCCGGCCGACGTCGCGGTCCGGTACGGCGGGTTCGCGGGAGTGCCCGGACTCGACCACCTCGTCGTCCTCGGCCACTACGGTGCCGAACGCTGGGACGCCGCCTCGGGCGCCGTGCACACCCCCGCCCCGCACCCCGGCATCGCCGCGATCCGCGCCGAACTCCCGTGTGTGCTCGACCTGTTCGACTCCGGGCGCGGCGCCTGGATCGAGGAGAAGGGGCAGGCGATTGCCGTCCACACCCGCCGCGCCGCCGACCCGCAGGTGGCGTTCGAGACCCTGAGCGGCCCCCTGGTCGACCTCGCCGCCCGGCACGGGCTGATCGTCGAACCGGGCCGCCTGGTCCTGGAGTTGCGCCCGCCGGGCATGGACAAGGGTGTGGCGCTCGCGCGGTACCTGCGGGAAGCGGACGCCGAGTCCGTCCTCTACGCGGGCGACGACCTGGGCGACCTCGCCGCGTACGCCACCGTGGAGAAACTCCGCGCCGAGGGCCCGGACGGCATCCCCGGCCTGCTGGTGTGCAGCGGCAGCGCGGAGGTGCCCGAACTGGCCGAACGAGCCGATCTGCTGCTGAACGGCCCGGGATCCGTCGTGGCGTTCCTGGCGGCCCTCGCGCGCCGGCTCCAGCACTGACGGCGGGCTGCGGGTCCGGCCGGACCCGCGCTCACGTCCTGCGCAGCGCGTCCAGCTGGTCCAGGAACCACTGCTGCGGCGGCAGTGCCACCGCTGCCGCCGCCAGCCGCCGCGTGCGCGCGGCCCGTTCGTCGTCCGCCATCGTGAGCGCCTCGTGCAGCGCCGCCGCCGTCGCGGACACGTCGTACGGGTTCACCACGACCGCGTCGCCGCCCAGCTCCTCGTAGGCCCCCGCCTCCCGCGACAGCACCAGGACGCAGCCGTGGTCGGAGACGACCGGGACCTCCTTGGCGACCAGGTTCATGCCGTCACGGACCGGGTTGACGAGCGCCACGTCGGCCAGCCGGTACGCGGCGAGCGAGCGGGCGAAGTCGTCCTTCACGTGGAGCACGACCGGCGTCCAGCCCGCCGTGCCGTACACGGTGTTGATCTCGTCGGCGACCCGCTGCACCTCGGCCGTGTACTCGCGGTACACCGCCAGGTCCTGGCGCGAGGGGTACGCGAAGGCGACATGGACGACCCGCTCGTGCCACTCGGGCCTCTCCTCGAGGAGCTCGCGGTAGGCGAACAGGCCCCGCACGATGTTCTTGGACAGCTCCGTCCGGTCCACCCGCACGATCGTCCTGCGCCCGGGGCCGATCTGCTCCCGCAGCGCCGCCATCCGCTCGTCCACATCGGCCTCGTGCGCGCGCCCGTGCAGAAAGTCCGCGTCCGCGCCGAGCCCGTGCACCCCGATCTCGGTGTGCCCGGTGCCGCCCAGGATCCGGTTGCAGCAGTCGACGAACGCGTCCGCCCAGCGCCGGGTCAGGAAGGCCGCCCGGTCCGCGCCCAGGATGCCGCGCAGCACCTGCTCGGCGATGTCGTCGGGGAGCAGGCGGAAGTAGTCGACGGGCGCCCACGGGGTGTGCGAGAAGTGGCCGATCCTGAGGTCGGGGCGGAGCTCGCGGAGCATGCCGGGCACCAGCGCCAGGTGGTAGTCCTGCACCAGCACCGCCGCACCCCGGCCCGCCTCCTCGGCGAGCGCCTCGGCGAACGCCCGGTTGTACGTCTCGAACGACGCCCACTGCCTCCGGAACTCCGCGTCGAACACCGGCTCCAGCGGTGTCTGGTAGAGCATGTGGTGGACGAACCAGAGCACCGAGTTCGCGATGCCGTGGTACGCGTCGGTGTGCACGTCCTCGTCGATGTCGAGCATCCGTACGCCCTGCTCACCGACCCCGCGCCGGACCGCCTCCCGGTCCCCGTCACCGAGTGCGGAGCAGACCCACAGCTTGTCCTTGACGGCGCTCAGCCCGGAGACCAGCCCACCGCCACCGCGCCTGGCTTCGAGCGTTCCGTCCACGGCCAGGGTGTACGAGACCGGGCCGCGGTTGGACGCGACGAGGACCTGCGCGGCGGGCCGGCCCTCGGACGGGGCTGCGGACGGGGCTTCGGGCTGGGCTTCGTGCGCGGAGACCATGTTGCGGAATCTAGCCCGATCACGAACCGCCCAAACGTGCGAAGTCAGGCCGCGCGGCGCGCGACGTACTCCTCGATCTCGCGCATCGGGGGCCGCTCCGCGGTGTCCACCGTATGGGTACGCGGTACGAAGCCGTTCTCGCCGCGTTCGAACTGGGTGAGCGCAGGCCGGACCAGGTGGCCGCGGGAGAGCCGGAGCTGAGCGGTCCGGTAGATCGCCGCCGCCATCCGGCCGAGCGCCTGTCCATCCTGGTGGCGGTGTTTGCGCACCCCCACATCGACCTGGGCCAGGGCGTCCAGACCCACCGTGTGCAGGGCGTCGACCAGGAGTCCCAGCTCCACTCCGTAGCCGACGGGGAAGGGGAGCTGTTCCAGGAGGGAGCGGCGCACGGCGTATTCGCCACCCAGCGGCTGGACGAAGCCGGCCAGCTGCGGCCAGTGCAGATTGAGCAGCGGGCGGGCCACCAGTTCGGTGACACGGCCCCCCTGGCCCGCGGTGTCGCCGAACGGGCGGTCGTACATCGCCTTGACGAACTGCACGTCCGGCTCGGTGAGCAGCGGGCCGACGATGCCGGAGACGAAGTCCGCCGAGAACTCCTTCAGGTCGGCGTCGACGAAGCAGACGATGTCACCGCTGGTCACCAGGAGCGACCGCCACAGCACCTCGCCCTTGCCGGGCACGGCCGGGATCCGGGGGAGTATCGCGTCCCGGTGCACCACCCGGGCACCGGCCTCCCCGGCCACCCGGGCGGTGGCGTCCGTGGAACCGGAGTCGATCACCACGAGTTCGTCGACCAGGCGGACCTTCTCCATCAGCTCGCGCCGGATCGTCGTGACGATCGCGCCGACCGTCGCCTCCTCGTTCAGCGCGGGCAGCACCACGCTCACGCTTCCGCGGCGCGGGTCCCGTGCCTTGGCGGCGACGAGCCGCTCCAGCGGGCGGTCGGCGGCCGACCAGGAACGACTGACCAGCCAGCGTTCGACCTCTTCGAGCACGGTCGATACTCCCTGTATGTGATCCATCTCGCGGTTCGGACGACTATCTCAACCGTCCAGGGCTTCGGTTACAGTCTTGAACAACGCGGATGGCCGTCGTATGTCGGGGTCCGTCCGCCGAAAAATGCCTGGATCGCTGATCCAGTGCCACAGCGCTCATCCAGAGGGACTGAGGGAACGGCCCGTTGAAGTCCCGGCAACCCTCCCATCCCCCGGCCGTCCATTTCGTTCGAGCCGGGACGACCCCAATTCGCGAGGTCAGGTGGGGAAGGTGCCAATTCCGTCTCGTGGCGAGATGCGTCACGAGGAAGATGAGGAGAAAGGGCCTCGCCTCTCATGGCTGCGCAGACTGTTGCAGTGAACACCGATTCCTCCGCCGATGGTGTCGACCTCGGCCCCGCAGCGGCGCTTTCCTGCCGCGAATGCGGTGAGCGTTTCGAACTCGGCCCCATCTTCGCCTGCGCGTCCTGTTTCGGGCCGCTCGAAGTGGCGTACGACCTGCCGAGCGGCTCTCCCGACGAACTGAAGAAGCGCATCGAGGCCGGGCCCCACAACATCTGGCGCTACGCGCCGCTGCTGCCGGTCCCCGCCGATGTCGCGGACAAGCCCAACATCAACCCCGGCTGCACCAAGCTGGTCAAGGCCGACAACCTCGCCCGCGAGCTGGGCGTCACCGGTGAGCTGTACGTCAAGGACGACTCCGGCAACCCGACGCACTCCTTCAAGGACCGGGTCGTCGCCATCGCCGTCGAGGCCGCCCGCGCCTTCGGTTTCACCACCCTCTCCTGCTCCTCCACCGGCAACCTCGCCGGTGCGGTGGGCGCCGCCGCGGCCCGCGCCGGCTTCCGCTCCTGCGTGTTCATCCCGCACGACCTGGAACAGGGCAAGGTCGTCATGGCCGCGGTGTACGGCGGCGAACTGGTCGGCATCGAGGGCAACTACGACGACGTCAACCGCTTCTGCTCGGAGCTCATCGGCGACCCGCTCGGCGAGGGCTGGGGCTTCGTCAACGTCAACCTGCGCCCGTACTACGGCGAGGGCTCCAAGACGCTGGCGTACGAGATCTGCGAGCAGCTCGGCTGGCGGCTGCCCGACCAGATCGTCATCCCGATCGCGTCCGGATCGCAGCTCACGAAGATCGACAAGGGTCTGCAGGAGCTGATCAAGCTCGGTCTCGTCGAGGACAAGCCGTACAAGATCTTCGGTGCCCAGGCCGAGGGCTGCTCCCCGGTCTCCACCGCCTTCAAGGCCGGACACGACGTCGTACGGCCCCAGAAGCCGAACACCATCGCCAAGTCCCTGGCGATCGGCAACCCGGCCGACGGCCCGTACGTCCTGGACATCGCCCGCCGCACCGGCGGCGCCGTCGAGGACGTCGACGACGAGCAGGTCGTCGACGCGATCAAGCTGCTGGCGCGCACCGAGGGCATCTTCGCGGAGACGGCGGGCGGAGTGACGGTCGGCGTGACGAAGAAGCTCATCGAGGCCGGTCTGCTCGACCCGGCGCTGACCACCGTCGTCCTCAACACGGGCGACGGCCTCAAGACCCTGGACGCGGTGGCCGCCACCTCGCAGGCGACCGCGACGATCCGTCCGAGCCTGGACGCGTTCCGCGCCGCCGGCCTGGCCGGCAACTGACCACCCGAGACCGGAGAAAGGCATCCGCATGAGCGTCAAGGTCCGTATCCCCACCATCCTCCGCACCTACACGGGCGGCCAGGCCGAGGTCCCGGCCGAGGGCGCGACCCTCTCGCAGGTCATCGAGTCCCTGGAGCAGAACCACCCGGGCATCGCCGCCCGTGTCCTGGACGACCAGGGCAAGCTGCGCCGCTTCGTGAACGTGTACGTCAACGACGACGACGTGCGCTTCGAGGGCGGTCTGGAGACGGCGACGCCGGACGGTGCCGGTATCTCGATCATCCCGGCGGTCGCGGGCGGCTGCTGACCGCCGACTTCACAGCGTTATCGGAATTGCCCCCTCTGCGAGAGAAGCGGAGGGGGCAATTCTGTAGGGTTGAGCGCGGTACAGTGTGGGAAGTCCCCCCAGCTGCCCGTGCCGCCCGCATATGAGAATGCGCCTGGCTGCGATAAGAAGCAGCCAAAGTGCGGAAGCACCTTGCGTCAAAAGTCTCCTTTGTCTGGCCCGACTTGCCCTGGATCCTTACGAATTCCCCATATTCGGGCGATCGGTGCTGCCCAGATTTCTCGTCCGATTGACCTGTTGCAGAGGGCAGTTGGGCAGATACATTCGGCCGCGGTCGACGCGTTCCGGCGCACACACCCTGCCCTGTCGGGGAGTGAGTTCTGACCCGGGTCCGCGAAGTGCGGTCCTGCGCAAGGGCCAGTAATAGGGGAGTTAGGCATGGCTCAGGGCACCGTCAAGTGGTTCAACGCGGAGAAGGGGTACGGCTTCATCGCGGTCGACGGTGGTGCGGATGTTTTCGTCCACTACAGCGCGATCCAGATGGACGGCTACCGCACCCTCGAAGAGGGTCAGCGAGTTGAGTTCGAGATCTCGCAGGGCCAGAAGGGGCCGCAGGCGGACATGGTCAAGCTCGCCGTCGGCTGAGTTCGGCGCGGTCGGCCAACGACACCACTTCATACGCGAAGGACCCGCACCACCGGGGTACACCCCCAGAGGTGCGGGTCCTTCGCGCGTTCGCGTACCCGGGCGGGCGGCTGTCGTCGTCCGCGAACCCCTGAGGCGTCTGCTCCTTTCGGCCGTCACTCCTGGGCGGACCTTCGCCGAAGGCGCTTGCACTCTCGGGGGTCGAGTGCTAATCATTGGCGTTAGCACTCTCCAGGTGAGAGTGACAGAACTTGGACCGGGCCGGTGAGGCCCGCAGGGCCGGTGGGGCAAGGAACCACCGGTCGCGCAGGCCGTCCGTCGCGGGCGCCACTCGGTCCGGAGCAATCCACCCCTGTCCGGGAGGACCACTTCACATGGCCAAGATCATCGCGTTCGACGAGGAGGCCCGGCGCGGTCTCGAGCGCGGCATGAACCAGCTCGCCGACGCCGTCAAGGTCACCCTTGGCCCCAAGGGTCGCAACGTCGTCCTTGAGAAGAAGTGGGGCGCCCCCACGATCACCAACGATGGTGTGTCCATCGCCAAGGAGATCGAGCTGGAGGACCCGTACGAGAAGATCGGTGCGGAGCTGGTCAAGGAGGTCGCCAAGAAGACGGACGACGTCGCCGGCGACGGTACGACCACCGCCACCGTTCTCGCCCAGGCTCTCGTCCGCGAGGGTCTGCGCAACGTCGCCGCGGGTGCCAACCCGATGGCGCTCAAGCGGGGCATCGAGAAGGCCGTCGAGGCCGTCTCCGCCGCCCTCCTGGAGCAGGCCAAGGACGTGGAGACCAAGGAGCAGATCGCTTCGACCGCCTCCATCTCCGCCGCCGACACCCAGATCGGCGAGCTCATCGCCGAGGCCATGGACAAGGTCGGCAAGGAAGGCGTCATCACCGTCGAGGAGTCCCAGACCTTCGGTCTGGAGCTGGAGCTCACCGAGGGTATGCGCTTCGACAAGGGCTACATCTCGGCGTACTTCGCCACCGACATGGAGCGCATGGAGTCGTCCCTCGACGACCCGTACATCCTGATCGTGAACTCCAAGGTCAGCAGCGTGAAGGACCTCCTTCCGCTGCTGGAGAAGGTCATGCAGTCCGGCAAGCCGCTGCTGATCATCGCCGAGGACGTCGAGGGCGAGGCCCTGTCGACCCTGGTCGTCAACAAGATCCGTGGCACCTTCAAGTCCGTCGCCGTCAAGGCCCCGGGCTTCGGTGACCGCCGCAAGGCCATGCTCGGCGACATCGCCATCCTCACCGGTGGCACCGTCATCTCCGAGGAGGTCGGCCTCAAGCTGGAGAACGCCGGTCTCGACCTGCTCGGCCGCGCCCGCAAGGTCGTCATCACCAAGGACGAGACGACGATCGTCGACGGTGCCGGTGACAGCGACCAGGTCCAGGGTCGCGTCAACCAGATCCGTGCCGAGATCGAGAACTCCGACTCGGACTACGACCGCGAGAAGCTCCAGGAGCGCCTCGCGAAGCTGGCCGGCGGCGTGGCCGTCATCAAGGCCGGTGCCGCGACCGAGGTCGAGCTCAAGGAGCGCAAGCACCGCATCGAGGACGCGGTGCGCAACGCCAAGGCCGCCGTCGAGGAGGGCATCGTCGCCGGTGGTGGCGTGGCTCTGCTCCAGGCCTCGGCCGTCTTCGAGAAGCTGGAGCTCTCGGGTGACGAGGCGACCGGCGCCAACGCCGTCAAGCTGGCGCTGGAGGCCCCGCTGAAGCAGATCGCCGTCAACGGTGGTCTCGAGGGCGGCGTCGTCGTCGAGAAGGTGCGCAACCTGGCCGTCGGCCACGGTCTGAACGCCGCGACCGGCGAGTACGTCGACATGATCGCCGAGGGCATCCTCGACCCGGCGAAGGTCACGCGCTCCGCCCTGCAGAACGCCGCGTCCATCGCCGCGCTGTTCCTCACCACCGAGGCCGTCATCGCCGACAAGCCGGAGAAGGCCGCCGCGGCCGCTCCGGGCGGCATGCCGGGTGGTGACATGGACTTCTGATCCTGACGGATCGGTAGTTCTCGCACAGCTGTGCCTCATCGACCCCCGGGACCGACTGGTCCCGGGGGTCGATGCCGTGTCGGCGCGGGACGGGCGGCAGCGGCGATGCCCGCCGGAACACCCTGAGCACGCGACCCCCGTCCCGCCGGAGCCGGTTCCGGATCCCGGGTCTCGGAAAGAGCGCTCGGACATCGAGGCTCGAGCCCCGGGAGATGCGGTGCCGGATGGGGGCGTGCGGAGTTCGCTCAATGCGCCGGGCGGGCTTCTGAGCGCCCCTGCTGGTGGAGTGGATCGGTGCGGGCGCGACGGCGGGATCGGGGGAAGGGCGAGGGACTCCTGTGATCTTGGAAGTGCGGGCTGCACGGCCCGCACTTCCTCCCCCTTCTCTTCATACGAGGAGTCCCGTGCGTATCCGTTCGATCCTGTCTCTCGCCGCGTCCGCCGTCGCCGTGGCGGCGCTGGCCACCCCCGCCCAGGCCGCCGACGACGGCTCCTACTTCATCCGTGATCTGCGCAGTGGCCAGTGCCTCGCAGGCGGCGAGGGCCCGCTGGGCGGCCACGTCGAGCCGTGCAGCCCCGGCACCGTCTGGGAGATCCGCAACCAGGACGACGGCCTGGCCCAGATCGTCGAGGCCCGCGGGGAGGAGCGCTGCCTGGCGCTCTCGCCGCTCCGGATCTACCCGCCGACCGTCTGGGTTGCCCCGTGCGGCCGTCAGCCCGACCTGTGGTCGATCGAGGGCGACACCGACAGGGAGCCGGTCGTGATCGCCCTCGGCCGGGGCGAGTTCGGCAACCTGACCACGCAGGGCAACCGCGTGGTCCTCAGCCCCGATGACCGCCGCCAGTGGGTCCTGGAGCGGCTCGGCTAGCCCGTCCGTCCAGGAGCGCATCCGCCCGCACCTGCCTCGCCGTTCACGCAACCGCCCCGTGCCGGGAACTCTCGTTCCCGGCACGGGGCGGTTTCTCCGTGGGGGGCTCGGTGGTGGGCCGCCGGGGCTCAGTCGGGGCGTGGGCCGATGACGGTCTCGCCGTCGTACACGGTGATCGCCTGGGCCGGGCAGATGTCGGCGGCGTCCAGCACCCGCTCGTCCGGCTCGATCCCGTCCACGAGCACGCGTGAGTACGCGCCGTCCAGCACGAACACCTCGGGCACCGCCCCGGCGCACATGCCCGACGCCTGGCAGAGGGTCGGATCGACGCGTACGTTCCAGGCCATCTGGCTCACCACCCGACCGGCATGACGCGCGGACCGCGAACCAGCATCTCGGACTTCCACGTCACGTCACCGGCCAGCCGCAGCCCCGGGAACCGGGTGATGAGCGCGAGCAGCGCCTCCTGGAGCTCCATCCGGGCCAGCGGAGCGCCGAGGCAGTGGTGGACGCCATGGCCGAAGCCGAGGTGCTGGTTGCTCTCGCGGCTGAAGTCGAGCACGCCGGGGGCGGTGAAGCGCAGCGCGTCGCGGTTCGCGGCGCCGATGGCGACCAGCACCGGACTGCCCGCGCGGACGAGCGTGCCGCCGACCTCGATGTCCTCGGTGGCGTACCGGGCCTGTCCGGCGCCGCTGCCCAGTGGCACGAAGCGCATCAGTTCCTCCACCGCACCCGTGATGAGTTCGGGTTCGGCCCTGAGCCGGGCCAGTTGGTCCGGGTGGTCCAGCAGGGTGAGGACGAAGTTGGGGATCTGGGACGCGGTGGTCTCGTGTCCGGCCACCAGGAGGCCCATGCACAGATCGACGAGTTCCCGTTCGGAGAGCCGGTCGCCGCCGTCGCGGGCCTCGATCAGCGCCGTCATCAGGTCATCCTGCGGCGAGGCGCGGTGGTCGGCGATCAACTTGGCCATGTAGGCGCGCAGTTCGTCGCGGTTGGCGTCGAACTCCTCGGCCGTGAGCGAGCTGGTCGACAGTGCGGCGTCGCTCCACACACGGAAGCGGGGCCGGTCCTCGGTGGGGACGCCCAGCATCCGGCAGATCACCGCGACCGGCAGCGGCAGCGCGTAGCGGTCGACCAGATCGGCGGGCGGCCCGGCGGCCTCCATGTCGTCGAGGAGGCCCGCGGTCAGCTCCCGGACCTGCGGCCGCAGCTTCTCGACCTGGCGGACCGTGAACGCCTTGGCGACCAGGGACCGCAACCGGGTGTGGTCGGGTGGATCCATGCCGAGCATGCCGCCGTCGCGGCGGCCCTCGGACTGCCGCGGCTCGTCGTGCGAGGCCCCGGCGGCCCGGCTGAAACGCGGGTCGCCCAGGACGAGGCGGGCGTCGGCGTAGCGGGTGACGAGCCAGGCCGGTTCGCCGTATTCCATCTGGACCCGCAAGAGGCCCGGCTGGTTCCTGACCTGCTCGTACTCGTCCGCGAGCTGGAGCCCGCCGCCTGTGTTGAAGGGATAGACGTGGGGGGTGGTGTCTGCTTTCGTCACTGTGACCTCCAGTATGTAAGCAGCTGCTTACAACGGTAGGAGTGTGCTCTTCCGGCGGTCAACAACGCTTTATGGCCGTTATCCTGACGGGCCGTTGGAGAGGAATGAGCCATGGAGCCCGCTGCCGCACCACCGTCCGCAGAGCGTCGGCGCGATGCCGCGGCCACGCGTCGTCGGCTGCTGGAAGCGGCGCGCGACCTGTTCGCGGAGCGGGGCTACGAGGGGGCTACGGTCCGGTCCATCGCGGAGCGTGCGGGCGCCAACCAGGCCCTGCTGTTCCGGTATTTCGGCTCGAAGCAGGGGCTGCTGGCGGAGGTCATCGCCCAGGGCGGACGGGAGCGGTTGCGGGCGACGCCGCCCGAGGAACTGTTCGAGGCCGCCCTGCGTTCGATGCTGACGCGCAGCGCCTCCGCCGGGTCGGACGACCGCTCCCTGGAGGTCTATCTGCGGTCCGTCGGGCAGGGCGACGAGTCGGCCGAGGCCCTGCGGGAACTGGGGGAGAAGTACCAGCAGACCCTGGCCGGGCTCTCCGATGCCGAGGACAGCACCCTGCGCGCGGATCTGGCCATGGCCTGGCTGCTCGGGATCGGCCTGATGCGATCGGTCGTCGCACGCGAGCCGCTGGCCGGCGCCCATCCGGACGAGGTCTGCCGTCTTGTGCTCGGCGCGCTCGGCTCGCTCTGGTCCGCTCCGGCGGGCGAGGGCCGGACGCGGTGACAGCCCGCGCACGCACGGCCGGGCCCCGGGGCGAGCCCGGGGCCCGGCCGGTTGCGGGCTCATGACCGGTGACGGCTCTCGAAGACGGCGAAGGCGCTCTCCTGGCGCCACTCGGTCGCTGCCTTCGGGTTGTCGGAGAGGTAGCGGAGGCAGCGGGTGCTCAGGCGTTCGGCACCGGGCCGGTCGCCCGCGCAGGCGGCGACGACGCGGTAGTCGGAGGGGGCGGAGCCGGTCGCCCACAGGCTGCGGCCGGTGCGGAACGCGTATTCCAGCGAGGCGCGGGCCAGGTCCTTCAGCTCGGTGTACCGCAGACCGTAGGTCTGGGCGGCGTACTGGTACTCGTGGCTGATGTCGATCCGTGAGACCCCCGGGTCGTCGGTGGCCAGGACCACCGGGACGCCGTAGCGGCGGTAGGCGTTGAACGGGTGGTCGTCACCCGCGATGCCGAGGATCTGCTTGTTGCTGGAGAACGGCACCTCGACCGCCACATGGCGCTGTGCCATCGTCCGGGCGAGCCCGCGCCAGTCGTCCTCGTGGACCAGGTCCACACCGTGTCCGATGCGTTCGGCCCCGGCGACGAGCACGGCCTCCCGGATGTGGAAGGTCAGGTCCTCGGGCTTGACCAGTCCGGGCGCCAACTCACCGGCGTGCAGGGTGAGATGTGCGCCGGGGTACTGGCTGCGCAGGTACTTCAGCATGCGCATCTGGAGGCTGTAGTTGGACAGCGAGCTGTCCCAGTCCTCGGGCTGTACGAGGTTGACCGCGACGAACCTCGGGTCGCGCTCGGCCAGCCTCATACCGAGCGCCATCTGCGTGAACACCCGGGCCGGTGTGCTGCCGCGGGACACCTGGGAGATCCATCGGACGGGCAGCCGGCAGCCCGGGTCGGGGCGGTGGGTGTCGCAGTGCGCGGTCGACCGGAACTGGGTGTCGGCGTCGTCGGCCTCCTTGACCGCCTCGTCCACGACCCGGTCGAGCTGCCCCCCGGCCAGCAGCTTGCGATGGAAGGCGGCGAAGTCGGGGTCGTAACCCACGGTCTCGGAAAGCTTCTTGGCGCTGTCCGACGCGGGGGTGACCAGCGTTTCCAGGTAGAACTGGTTCTGCTTCACCACGGTGTTGGCGACATCGGCGAGGAGCTTGCCGCGGTCCCAGGTCGCCATGCCGAACTTGTCGAACGTGGCGAAGAAGTGGTCGTGCCCGGACTGGCCGGCAGGGAAGTCCTGCATGGACCAGGCCCGGATGACCTCCTGCCGGAAGGCGGCGTCGGTCTGCGCATCTGCGGCGGGCCGCTTGCCCGGTCCGCACGGCGGCGCCACGGCCGTCATCGTGCCGTCGATGCACAGCCCCTTCTCGGCCGCGAGCTTGATCAGGTACTCGGTCCTGGCCGCCCCGGACAGGTGGTTGTGGAGGTCGCCCCCCTTGGGCAGCGCCGTGAAGAAGGCTCTCAGCTGCTCGGGCCGGTTCTGGAGCGATTCGAGGTAGCGCGAGGTCCCGAGCTCGGCCTGGGTCACCGGGCGGGGCGCCGCGTAGGAGGCGGCGCGTGGCGAGCTGCCCTGCGCGGGTGCGGTGGTGGCGGAGGCCGGGACTGCCGGGAGCAGGGCCAGCACGCTGAGCGCACCGAGCCCGACCGGAAGCAGGGAGGTGGGACGGTGAGCCGCCCGAGTTGATGAGATCACGGCCGAATGATCGCGTTCGGAAAGGGTGTTTCTCCCTCACATCACATCTGTGCCAGGAACGTCCACTCGATCGGGTACGCGAGCAATCGGGTGGTCGGTCATGTGCTCGGTCGAGTGGTCCGGCCATGCGATTCGACGTGCGATTCGTCCGTGCGAATCGTCCGCGCGATTCCGTTGTGCGATTCGGTGGTGTGATTCCGTCGCACGAACGGAATAGGAAGCTCCGGTTCAGTAATAAAAAAAGATCTTGTGCGTATGGGGTGTGGCGCCCTATGTTCTCTTCTGTTTGATCATGACCCTGACACCCACCTGGGGGAAATGTGCGACTGAGGCGATGTATCCGATCGAGGGAGTCGGGCGGGGTGATTGCGGGGAGGTCGCTGTCGGCGCTCACTGCATTCATGGTCGCGGCGGCGGGAATGCTGTTCACCGCGACACCGGCCCAGGCGTATACGCACAATTGCGGGAAGTTCTACGGAATCGGCGAGGGGGGTGCAATTTCGTACCGCTACTACAGCATCACGTCGACATACCAGACCGCCTTCGGGAACGCGCAGGAGCGGTGGGACACCACGTCGCCGAACTCCCCCGGATACTTCAGCAAGCAGCAGAGCAACGGGGACCCCATGGTGGAGGTGCGTGACGGTTCGTACACCTGGGACGCGTGGGCGCGCACGTCGTGGCAGGGCTGCATCTTCGGTAACTGGGCCTACAACGAAGTGTATGTGGCCTTCAATTCCAGAACCATGAAGGGACTTACCGCCCGTCAGAAGAAGATGGTGGCGGAGCACGAAATAGGACACACCTACGGACTGGGTCACACCTCTCTCACCTGTTCATCGGGCCCGTCCCTGATGCGGCAGGGGACGGGCAAGTTCGGGTGCAGTGGCGACGGTCCCTGGTCCGACGACATCAAGGGCGCCAGAGCCAAGTACACCCCGTGAAAAGTGACAGTGCATCGAACGGCAAACGTAGGTGGATGAATGAAGACGAAACTGGCTCTGGCTGCCCTGACGGCCACCATGTCCCTGTGTGTCGCTGCCTGCTCGGCGGGCGGCAGCAGTGAGCAGGGGAAGATGCACGGAGAAGCCGATTACGAGCTCTACTCCAGCGTCGAGGACCTGACCGCGGCATCGACGGCCGCGTACCACGTCAAGGTCGGCGATGTGGTCAGCAGGGAATGCGACGACGGAGGGGACGCGGCAGGAGACGGCGGGGAACCCACTCCAGGCACCGAGGACTCCGACCCCGAGGACGCCTCGCCCACCCCGAGCGTGAGTCCGCCGCCGGACGGCATCGAGGGCGGGGAATCCGAGAATGCCGGCTGCCTGCCCATGGTCTTCTACAAGGCCGACATCGTCACCGAGATCTATCAAGGCGCTTCGACCCGCGGCGCCGACCCGGTCCCGCTGGGCGAGATAATCATCGGCAACGTGGACACCGACAAGGTGGACCTGGAGGGCGCGTCACCGTTGACGCCCGGAAGCTACGTCATCATCTACGGCGACAGCCTCTCGCTCGACGAGCATCCGGGAATCCAGAGCGTCGCTGAAGACATCTGGACACCGGTCGGCGGGGACCAGGGAATCTTCGACACGGATGCTGACGGCGGCACCGCGACGGCGCGATCCTCCGAGGTCAAGGCCCTTACGGATGACGCCACTTCGCAGAGGTCTCTCTCTTCGGGGAACCTCACCACGAGCGTCGAGGAACTGCAGGAAGTGGCAAAGGGCGTCGCGGGCTGACCTGCTGACGCGAAACCGCTGAGACTCACCGGGGCGCGCACTCCGGGTGAGAGCGGGAGGTTTGCCACGCATGAGACTTCTGCGCCGTCGAGGTGAGTGCATGACCTTCAACTCATCGGCGCGGGAGTCTCATTGCTCCCGCCTCTGCCTCGTTCATCCTGGCTCGGGCGTAGGCGCCCGGGTCGTGCACTGGCCCATTGGTGACACGCTGGAGCGATCGGCGCCCACCTACCGGGCCCGGCAGTCGGGGATGCCCCGGGCTGCTGTCGCACCCGCCCGCTAGGGTCCCGTCCATGAGTGACGGAATCGAGTGGATTGACGCCGAACTGGGTGACGGAGGCTTCTCCCTCATCATGGTGAAGGGCATCAGCCACGAAGAACTGGCTGTCTATCTGGGCGCGCAGCCAGGCACCCTCATGGACCCGGGTATCGCTCACGAGATGCTGAAGCTTTCCCATGGGTCCGGATCGAGGGACCTGCCGGCCTACGCGATGCTGGGCGAAGCCGACAACGGCTGGGCGTTCGCGATCGAGTCGCCCGATGCCGGCGACCGCAACTACCGGCTCGCCCCGGGCAGGGACCTCTGGTCCCGACACACCGCCGTGAGTGTCCTGGACACGACCATGGACCCGCCGGTCATCTCCGTCGGCGTGGACGGGGATCGCGATTGGATGTTCTGGGAGTACACGACCGACAAGACGGATCACCCGCTCACTCGCCGCTTGGTGGCCGAGGGCGGATTCGTCGAGCGCCCCGACCGCGTCCACAGGGACGACGCAGCCGACGACGTGACGATGTCGGACGTCTATCGGGTCATGGGCGAGTACTACGGCCTGACCCTCCCGCGGCAGGCCATCGTCGACGGGCGCCTGCCCCACGCCTTCACCGAGCCCAGGACGCTGGTACACCCGTGCGCGCGGTGTCCCGTCTGCGGCGACAAGCGGATGCTCCCGTACGGCGGCGGATCCTGGGGACTGGGCGAGCACCGGCTGGTGTGCATCTACTACAAGGTCCGCGACATACCCGGCTACCCGCCCCAAGGATGCCCCGGAGAGATCAGCGGGCCCGCACTGGCCGAGGCGGTGCGTGAGGAGCCGAACCCGAAGTACGACAACATCCGCATGCCGCGGGATGTGTGAGCGCCACCGCATCGCCTGATCGGCCGGTTGTCATGGTGGCGCTTGAGCGACCTGACGGAGATCAGAACGACGTGGTGGCGGGGAGGGAACTGCGCACGCGCCCTCCCTGCCACCCGGGCGTGTCCTAGCCGTTCTTGATGTCCTCGACGAACGACGCCCAGGCAGCTGAGCGGAACACGAGCGTCGGGCCCTCGGTCACCTTGGAGTCGCGTACGGGGACGATGCCGGGGTGGCCATCGGCTACTTCGAGGCAGTTGCCACCGTCGCCGCCGCTGTAGGAGGACTTCCGCCAGGTGCCGACTTCGAGGCAGTTGCCGCCCTCGCCTCCGCTGCAGGAGGACTTGTACCAAGTCGCGGTGGACAGGTCATAGTCAGAGCTGCTGATCTTCATGAGCGTAATCCTCCGCCAGCGACTCGATCAGGGTCAGAGACAATTCCGGTGACAGGGCGCTGGCCACGACGAGTTCGTATGACAGTTCATAGCGGGAGACTGATGCTGGATCGTCTTCCAAGTGCCCTGTTCCCAGCACCTCGAGGTAAGCAAGTGCGGGAGCATCAGTGAACGACATGAGCTTGAGGGCGCCGTTCAGTGCCGCGTGCGCTCCCGCGCTGAACGGCAGCACCTGCACGATGATCCGGTGCCCGCGAGCCAGCTTCAGGACGTGGCGCAGGGCCTCCGCCATCACGGCCGGGCCGCCGACCCGTCGCCGTAGGACCGCCTCGTCCAGAACTGCCCAAACCAGGGGCGTTGTTGGACCGGTCAGCAACTGCGCCCGTTCGAGCCGCGCCGCGACCAGGTCGTTGATGACGTCCTCCGGAGCCGTCGGCTGGTACGCCCGGAAAACCGCTCGCGCGTACGCCTCCGTCTGCAACAGGCCCGGGATCAGCAGCGGTGCGTATTCCCTGATGGCCTTCGCCATCGCTTCCGCCTCCGCCGCCTCGGCGAAGTGGTCCGGGTACTTGGACTTCTTCAGAGCCTCGCAGTTCCGTACGAAGAACCCGTCCGCCTTCAGGATCTCGTCGAGCTTCTGGGCCTGGTCCAACTGCATCCGACGGGTACCGGAATCCAGTTGGCCGATGAACGACCCGCTGACGAAGAGCGGGAGGCCGAGCTCTTCCTGGGAGAGGCCGGCGTTGTCTCTGCGGTGGCGGAGTTCGGCTCCCAGCAGGGCGCGCGGCGAGGAGGACGGGTCGAGCTTCTTGGGCCCTGGCATGACAACTCCCTGTGACACACGTGCGGTTGTTGGTTCTGCGCCCCTTCCAGGCTAGCGACGCGTTGGACACGCTGGGTATGCATTGTCATTACTCAGCGTGGGAAAGAGATGGATCATGACGACGATGGAACGGTGCAAAGCGGTCGAAGAAGGCGTGCGGGCGGCGGAGGGCGCGGTGGCGCGGTTGAAGGAGGGGTTCTCCGGAGTGGGGATCACGCTGCCGTCGTTGCGGGTCGACCCGGTGTCGTGTGCGGGGAACGAACCCGCGGCGCCGCTCGTCGACCTCGGCCGGTGCAATCTCGATACGGCGTTGCGGCTGAGCGTGGTGCTGGAGGCGCAGGGGCGGTCGGAAGCATGACGGGTGAGAGTGGTGAGCCGTGCGTGCCGGAGCCCGGGTCGTTCGCGTTGGACACGCGGGACGGGCGGGTGGGCCGGGTGATGGGCCGGGTCGGCTCGTACGTACAACTGCGTCCGCCGGGCGGTGGCGCGGAGTGGGACTGTCCGCCGGATCTCGTCCGGCCGGCGCCGCCGGGGCTGGAGTTGCGGGCGCGGGTGACGGAGATCAACCGGGAGGGGCGGCTTCCGCGCTGAGGCCGGCGCCGGGCGCGGTCGGGGGAGATCCTGGGCGGTGCCGTGCCGGGTGGCAGTGGGGTGCAACGGGGGCGCGGCGGCCGTGCGTGGTGGAGAGATGGTCGGGCTGGTGGAGGTGTCCTGATCGATCAGGAATCAAGAAGCGGCGTCACGAGGCCACGCCTAGCCTGATCAACATGGACATCACCATTCACACCAGTGCCCTGCCTCATGTCGACCCGGACGCGTCCCTGGCCTTCTACCGCGACGCCCTCGGCTTCGAGGTCCGCAGCGATGTCGGACAGGGCGCGATGCGCTGGATCACGGTCGGCCCGGCCGGTCAGCCCAGCACGTCGATCCTCCTCGCGCCGCCGGCCACCGACCCCGGGATCACTGAGGGCGAACGTCGCACGATCACCGAGATGATGGCCAAGGGCACCTACGGCTGGATCCTGCTGGCCACCCCGGACCTGGACGGTACGTTCGAGCAGGTGCGGGCCGCCGACGCCGAGGTCGTCCAGGAGCCGACCGAACAGCCGTACGGCATCCGCGACTGCGCCTTCCGTGATCCGGCGGGCAACCTGATCCGGATCCAGGAACTTCGCTGAGCCGCCCGGTCGTCCATGCGACTGAAGGCCGTGAAGGTTCCGCCGTGTGTCGCGAAACAGGTGACCAGGCCGGTCAGGAATCAGGAGGCGCCGGTCGCCGCGCCACTCCTGGTGCCGTGGCCGCCACACCCTGCTCCATCGCGCCGCCCCGTGTACCCGCGTGGGCGGCGCCCCCCTGCTCCCGCCCTGCCCGGTGAACCCGGTGACGGCCGGTTGAGCCCGTCTCGTTCCGTGCCCGCGCGCCGCTGACCAGGGGCGGGGTTCCCGTAAAAAGCACCCCCGCCTGCCGGGCCCACTTCGGGCGTGGATTAGGTTAGGCATGCCTAAGTCCCCCCATTCGTCCGGAGGTGGCACGTGCCTGCCGCTGTTTCCCCATTTCTCCCGCCTCGGCGGACCGTCCTGCGAGGGCTCGGCGCCGGAACCGCCGCCCTTGCCGGGGTAGGCGTGCTCGGTGCGTGTTCCTCAAGAGAAGTGAAGGACTCCAGCACCGCCGCGTCCGGTGCCGGGTTCACCGTCACCGATCAGCGCGGCAAGAAGATCACCTTCGACGGACCGGTGCAGCGCATCGCCACCGCGATCATCCCGTCGCCGTCGATGATCGCGGCGGTGGACGGTTCCTACGACCACATCGTCGGCATCAACGAGTCCACGCTCACCGCCAACAAGCAGGGCATCTTCGGCACGCTCTTCCCGAAGTCGAAGAAGACCACCACCATCGCGGGCGCCGACTTCATCCCCAATGTGGAGACCATCGTCGGTCTGAAGCCGGACGTGGTGATCCAGTGGGGTGACATGGGCGACGACGTCATCGCCCCCCTGGAGAACGCCGGGTTCAAGGTCATCGGTCTGACCTACGGCACCCAGGCGATGATGGAGACCTGGATCAAGATCTTCGGGCAACTGCTCGGCAAGGAGGAACGTTCCACCGAGCTGCTGGACTGGATGCACTCCGAGGACAAGGCGGTCCGCGCCCTGGTCAAGCCGTACGCGAAGAAGAAGCAGAAGGTCCTGTACCTGCGGACCGCCGCCGATGGCTGGACGACCGCCACGGGATCCGACTACGTCACCCACTGGACCACGATCGCCGGTGGCGTCAACGTCGCCTCCGACATCTCCGCCGA
Organism: Streptomyces sp. NPDC052052; assembly: GCF_040680455.1. Taxonomy (NCBI): domain Bacteria; kingdom Bacillati; phylum Actinomycetota; class Actinomycetes; order Kitasatosporales; family Streptomycetaceae; genus Streptomyces; species Streptomyces sp. NPDC052052. The sequence goes on along the minus strand of NZ_JBFAWU010000003.1, from coordinate 339,486 downwards.
CGCCCCGCAGGTCTCCGTCGAGCAGATCCTCGCCTGGGACCCCGAGGTGATCCTGCTCTCCGCCTTCGACGACGCGACCCCGGCCGACATCTACGCCGACAAGAAGCTGGCCGACGTCCGCGCCGTACGCGACCGCCGCGTCTACAAGGTGCCTCTGGGCGGCTACCGCTGGGATCCGCCGTGCTGCGAGTCCCCGCTGATGTGGCGCTGGGTCGCCCAGATCCTGCACCCGGAGCTGGCCTCCCGCAACGGTCTGCGCACCCGGATCAAGGACACCTTCGACCGGCTCTACGGCTATGCGATCTCCGCCGCCCAGACCGACGAGGTCCTGCGTATGGACATGAACGCGAAGAGCGCCAGCTATGCCGGCTTCCGTGCCTGACCTGACGGCGGAGGCCCCCACGACGGGCGGGGAGAAGGCCCCCGCGCGGCGCAGGATCCCCCAGCTGCCGCTGCTCGCCGTCGTCACCCTGCTGGTGGCCCTGACCGCGCTCGCCGTCGGCCGCTATGTCGTCCCGCCCAACGAGATCATCCGCATGCTCGCCGGTCAGATCTTCCCGGTCGGTCAGACCTGGACCGCGCAGGAGCAGACCGTCGTCCTCGATGTCCGGCTTCCCCGCGTGCTGCTCTCCCTCCTGGTCGGCGGCGGGCTCGCCCTCGGCGGCGCCGCCCTCCAGGGCGTGTTCCGCAACCCGCTGGTCAGCCCCGATGTGATCGGTGTCGCGTCCGGTGCGTCGTTCGGCGGCGTCCTCGCCCTGCTGCTCGGGCTGGGCTCGGCCGCCGTGGTCGGCGGGGCCTTCGGCTTCGGGCTGCTCGCCCTCGCTGTCGTCATGCTGATCGGCCGGTTGAACACCGGCAACCCGATCCTGATGATCGTGCTCAGCGGCACCGTCACCGGCGCGTTCTTCACCGCGCTGGTCTCGTTCGCCAAATACGTCGCCGACCCCGAGTCGGAACTGCCGTCCATCGTCTTCTGGCTGCTCGGTTCGCTCGCCACCGCCACCTACGCCAAGGTGGTCACCGCGGCCGTCCCGATCCTGCTCGGCGCGGCCGTGATCCTCGCCCTGCGGTGGCGGCTCAACATCCTCTCCCTCGGCGACGACGACGCCCTCGCGCTCGGTGTCCCGCCCCGTCTCACCCGCGGGGTGCTGCTCTGCGCGGTCGCGCTGATGACCGCCGGTTCCGTGGCCGTGGCCGGGCTGGTGGGCTGGGTCGGCCTGGTCGTCCCGCACCTGGCCCGGCTGTGGACGGGCAGCGACCACCGGGTGCAGCTGCCCGCGGCCTTCCTCATCGGCGGCGCGTATCTCACCGTGATCGACACCGTGTCCCGCACCCTGACCGCCGCCGAGATGCCGCTCGGCATCCTCACCGCGGTCATCGGCGCCCCCTTCTTCATCGTCCTGCTCGCCAGGTCGCGCAATCGGATGTGGTCGCAGTGATCAGAGCCCAGGGCCTCGGCCATCACTACACCCCGGGCCGGTGGGTCTTCCGAGGCGTCGACGTCGTCGCCGAGGAGGGCCGCGTCCTCGCCGTCCTCGGCCCCAACGGCCGCGGCAAGTCCACCCTGCTGCGCATCCTGGCGGGCCTCCTCACGCCCACCGAGGGGGAGGTCACCGTCACCTCGCCGGTGGCCTACGTACCGCAGTCGCACAGCTCGGCCTTCGGCTACTCGGTCGCCGACATGGTGCTCATGGGCCGCTCCCGCCACCTCAAGGCCTACGCCACGCCCGGTCGCCGCGACCGGGAACTGGCCGCCGAAGCCCTCGAACGGGTCGGCATCGCCCATATGGCCGACCGCTCCTACGCCGAACTCTCCGGCGGCGAGCAGCAGATGACCCTGATCGCACGGGCGCTGGCCGCGCAGTGCCGGGTGATGGTCCTCGACGAGCCGGTCTCCGCACTTGACCTGCACAACCAGGCCCGTGTCCTGACCCTGTTGCAGGAGCTGGCGGCCTCCGGCCTCGGCATCGTCCTCACCACCCATCACCCGGACCACGCCCTCCATCTGGCCGACGACGCGGTGCTCGTCCTCGGCCCGGACGACGTCCGCACCGGCCCGGCCGCCGGGCTGCTGAACGCCGAGGCGCTCGGCGAGCTCTACGGCATACCCGTCGCCACGGCCCTGGTCGAGGGCCCGCGAGGCCCGCGCCTCATGGTCGTCCCCGACCTCGGCCCCACCCGTAACTCCCTGACGCCCGCAAACCCCCTGACATCCGCCGACTCCCTGATGCCCGCGATGTCCGCTTCCCAGGAGGCCGCCGAGTGACCCCCGTCCGCCACGTCACCATGGGCCCGGACCCGTACGCGCAGATGTCCGCCGACCAGCCCGTCGATTCGGTCGACCTCTACGACCTCGACGAGGAGCTGCTGTTCGGCGGCGAGGTCAAGGGCCTGATGTTCTCCCTCAACTGCGACCAGATCTTCCTGGAACGCCGGTCCGCCCTGCTGGAGCGGTTCGTCCGGGGCGGAGGCCGCGTCCTGGTCAACGGACACGTCGTACGCTCCTTCCTCCCCGGCCTCGCCCCCTGGCGCGCCCTCGACTTCCACGGCCCCGCCGACCTGCGGATCAGCCCGGTCACCGCGCACCCGGTCTGGGAGGGCGTCGACTTCCACGAACTCCTCTTCCGCACTGGCGTCCCCGGCACCCCGGTCGGGGAGGAGCTCGCCCGCGTCGGCGTGGCCGGCTTCTACGGCCGCGGATACCACTCCCACGTCCCGGAGGGCGGCACGGTCATCAACGGCGTAGGCCCGCACGCCCTCCCGATCGACATCGTTTACCCGCTGGGAGCCGGTGCCGTGATGGCCCATGCCGGAAACGACCTGATCGGGTTCAGCGACCCCGACCGCACCACCCGAACCCTCGGCCCCCGTCTTCTCGCCTGGCTGGAAGGAACCCTCTGATGGCCACCCTCGGATTCCTGCACGGCGGGTCCTTCTCCCAGCTCGCCACCCTCGCCGACCCGGCGGTCCAGGCCTGGCGCCCGCGCTCCGTCTACCTTCCGGAGGCCGGCGAGGCGGACTTCGACGGCCTCGACACCCTGATCGTCTCCGACCGTCTGCACCCGGGTCTGCTGGCGAAGGCCGCGCCGGCCCTGCTGACGGTCGCCGAGCGCGGCGGAACCGTCGTGGTCCTCGGCGAGAACGACATCACCGGCTGGCTTCCCGGCCTGGAGGCCTGCGAGCCCGCCGAGACCAACTTCTGGTGGTGGCGCACCGGCGACGACAACGGCGTACGCCGCACCCACGAGGGCCACGAGGCGTGGGATTTCCTCTCCGAGCGCGCTGTCCGCTGGCACTATCACGGGCTCCTGAAGCCCCCGGCGGGCGCGACCCCGCTCGTCCACACGGTCCGGGAACAGGACGGAGACCCGGAGCGCGACCAGGTCCTTCTCTACGAGGACCTGGTCTCCACGCCGGGGCGCCTGATCGTCGCCGCCATGGACCCCGTCTACCACCACGGCTCCCGCTTCATGCCGGGCGCGACGCAGCTGCTCTACGGGCTGCTGCGGTGGACGGGCTGACCGGCCTCGCTGTGCGGGAGGGCGAGGGGGCGGTGCGTGCGTGCGTCACACGTCCGTGGGGCGCTGGTGGGAGCGGCGGACTGCCGTAGAACCGCCGCTCTACGCTCCTTCGTCAGGCCACCGGAGAAGGGACCCGCGATGACTGCCTCGATGGTCGAGAACGACCCGGCCTCTGGGGCCGCCCGTGGGACTACCTGCTGCGGACGTGGCGTGAACTGGACGTGCCCGAGGGCTGGCGCTCCGAGATCGACGAAGGGCGGATCGTCCTGGCGCCTCCGCCCCCTGCGCATCACCACGGCATTGCCGCCAAGGTGCAGCGCAGGCTGTACGCATATCTACCCGAAGAGCTTGAGATCTACCAGTCCCTGGGGGTTCACGTCGCCCCCTTGGACAAGCTCTATGTGCCCGATCTGGTGGTCATGCCGGCGGAGCTGATCGACTCCGCCGACCCGGACTCCAGTGATCCGATGGACGCCTCCGAGGCCCTGCTCATCGTCGAGATCACGTCGAAGGGGAACGCGCGGGAAGACCGGACGAAGAAGTACCGCGCCTATGCGCGGGCGGGTGTCCCGATGTACCTGCTGATCGACCGGTTCGACACACGTGGGGCGATGGCCACCCTCTTCACGGAGCCGAACGAGGACGGGACGTACAGGCGCTCCGACCCGGTGCCCTTCGGGAAGCCGCTCACGCTTCCCGAGCCCTTCGGTACGACGCTGGCCACAGGGGACTTCCCGGTGTGAACGGTGTGAACCGGCATGGGTGAGGGGGCATGGCTGAGGGGCGGCACCCCGTGATCGAGTGCCGCCCCTCAGCCGTGTCCGGGTGCCGGGCTCAGACCGTCGCAGGTTCCTTCGCCGGGGCGTCCGGGGTGTCCGGGCCGCCCGTCGGGGCCGCCGGTCCCGTGGCCGGGGTGGTGGAGCCCGTCGGTTCCTGGGAGACGTTGAACTCCGCCAGCAGGTCCTTGCTGAAGCCGAAGAAGTACGTCGCGAGGAAGCCGACGACGTAGCCGGTCAGCAGGCCGCCCGCGTAGATCGCGATCGTGCCGCCCAGGCCGTGGTTGCCGTCGAGGAGGGGGAACAGGGCCCAGCCGGACGGGCCGATGGCCGTGGAGCCGACCTTGTCACCGAGCTGGTTGAACAGGCCGATGAAGCCACCACCGAACGCACCGCCCACGCACGCCGTGATGAACGGGCGGCCCAGCGGCAGCGAGACACCGTAGATCAGGGGCTCGCCGACGCCCAGCAGACCGGCGGGGAGGGCGGACTTGATGGTCCGGCGGATCGACTCGTTGCGGGGGAGACGGAAGTAGACGGCCGTTGCCGCGCCGACCTGGCCGGCGCCCGCCATCGCGAGGATCGGGAGCAGCACGGTGTAGCCCTGCTGCTCGATCAGGGTGGTGTGGATCGGGATGAGTGCCTGGTGCAGGCCCAGCATCACCAGGGGCAGGAAGAAGCCGCCGAGGAGGAAGCCCGCGCCCGCGCCGCCGTGGGAGAGCAGCCAGTCGGCGAACGTGCCGATGGCGGTGGAGATCTCGCCGGCCACGTACATCAGGCCGAAGATCGTCACGAGGCCGGAGACCAGGACCGTGAGGGTCGGGGTCACCAGGACGTCCAGCGCCTCGGGCACCCAGCGGCGGCACCACTTCTCCACGTACACCGCGAGCAGGGCCGCACCGAGCGCGCCGAGCACGCCGCCCTGGCCGGGGGAGAGCTTCTGGCCGAACGCCTCGATGTTCGCCACGCCCGCGTAGACGATGATCGCGGCGACCGCGCCGCCCAGGATCGGCGTACCGCCGAACTCCTTCGCCGTGTTGAAGCCGACGAAGACGGCGATCAGCGCCATGAAACCGGAGGCGATCGCGGCGAGGGCGGGCGTGACCGAGGTGAGCCAGCCCAGGTTGACCAGGAGGCCGTTGAGACCGGCGATGATGCCGCAGCCGATGAGTGCCGGGATCAGCGGGACGAAGATGTTCGCGATCCGGCGCAGGAACAGCTTGAACGGGGTGGCGTTCTTCGCCTTCCGCGCCGCCTTCATCGCCGCGCCCTGGGCGGCCAGCTCCTCCGCCGAAGCGAAGTCGGAGGGGGAGGCGGAGGCAGTGGCGGGGGCCGAGGCGTCGGCGGCGGTCGCGGCCACGGCGGGGGCTGCTGCCGCACCCTCCTCCACCAGCTTCTCGAACTCCGGGGTGACCCGGGCGACCGTGCCCGGGCCGAGGACGATCTGGTACGTGTCGTCCTCGACCACGCCCATGACGGCGGGTATCGCCTTCAGGGCCTCGTCGTCGACGAGCGAGCGGTCGCGCAGGCCCAGCCGGAGCCGGGTCATGCAGTGCGCGACGGAGCTGACGTTGCCGGCGCCACCGACGAGGGGAAGGATCGCGGCGGCTGTGGCGCGGTTCTTGTCTTCTGGTGCCATGTGCGTGGTGCCTTGCTGTGCGAGGAGGAGCGGAGGTGTTTCAGCTGGTGCTGCTGTGAGCGGTGACGAGGGCGGCGCGGAGGTGGCCGCCGGACGATTTCAGCAGGGTGGCGGCGGTAGGGCCGTCAACCTGGCCGAGGATGGTCAGGATGGCGTTCTTCACTTCGCCGTCGGTCGCGGCGAGAGCGGCCTCGATCTCCGCGTCGGACGCTCCGGTGGCGAGCGAGACGATGCGGCGGGAACGGGCACGCAGCTTCTCGTTGGAAGCGCGGACGTCGACCATGAGGTTTCCGTAGGTCTTGCCGAGCCGGATCATGGTGATCGTCGAGATCATGTTGAGGACGAGCTTCTGGGCCGTGCCCGACTTGAGCCGGGTGGAGCCGGTGAGCAGCTCCGGGCCGACGACGGTCTCGATGCCGTGCTCGGCCGCGGCGGCCAGCGCGGAGTCCGCGTTGCAGGAGAGCCCGATGGTCAGTGCGCCCTTGGCGCGGGCGTGCTCGACGGCGCCGATCGCGTACGGGGTGCGGCCGGATGCGGAGATGCCGACGACGGTGTCGTCGGCGGTGAGGGCCAGGGCGTCGAGGTCGGCGGCGGCCAGCTCCTTGCTGTCCTCGGCACCCTCGACGGCCTTGACCATCGCGGACGGGCCGCCCGCGATCAGGCCGACGACCTGGGACGGGTCGGTGTTGAAGGTGGGCGGGCACTCGCTGGCGTCCAGCACCCCGAGTCGGCCCGCGGTGCCGGCTCCCGCGTAGATCAGCCGGCCGCCGCGGGCCATGCGCTCCGCGGTGCCGTCGATCGCGGCGGCGATCTCGGGCAGCCGGGAGGCGACGGCCGCCGGGACGGACTGGTCCTCGCCGTTCATGATCCGGGCGATGTCGAGCGTGGCCATGCGGTCGATCTCGGCGAGCTCGGGCCGGAACGCCTCGGTGGTGAGGGTGTCGAGCTGGGCGCGCAGGTCCCCGTAGCCGTCGGGGGTGGTGTCGGCGTCGGTGGTGGAGGTCATGGAGAGCGGCTCTGCTTTCTTGATCTCGTACGGTCAGCGGGCGCGGGTGCGGCCCGTGGACCGGTGGGGGGTCGGGTCCGGTGGGGGTCAGCGGGGGCGTGGGGTGTGACGGTGGGCCAGCGCCTCGTAGGAGGCGGAGAGCGCCGGCGCGGCCGTTTCGTAGGTGCGCTGGGCGACGCCGATGAACAGGCAGTCGACGACGAGCAGCTGGCTCGTACGGCTCGACATGGCGGCGGGGCGCAGCTCGCTCTCCCGGGCGGTGGACGTGGTCAGCACATGGTCGGCGTACTGCGTCACGGGGCCGTCGGGGCGGCCGGTGATCGCGATCGTCGTCGCACCGCGGTCGAAGGCGACCCGCAGTGGCTCGATGACGTCGACGGTGGAGCCGGAGTGCGTGATCGCGATGGCCAGATCGCCGGAGCGCAGCTGCACGGCGTTGGTCACCGCGAGGTGCGGGTCCGTGTGGGCGTGGGCGATCAGGCCGATACGGGCGAGCTTCTGCGCCAGGTCCTGGCCGACCAGGGAGGAGGCGCCCACGCCGTAGATGTCGATGCGCCGGGCGGTGGCGGCGGCGGCCACGGCGGCACCGAGCTGAACGGTGTCGAGGCCGGCGGCCGTGTCGGCGAGGGTCTGCTGTTCGTCGTAGGCCAGCTTGGCGACCACATCGGCGATCGGATCGTCGACCGCTATGTCCGCGGTGACGGACGGGGCCCGGCCCGACTGCTGGTGTGCGGCGAGGCCGGCCAGGGCCAGGCGCAGATCGCGGTAGCCCGGGTAACCGAGGAGGCGGGCCGTGCGGACCACGGTCGCCTCGCTGGTGCCCGTGAGCTCGGCGAGACCGGTGACCGTGAGGGCGGCACAGCCTGCGGGGTCACCGGCCACGGCCTCGGCGACGCGCTGCATGGAGCGGGTCATGGACGGCGCGAGCGTCCGCACCTTGGCCGCGAGGGCCGCCGGGGCAGGCGGTGAGTCAGTGCTGAAACTTTCCTTCAGGTCATGGGTCACCTTTGAAAGATATTTTCAACCCGGTTGCCCGTCAACCCCCCTTTGGTCCCCACCTGTAACGGCGCTGCGGCGAGCAGGTGCCACGGCCCGTCCCGCACGGGCCCGGACCCGTCCAAGACGGTGCCGCCACCACCGCCGACGGGGTGGACATGGGCGGGCGGATGCGGGAAACCGGTTCGTGGGCGGGGTGACAATGGGCGCATGGAGATGAACCGCCTGGAACAGGCGCTGCACACGGCCCGTGCGCTGGTCATGGCCGATCTTGCCGCGGGTGACGTCGCCGAGGCCGGGATCGTCTCGCTCGTCGAGGACGCGGTCACCCACCGCCGCTGGTGGGTCGAGCAGTGGCCCGACGGCGCCTCGTTCGTCGTCGGTCTCGTCGCGCAGGACGTGCAGGACGCCCTGCTCGAACGGTACGGGCGGTGGCCGATCTGCCCGGTCTGCGACGCGGGCGACCCGCACGCCCTGGACATCGAACCGGAACTCGGCCCGGACCCGCACTGGGTGTGCACCAAGGCGGCCGTGGCGGTCGCGCCGGTCGGTTCGCTGGGCGGGGTACTGCGGCGGTGACGGTCTACATCGACCCGCCGGTCTGGCCGGGGCACGGACGGCTCTGGTCGCATCTGGTCAGCGATGTGTCCTTCGAGGAACTGCACGCCTTCGCGGCGTCCATCGGCTGCCCGCCGCGTGCCTTCGAGCGGGATCACTACGACGTACCGGAATCGCGCTACGAGGACGCGGTGCGGGCCGGGGCGCAGCGGATCGGCTCGAAGGAACTCGTCCGCCGGATCACTGAGGCGGGCTTGCGGCGACCCAAGGGCCGCCCGGCCCCGGTCCCGGCAGCCGACGCGCCGTCGGCTGCCCCGATCCCCGGTAGCTGACGGCCCGTCACTCCTCCCGCGTCTACGAGGCGCGCGACACCTCCGACACCTTGGCCGCCTCCGACCCAGCGGGCGACACCTCCGACACCGCCACGGGCGAACCGGCCACCCGCCGCGACCGGGCCCCGCCCTGCAGCCGCAGCGAGAACACCACGGCCACCAGCGCCGGCACCATCATCGCCGCGCCCGACCACGCGGTGGCCGGGTACCCGAAGTCCGCGTCGATCACCGCGCCGCCCAGCCAGGGTCCGCTCGTGTTGCCGAGGTTGAACGAGGCCGTGGCCGTCGCGCCGGCCAGCGTCGGAGCGGCGCCCGCGACATTGAACATCCGGGCGTTCAGCGCCGGGGCCGTGTAGAACGACGACAGGCCGAGCAGGAACGAGAGCCCGATCGCGACGACGTGGTTCGAGGCGAACAGCGCCAGCGCGGCCAGGAGGACCGTCGAGGCCGCGATACCGCTCATCAGCACCCCGAAGAGATGTGCGTCCGCGACCCGGCCGCCGACCGCGGTGCCGACCAGCGCGCCGACCCCGAACAGCGCGAGCACCGTCGGCACCCAGCCCGATTCCAGCCCGGCGACCTCGGTGAGCAGCGGCGACAGATAGCTGAACGCGCAGAAGACACCGCCCGCCGCGAGCGCCGTGATCACGATCGCCAGCCACACCTGCCGGTCCCGGTAGATGCGCATCTCCTGCCGGAGCCGCGGCCGCTGCTCCGGCAGCGGTATCCGCGGAATCAGCGTCACCACTCCGACCAGCGCCACGGCGGACGCCGCGCCCACGGCCCAGAACGCCGACCGCCAGCCGAGGTTCTCGCCGAGAAAGGCCCCCAGCGGCACGCCCAGCACATTGGCGATCGACAGGCCGCCGATCATCACGGCCATCGCCCGGGCCCGCGCGTTCACCGGCACCGTCGCGATGGCGACCGCCGCCCCCACCGCCCAGAAACCGGCGCAGGCGAAGGCGCTCACCACCCGGGACGCGAAGAGCACCTCGTACGTCGGAGCGAGCGCACCGGCGACCTGGCCGAGACCGAAGACGGAGATGAGGGTGATGAGCGTGGTGCGGCGCGGCAGCCGGAGCGTGGCGACGGCGAGCAGCGGGGCGCCGATCACCATGCCGATCGCGAAGGCGGATATCAGAAGTCCGGCCCGGGGTATGGAGACGCCCATGTCGTCGGCGATGGGCGGCAGCAGCCCGGAGAGCATGAACTCACTGGTGCCCAGGGCGAAGACCGAGAGGCCCAGAATGTAGACGGCGAGGGGCATGCGAGGACGGTGAGCGGCAGAGTCGGGCATGACAGCTGCCAACAGCCCCCACGGGCGTGGCATTCCCGGCCTTCCGGGCCCTCTGCCGCCGTTTCCCGTCCCTCGGCGGTTTCCGGCCACCGCCCCGCCGCGCGCTCAGCGGTCGAGCAGTTCCAGCTCGGTCAGCAGATTCTGCCGCGCCCGCGGCTCCCACCGGGCCGCCCCGTGCGGGGTACGGAACAGGCACGGCAGCCCGAGCAACTGACGCAGTACCGCCGCCCTTCCTTCCCGGAACGCGTCGTCGGGCACGAAGCCGTACTCCTCGCGGATCTGCGCCGCGTAGGCCGCGTACTCCTTCGGGGCCGCCGCCAGAACGGCCAGATCCGCATCGCACAGCACCTCGCCGTTGGTGTCGCCGTCCGCCGGGTCGTGGGTGACGGTGAGACGGACGAGCCGGGCGACCTCGGCCGTGACACCGTCCGGTACGCCTGCCTCCGGCAGGGCGCGTTCGGCGAGGGCGGCGCTGCGTTCCTCGTTCTCGGACCGGTCGGGCCGGTAGACCGCGTCGTGGAACCAGGCGGCGAGGCGCACGGCGTCCGCGTCGGCCGCGTACGCGGCGAGCGTGTCGATGTGATCGAGCACCGCGACCAGGTGCGCGGTGGTGTGGTAGCGCCGCTGCGGCTCAGCCCAGCGCGCCAGCAGGTTGTCGGCGTACGGCGCGGGGTCGGGCCCGGACGCCGTGCCCCGGGCGCCGATCAGCGCCTGCTGCCAGCGGTCGCGGAGCGTGGAGTCGGCGCTGCCCGCCCCGTGGGCGCTGCTTCCGTGCGAGCGGTCGGTCATGGCACGACCCTACGGGCCGCCGGGCGGCGGCAGGGCGCGAGATCCGGTGACGGCCCCGCTTCCCCGTACGCCCCACGGCATCGCCCCACGTCAGGCCTTGTCGGAACGGTTGAACAGTCGCTAGCGTGCGCCCGTGGCGGATCTGACGAACCCGGCGAACCCGATGGATCTCAACGCGGATCTGGGCGAAGGGTTCGGGCACTGGACCCTCACCGATGACGACGCGCTGCTCGACTGTGTCACCAGCGCCAACGTGGCGTGCGGGTTCCATGCGGGCGACGCCTCCGTGATGCGGCGGGTCTGCGAGACCGCGGCCGCCCGGGGCGTACGGATCGGCGCCCAGGTCGCGTACCGCGATCTGGCCGGTTTCGGCCGCCGCTCCATGGACGTGCCCTCGGCCGAACTGACCGCCGAGATCGCCTACCAGATCGGCGCGTTGCGGGTCTTCGCCGAGGCGGCGGGCTCCACGGTCTCGTACGTCAAACCGCACGGGGCCCTCTACAACCGCGCCGTCTGGGACGACGACCAGGCCGCGGCCGTGGTCGAGGGCGTCCGGCTGGCCGGCGGGGGCCTGGCGCTCCTCGGGCTCCCCGGTTCGCGGCTGCTCGACCATGCGCGGGCGGCAGGACTCACGGCCGTCGAGGAAGCCTTCGCCGACCGCGCGTACACCCCCCTCGGCACCCTCGTCCCGCGCGGCGAGCCGGGCGCGGTGGTGCACGACGAGGACGAAGTGGTGCGCCGCAGTGTCGGGATGGCGGTGGACCGGGGTGTCACCGGATCGGACGGCAGCCGGATACCGGTCGCGGCGCGTTCGTTGTGCGTCCACGGGGACACCCCCGGCGCGGCGGCACTGGCCCGCAGGATCAGGGCGGCGCTCGAGGAAGCGGGCGTGGCCGTGCGGGCGTTCGTATGAGCGAGGGCACGGATACGGGCGGCGGCATCGAGGTTCTGCCCGCCGGGCCGGGAGCGCTGCTCGTCGAGCTGTCCTCCGGTGAGCACGCCGAGGCCTTCCACGCCGAACTGCTGCGGCGGCGTGCGCTCGGTGAACTGCCCCTGGTACGCGAGATCGTGCCCGGTGCCCGGACGGTCCTGCTCGACGGCATCGCGGACCGCACCCCGGACGCCACCGCGCGACTGGCCCGCATGCTCGTCTCCTGGCGGATACCGCCGCTGCGGCGCGACGCCGGGGACGCCGTCGTCGTCCCGGTCGTCTACGACGGTCCGGACCTCGGCGATGTCGCGGCGGCCTGGGGCGTCACCGCCGCCGAGGTGTCCCGCATCCACGCCGGGACCGAATTCCGGGTGGCCTTCTGCGGGTTCGCCCCCGGCTTCGGCTATCTCACCGGCCTCCCCGCCCACCTGCACGTGCCGCGCCGCGCGACCCCGCGCACCCGGGTCCCGGCCGGTGCGCTGGCCCTCGCGGGGGTGTACACCGGGGTGTACCCGCGCTCCTCACCCGGCGGCTGGCAGCTCATCGGGCGGATGCCCGAGCCGGGCGCCCTGTGGAACCCGGACCGTGAACCGGCCGCGCTGCTGACCCCCGGGGCGCGGGTGCGGTTCGTCGCGGCGGAGGCACGGCGATGAGCGGCGCCGTCGAGGTGGTCCGTGCCGGGGCCCTGACCACCGTGCAGGACGAGGGCCGGGTCGGCTGGGCCCACCTGGGGGTGCCCCGGGCCGGCGCACTCGATGCCCCGGCCCGGGGCCTGGCCAACCGGCTGGTCGGGAACCCGGTGGACGCGGCCCTGCTGGAGGCGACCGTCACCGGCTGCGCGGTCCGCCCCGACCGGCCCGTCGTCGCCGTCGTCGGCGGTGCCCCCTGCCGGGTCACGGTCGACGGGCGGCCGGTGGCCTGGGGTGCACCCGTGCACGTGCCCGCGGGCGCCGTGCTCGACGCCGGACCCGCCGTGCGGGGCCTGCGCAGCTATCTGGCCTTCGGCGGCGGCCTGGTGCCGGAACCGGTGCTGGGCAGCAGGTCCGCCGACCTGCTCTCCGGGCTGGGCCCGGCCCCGCTGCGCGACGGGGACGTCCTGCCCCTGGGGCACCCGACACCGGCCCCCGCGGCCACCGATGCCGTGCCCTGGCCGGGCGTACCCGCCGAACTCGTGCTGCCGTTGAGCCTCGGCCCCCGCCACAGCTGGTTCACGGACGAGGCGCTGCGGACGCTCACCACGGCCACCTACCGGGTTTCGCCGGACAGCAACCGGATCGGCCTGCGTACCCGGGGCCCGGCCCTGGCCCGCACCCGCGAGGGCGAACTGCCCAGTGAGGGCATGGTCCTCGGCGCGATCCAGGTGCCGCCGGACGGGTGTCCGGTGGTGTTCCTCAACGACCATCCGACGACCGGCGGTTACCCGGTCGTCGGTGTCGTGCACGGCGCCGCGCTCGCGGGGGCGGCACAGGCGGTGCCGGGAACCCGGGTGCGCTTCGTGGTGCCGGGCGGCGGAACGGTGCGGGGCGGCGCCCCGTCCTGAGCCGCCGCCCCGCACCACGCTGCTACGCCGCCGCCTTGAACCCCCGCAGCCGCAGCGAGTTGCCGACCACGAAGACCGACGAGAACGCCATCGCCGCGCCCGCGATCATCGGGTTGAGGAGCCCGGCCGCGGCGAGCGGCAGGGCGGCCACGTTGTAGGCGAAGGCCCAGAACAGGTTCGTCCGGATGGTGCCCAGCGTCCGGCGGGAGAGCCGGATGGCGTCCGCCGCGGCCCGCAGGTCCCCGCGTACCAGCGTCAGGTCACCGGCCTCGATCGCGGCGTCCGTGCCGGTCCCCATCGCCAGACCCAGGTCGGCCTGGGCGAGCGCCGCCGCGTCGTTGACGCCGTCGCCGACCATGGCGACCGAACGGCCCTCGGCCTGGAGGGACTTGACGGCCTCGACCTTGTCCTCCGGCATGACCTCCGCATACACCTTCTCGATCCCGACCTCGGCCGCCACCGCCTCGGCCACCGCACGGTTGTCGCCGGTGAGCAGGATCGGGGTCAGGCCGAGGGCCCGCAGCCGCTCGACGGCCTCCGCGCTGGTGTCCTTCACCGCGTCGGCGACCTCGAGGACGGCCCGCGCCTCGCCGTCCCAGGCGACCGCGACGGCCGTCCGCCCGGCGGCCTCGGCCGCGGCCTTCTTCCGGGCCAGCTCCGCCGGCAGGTGGATCTCCCACTCGGCGAGCAGGTGTTCCCGGCCGACGAGGACGGCGTGTCCGTCGACGATGCCCTGGACGCCGAGGCCCGCGATGTTGGCGAAGTCCTCGGGGGTGGGCAGGGGTGCGCCGGTGCGTTCGGTGGCTCCGGTGGCGACGGCCTGGGCGATGGGGTGCTCGGAGGCGTGTTCCAGGGCGCCGGCGAGCCGCAGTGCATCGTTCTCGTCGGTGCCGTCGGCGGTGTGCACGTCGAGCAGGGTCATCTTTCCGGTGGTGACGGTGCCGGTCTTGTCGAGGACGATGGTGTCGACGCGGCGGGTGGTCTCCAGGACTTCCGGGCCCTTGATGAGGATGCCGAGCTGGGCGCCGCGTCCGGTGCCGACCATGAGGGCGGTGGGGGTGGCCAGGCCCAGGGCGCAGGGGCAGGCGATGATCAGTACGGCGACCGCGGTGGTGAACGCGGCGGTGACGTCGTGGGTGATCAGCAGCCAGGTGATCAGGGTGGCCAGGGCGAGGACCAGCACCACGGGGACGAAGACGGCGGAGATCCGGTCGGCCAGGCGCTGCGCGGCGGCCTTGCCGTTCTGGGCGTCCTCGACGAGCTTCGCCATCCGGGCGAGCTGGGTGTCGGCGCCGATCCGGGTGGCTTCGACGACGAGCCGGCCGCCCGCGTTGAGCGTGGCCCCGGTGACGGTGTCGCCGACGCCGACCTCGACCGGGACGGACTCGCCGGTGAGCATGGAGGCGTCCACGGCGGAGGTGCCCTCGACGACGGTGCCGTCGGTGGCGATCTTCTCGCCCGGGCGGACCAGGAACCTGTCCCCGACCCGGAGTTCGGCGGTCGGCACGGTCACCTCGCGGCCCCCGCGCAACACGGTGACCTCCTTGGCGCCGAGCTCCAGCAGGGCCCTGAGGGCGGCACCCGCCTTCCGCTTGGAGCGGGCCTCGAACCAGCGCCCGGCGAGGATGAAGGCGGTGACCCCGGCGGCGACCTCCAGATAGATGTTCCCCGCACCGTCGCTGCGGCCGATCGTCAGCTCGAACGGGTGGGTCATGCCGACCATGCCCGCCGTGCCGAAGAACAGTGCCCACACCGACCACAGGAACGCGGCCGAGGTGCCGACCGAGATCAGGGTGTCCATCGTCGCCGCGCCGTGCCGGGCGTTCGTCCAGGCGGCGCGGTGGAAGGGCCAGGCGGCGTAGGTGACGACGGGGACCGTCAGGGCCAGCGACAGCCACTGCCAGAAGTCGAACTGGAGGGCGGGGACCATCGACAGCGCGATCACCGGCACGGCGAGCGCCACGGCGGTCAGCAGCCGCCGTCGCAACGGTCGAAGCTCGTCGGCCTCCGCCGCTGCGGAGGTGTCGTCCTCGGCGGGGGCCGGGGGCGCGGGCGGCTGCGCGGTGTAGCCGGTCTTCTCCACCGTGGCGATCAGGTCCTGCACGGAGACGTCCTCGTCCCGGTAGCTGACCCTGGCCTTCTCGGTGGCGTAGTTGACGGTGGCCTCGACGCCGTCCATCCGGTTGAGCTTCTTCTCGATACGGGCCGCGCAGGAGGCGCAGGTCATCCCGCCGATCGCGAGCTCGACCTCTGCGGTGGTGCCGACGGCTGTGGCGGTGCCGGTGGTGCCGGTGTGCGCGGACACGATGTCCTCCCTGCCGAAGACTTGATACCCCAGGGGGGTATGCATTGCTCCTTCAGGTATACCCCCCACCCCTATGAAGCGCAAGTGTGATCCAGACCTCGCCCCCAGAGGTTCGTGGTCGATCACCCGATATGCGCACGAGCTCACGTATCTTCACGCCGTGTGGAGCTGCGCTCCCGGACTTCTGCCCCGTAGGCTGGCCATTGGACTAGACCTGTTGACGTATTGCTGCTTCCTGAAGGATGGGATCCCATGAGCGACCGTGCAGTCCTGGAGGTGATCGCTCTCGACGCCGGGGACGCGGTCGCTGCCCAGGAAGGTGGTGCGGACAGGCTTGAGCTGGTCACCGACATGGCGGCGGACGGACTGACCCCGTCCCTGGAGACCTTCGCGAAGATCCGTGCGGCCGTCGGCATCCCGCTGCGGGTGATGCTCAGACTGGCGGACGGCTTCGCGGCCGGCGACATCGACGCCCTGGTGGCCCGGACCCGCGAGCTGCGGACCGAGGGCGCCGAGGAGTTCGTCCTGGGCTTCCTCGACACCGAGGGCCACGCGGACCTGGTCGCCGTCGAACGCCTCGTCGCCGAACTGGACGGCTGCCGCTGGACCTTCCACCGGGCGATCGACCGGGCCGACGACCGGGAAACCCTGCGCAAGCAACTGGCGGACATGCCGGGCCTGGACACCTACCTCACGGCCGGCTCCCCGAAGGGCGTCGACGACGGCATCCCGACCCTGCTGGCCGAGGCGGCCCGCAAGGGCGAGCCCGGATACGAGCCGCAGATCCTGGTCGGCGGCGGGCTCCGCCTGGACCACCTGCCGCAGCTGCTGTCCGCGGGCATCGACGCCGTCCACATCGGCAGCGCCGCCCGCCCGGCAGGCTGGGCGGGCCCGGTGGACGTCGCGGCGGTACGGGAGTGGCGGACGACGCTCGACGCGTAGGGCCCTGCCGGGGGAGCCCGGTGCCGTCCCCGGCCCGCCGGCGCCGTGACCCACCACGACCGGCGGCCGGTCACGGCACCGGACCTCAGGCGAGTTCCTCCGGCATGCCCGCCGCGTGCACCACCGTCAGCCCCGACACCGCACGCGTCAGCGCCACGTACAGCCGCCGCAGCCCGGTCCGCTCGTCCGGCTCGCCGTCCACCACCGCGGCCGGCTCGTCCAGCACCACGTAGTCGTACTCCAGACCCTTCGCCAGCGACGCCGGAACCAGGGTCAGCCGGGACTCGGCGGACGTCTCCTCGCCGGGGGACAGATACCGGTGGCCGGCCGCGGTCAGGGCCTCCGCCAGTGCCGGAATCCGCGCGTCCGCCGCGATCAGCCCGATCGACCCCTCCCGCTCCAACGACTCCTCGCACGCCGCCAGCACCGCCGCGTCCAGTTCCGCCGGACCGCCCACCGCCCGCACCTCCAGCGAGCCGGGCGACTCACGCACCGACTCCACCGCCGCCAGACCCGGCGCGATCGCCGGCAACAGCCGGGACGCGTACGCGATCACCTCGCGCGGCACACGGAAGCCCGCCGTCAGCTCCTCCACCACCGCGTCCGGCTTCCCCAGGTGGAACAGCGCCTGCGCCCAGCTCCGGGTCGCCCACGGCGTCGTGCCCTGCGCCAGGTCGCCCAGGACCGTCGCCGAACCCGTCGTGCAACGACGGCCCACCGCCCGGTACTGCATGGGGGACAGATCCTGCGCCTCGTCGAGCACCACATGGCCCAGCGAATGCGTCCGCGCCACCAGATCGCTCGCCTCGTCGATCAGCACCGCGTCCGCCGCCGACCACTTCGCCGACCTCACGCTCCGGGCCGGCTTGGTCCACAGGATCGTCTTCTGCTCGTCCTCGGTCAGCAGCCCCTGCGCGTGCTCGGCCAGGAACTCCGCGTCCGACAGCAGTCGCAGCACCAGCTTGGCCGGCTCCACGGCCGGCCAGATCGCCTTCACGGCCGCCTTCACCGCGGGGTTGCGGGCCACCGTGTTCTGCACCCGGTCGTCCGGCGCCTCGCCGGCCTGCTCCATCCGGACCAGCACGGCGTGCGCGATGCGCTGCGGCAGCGCCTCGTGGGCGGCCCCGTACCGCATGTCGCGGGCCAGCAACTCCCGGACGATCTCCTCCAGTTCGTACGCCGGAACCCGCCACCGGCGCGAGCCGCGCACCACCATCACCGGCTCCGTCGGCAGCGTCACATGCGAACGGATCGCCCGCCGCAGCACCTCGGCCATCCGGGCGTCGCCCTTGACGACGGCGGCCGCCGCCGTGTCCGTGCCGCGCACCTCGATGCCCGCCGTCACCAGATCGTCGACGGTCGCCTGCTGCACCTCCATCTCGCCGAGGGCCGGGAGCACCTGCTCGATGTAGTGCAGGAAGGACCGGTTCGGCCCGATGACCAGCGTGCCGGTACGGGCGAGGCGCTCGCGGTGCGCGTACAGCAGATACGCGACACGGTGCAGGCCGACGGCCGTCTTGCCGGTGCCGGGCCCACCCTGGACGCAGACCGTCCCGCCCAGGCCGCTGCGGACGATCTCGTCCTGCTCGGGCTGGATCGTCGCGACGATGTCACGCATCGGGCCGACACGAGGCCGTTCGATCTCCGCCTGGAGCAGCCTGCTGGTCCGCTCGGTCTCGGCCGGGTCGGTGAGGTCCTCGTCCTCGTACGCGGTCAGCTCACCGCCGGTGTAGCCGAAGCGGCGGCGCCGGCCGACGTCCTGGGGGTCCTTCCTGGACGCCCGGTAGAACGGCTGCGAGACGGGTGCACGCCAGTCGATGACCATCGGGTCGCCGCTCGCGTCATGGACGTGGCGGCGCCCGATGTAGAACCTGTCGCCCTCGCCGCCTTCCGCCTGCTCCGCACCGACCGGGTGCAGATAGTCCAGACGGCCGAAGAAGAGCGGGGTGTGGGCGAGATCGGCGAGGGACTTGATCCGCTCGTCGATCTGGGCCTGCAGGACGGCCGCGTTGACCCAGTTCGCCGTGACATCGCGGATGTCGAGGGCCTGGGCGTCCTCGCGCATGGCGCGCAACGCGGCGCGGGACGCGGTGAGATGGGCGCGTTCACGGGCCAGTGGATCGGTGGTGGTGTCGCTTTCGGATGCGTGCGCGGGCACGGTGTTGCCTCCGGCATTTCAACGCAGGACAGCGGACCGCACCTCGCCCCGGTCCACGGTTCGGGGCGATGCGATCCGCTCGGGATCGATCACGGGGTACGCGCACGGGTGCACGTACGGCTGTCGGCCGGTTTCCGTCCGGTCGGCGGCGCTCCCCCGGCTGCCGGCGACGGCCGGTACCACGGTGCGGGAGGCGGGCAGACCCGCGATTGTAACGACCGCCCGGACGGGCTGCGAACGGTTTTCCCCGGCCCGGGCAACGGGCCCGGGCAGCGCCTCCCGCCCGCGCCCCCGACCCGCCCGTGCCCCCGGACTCGCCCGCGGCCTCCGCCCGGCTGCCTCAGTCGTCGGCCAGCAGTTCGCTCGCGTCCACGATCCGGTACGCGTACCCCTGCTCGGCGAGGAACCGCTGACGATGCGCCGCGAAGTCCTGGTCGATGGTGTCGCGGGCGACCACCGAGTAGAACCGCGCCTCGTGCCCGTCGGCCTTCGGCCGCAGCACCCGGCCGAGCCGCTGCGCCTCCTCCTGCCGCGAACCGAACGTCCCGGACACCTGGATGGCGACGGTCGCCTCCGGCAGGTCGATGGAGAAGTTCGCGACCTTCGACACCACGAGGACGCTGAGCTCGCCCTCGCGGAACGCGTCGAAGAGCTTCTCGCGCTGGGCGTTGCTCGTCTCGCCCTTGATCACCGGGGCGTCCAGATGCTCACCGAGCTCGTCGAGCTGGTCGATGTACTGACCGATGACCAGGGTCTGCTCGCCCCGGTGCTTGCGCACCAGCGCCTCCGTCACGTCCCGCTTCGTCGCGGTCGTCGCACAGAACCGGTACTTCTCCTCGGCCTCCGCTGTCGCGTACGCGAGCCGCTCCGACTCCGTCAGATCGACGCGCACCTCGACACAGTCGGCGGGCGCGATGTAGCCCTGCGCCTCGATCTCCTTCCAGGGGGCGTCGAACCGCTTCGGACCGATCAGCGAGAAGACGTCCGACTCTCGGCCGTCCTCACGCACCAGCGTCGCGGTGAGACCGAGGCGCCGCCGGGCCTGCAGGTCGGCGGTGAACTTGAAGACGGGCGCCGGCAGCAGATGCACCTCGTCGTAGATCACCAGGCCCCAGTCGCGGGAGTCGAACAGCTCCAGGTGCGGGTAGATGCCCTTGCGGCGGGTCGTCAGCACCTGGTACGTGGCGATGGTGACCGGCCGGATCTCCTTGCGCGTACCGCTGTACTCGCCGATCTCGTCCTCGGTCAGCGAGGTCCGCCGCACCAGCTCGTGCTTCCACTGCCGGGCCGAGACGGTGTTCGTCACCAGGATCAGTGTCGTCGCCTTCGCCTCGGCCATCGCACCGGCCCCGACCAGGGTCTTGCCCGCACCGCAGGGCAGCACGACGACACCGGAACCGCCGTGCCAGAAGCCCTCGACCGCCTGCTTCTGGTACGGCCGCAGGGACCAGCCGTCCTCGGCCAGCTCGATCCGGTGCGCCTCGCCGTCGACGTATCCGGCGAGGTCCTCCGCAGGCCAGCCCAGCTTCAGCAGCGTCTGCTTGATCTGTCCGCGCTCCGAGGGATGCACGGCCACCGTGTCCGGGTCGATCCGCGCCCCGACCAGCGGCTGGACCTTCTTCGACCGGAGGACCTCCTCCAGCACGGGCCGGTCGGTGGAGGTCAGCACCAGACCGTGCACCGGATCCTTGGAGAGCGTGAGGCGGCCGTACCGGGCCATCGTCTCGGCGATGTCGACGAGCAGCGCGTGCGGAACGGGATAGCGCGAGTACTGCACGAGCGCGTCGACGACCTGCTCGGCGTCGTGCCCGGCGGCGCGCGCGTTCCACAGCCCGAGCGGGGTCACCCGGTAGGTGTGGATGTGCTCGGGCGCGCGCTCCAGCTCCGCGAAGGGCGCGATCGCACGACGGCAGGCGTCGGCCTGCTCGTGGTCGACCTCCAGGAGGAGTGTCTTGTCGCTCTGGACGATGAGTGGTCCGGTCACGCGCGTCAGCCCTTTCCGCTGCGGGGGACGGCCGGGAACGGCCAAACATCCAGTGTGCCGCATCGGGGGCGGGGAGCGGTCGGACTCCGAGGCGGCGGGCGGAGCGGGCGACCGCCACCGGGGAGGAGTACCGGACGCATGGTCCGGGATGGTGAGAAACCCCTGCGATGTCATTTGTTCGCCGGTAGCGTCGAATTCCGACGAGAATCCCTGTCCAACGACACTGTTCCATGCGGGGAGGAGCTGCTGTGCTGCTTCGGTTCCGGGTGACGAATCATGCGTCGGTGCGGGAGGAACAGGAACTGTCTCTCGTCGCCACCGACCACCACCCTGAGCGGCCCGGCCGGCCTCCCCACTCCAAGGAGCAGTGATGTTCGACCTCCTCGTCATCGTCCGCGTGCCCGAGTCCGGCGAGATCCCGGCGGTGGCCGACGCCCTGGCCCGGATGCGGCCCCTGTGTCTCGCCGAGGACGGCTGCGTCGGCTGGGAGGCGTACCAGTCGCAGGACGACCCCGGCCGTTTCGTCCTCGTCGAGCGCTGGGCGAGCCGCGCCCACTGGGAGGCGCACGACTCCGGCGACGCCATCCAGAAGATCTACATCCCCGAGCTCCTGCCGCGCATCGAACGCGAGGTACACCCGAGCACTCCGGTGAGCAGCGCGCAGTAGCAGACGACAGGGCGACGGCGCGGTTTCGACGGCACTGTCGTCGAGGCGGCACTGCTCGGCCGGAATGTCCGGACCGAACTCGGCCGGCCGCCCCCGTCCCACCCGTCAGGGCGTCGCGTCCTCGGCCAGTTCGGCGACGCCGGTGATCCGGTGCAGCGGGTACGTGCGGACCTCGTCCGCCGTGTGGTCGTACGCCGTGACGAACCCGCCCTCGACGCGGACCGGGGCGATGACGCGCTGGCTGGCCGCCCCGTCCGCGTTGACGTAGCCGATCCACAGCGCCGAGCCGGTCAGCACGGCGGCCTGGACCGTGGCGAGGGTCTCGGCGGAGGTCGTCCGGGGCAGCGAGCCCGGACCGGTCTGGGTGGCGTCGGGTGCGCCGTCCTGGTCCTTGCGCGCCACCGTGGCGGCCGTGTCCCCGGCGCGGATCGCCCGTACCGCCGCGTCGAGCAGGGTGGCGTCCGGGACCGGCGGGCCCTCGGGCACGGGGACGGGGGCCGTGCGGGGCGGGGTGCGGCGGGTGCCGGCGCGGGTGATCAGGACGTCGCCCTCGGCGGATTCCGCGGCGGGGGCGTAGCCCATCTCGCGCAGGCCGTCGAGCAGCGAGGCCGGGTCGACCTGGGCGGCCAGGGCCGTCGGTGCGAGGCGACGCAGGCGCAGGGGGGCCGAGCGCTTGTCGGCGAGGATCTCGTTCAGTACGGCCTCGTCGTCGCAGCGCACGTACGAGGAGGCGGCGCCGATCCGCAGACGGCCGTGGCGGCGGGCGACGTCGTCGATGAGGTAGCTGAGCGGCTGCGGCACCGGTGTGCGGCTGTGGGCGGCGAGGAAGGCGTGCAGGTCGGACGCGGACTGCCCGGCGTCCAGGGCGCGGCGCACCGATCCGGGGGTGAACCGGTAGACCGTCGCGCCGCCCTTCGACTCGATGTCCGCGAGGGTGGAGAGCAGGTCCGCCAGCGGGCGTTCCAGCGGGCCGGGTGCGACGGCGGTCAGGTCGGCCTGGAGCAGGACGTGGTCCAGCGGCTCCGGGAGGAGCGGGGCGAGCAGCGCGGCGGCCTCGGCGGGTCCGGAGTCCAGCAGGGCACGGGTGTGCGCGGCGAGTGCGCCGCGGCCGGTGATGCCGAGGAGTTCGGACTCGCTCAGGGTCCACAGGGCGATCCGGGACCGCAGGTCGGAGGTGTTATCGGCGGACGCGGAGGCGCCGCGCAGCGGCCGTTCCCAGCGCAGCCGGGCGAGCACCGTCTGCGGGTCGGCGGCGGTGCCGGGTTCCAGGGTGGCGAGGAGGGCGAGGACCCGGCGGCGTACCTCGGGGGCGGCGGAGCGGTCGAGGTCGGGGCCGAGGGCGGACAGCGCACGGCCCTTGGCGTTCTGCCCGCCGACCAGACCGGCGGTGCGGGTGGCGGTGAGCCAGGCGGTGGCGAGATGGGCCCAGCGTTCCTGGGCGGGGAGTTCGGCCCAGTCGTCGTACGCGGGTGTCGGCGCGTACCGTTCGTCGGCCTCTCCGTCGGAGGCCAGCAGCCCGGCCGCGTAGGCGAGTTCGGTCCAGAACGCGGCGACGGGTTCGGGGACGTCCAGGGCGGTGGCGGTCCTCTTCAGCTCGCGGACGCTGAGCCCGCCGGAGCGCAGGGCGGCGGGGCCGCCCTGGTTCCAGTCCGTCAGCAGTTCCTCGACGGTGCTCACCGCCAGGAACGCCTGCCCGGCCGCGAGACTGTCCACAGCCTGGGGATCGCGCTGTGCGACACCCTTCACGGCGGGCGGCAGTGGTTCCGGGGTGTGGTGGGCCCGTCCGGCCCGCAGATGCAGGGCGGCCTCCCGGGGCAGGACCACGGTGCGGGCCGACACGGGCAGCAGCAGCCCGCGGTCGCGCAGCCAGCGCACGGGCGGGGTGGGGTTCGCCGTCACCTCTCCGTACGGTGGCCCCCACACCAGGCGGTCCAGTACGGACAGCGCCTCGGCGGGGGCGGTGTCCAGCAGTGCGGCCATCCGGGCCCGGTCGGTGAAGAGCTCGGTCAGGGCCGCGACGGCGGAGACCGGGTCATGGGTGGCGTGCAGTCCGGCGGACGCCAGGATGTCCTGGAGGCGGCCCGGCGACATGCCGGCGGTCGCCTCCGCGACGGTCGGGCCCAGGCCGGTGGGGGAGGGGTGCTGCGGGGACGGGGCGAGGAGTTCGCGTGCGGTACGCACCAGCCGCAGCCGGTCGTCGTCGCCCCAGACCAGGGCCTGTTCGCGCAGGGTGTGCAGAGCGGTGGGCAGCGCGTCGGTGATCGCCGTGTCCGCGTCGTGGCGTTGGTCGCCGTCGTCCTGGCCGTCGCCGGTGAGGAGCGCGAGCAGTGTCTCGTACGGGGCGGGATCGGGGGCCACGGCCAGTGCTTCGGCGGTTTGCAGCGCGAACCGGTCGAGGTGCTCCAGCGCGCGGACCACGGAGGCGCGGGTGCCCGCCCTGGTGGCGAGCTGGGTCATGTCGCCCGGTACGGGGGTGAGGAGATCGGGGCGGGCCCGCAGCAGCCCCGCCAGCGACGCGTCGTCCCGGGCACGGATGGCTTCGGCGAGCGTACGCGGTGATGTGGTCGTCCCCATCCGTCCCACGGTAGTCGCTCCGGACCGGCCCGAGGGCGCTACCGTCGGTGCAGGTCGGTAGGAGGGGAACCAACGCGTGGGGATCGAGAGCGACCAGCTGGTCTACGACTATCTGAGCCGGGTCGGTGACGTGGCGCAGCAGCAACAGCTGTCCTCGGCGGCCCGGATGAGGCTCGTGGCGTCGTTGCGGAGCGAGATCGACCGGCAGCGCGGTACGCAGTCCGCGGACAGCCCGGCGGCGGTACGCCGCATCCTCGGCAGGCTCGGCACCCCGGACGAACTGGTCGCCGCCGCGGCCGGGTCGGGGGGCGAGGCGGGGGCCGGGGCGGGGGAGCTGCCGCAGCGTCCGGAACCCGCTGCGGGGGAGGAGCGAGGCATTCCCCGCCCGCGTCTCGGGCGTACCGGGATGTTCCGGAAAGAGACTTCCGGCAAGGGCGCGTCGCGGGCGGGTACGGAGG
This sequence comes from Streptomyces sp. NPDC052052, assembly GCF_040680455.1. Classification (NCBI taxonomy): domain Bacteria; kingdom Bacillati; phylum Actinomycetota; class Actinomycetes; order Kitasatosporales; family Streptomycetaceae; genus Streptomyces; species Streptomyces sp. NPDC052052. Next base: position 315,013 of record NZ_JBFAWU010000003.1, on the reverse strand, counting down.
CGGCGGCCGGGGATCGGGCGGACCCCGCGGACCGTCCGGCGCCGGAAGCGGCGTCCGGGCAGATGCCGTTGCCGCCGCACAGGGCCGGTACGGACGAACTGGGGCCGTCCGGGAGCGAGCCCGACTGGTGGCGGATCGAGCCGGTCCCGTTCGGTGACGGGGTCGATGTGCCGGGGTTCGTCGGCGGTGTCGAGATCCCGGACATGATGCGGCCCCCGCAGGCCGGGGGCACCGTTCCGCGCCCGCGTGCGGATGACTCGCGTGCGGACGACTCCTCGGCGGACGGGGACGACGGCGCCGGGGACGAGGACGCCGGGGGAGACGACGCCGAGGGCGACGGCGACGAGGAGGCCGGCCCGCGCCGGAGGTTCGTACGGTTCGGCCGCCGCGCCCCGCGCGAGGGCGGGGCGAAGGGCGGCGGGTTCTCCCACCCTCTGCTGCTGCTTGCCGCCGCGCTGCTGGTCACGGGTCTGGTGGTGGACCGCTGGGAGATTCTGGCGGCCGGCTGGCTGCTCGCGTACTGCTCCCGCACGCTGTCCCGGGCCGAGGCGAAGTGGGTGGTGATGGGCCTGCCGGGGGTGGTCGCGGCGGGCGCCCTGGTCTGGTTGTGGGGCAGGAGCGAAGGCCGGTGGGGCGAGCCGATCGCGGACGGGCGGATGAGCGACGCGATCGGCCAGACCTGGCCGTGGGCGGTGCGGCTCGCGGCCGTGGCCTGTGCGCTCCACCTGGTGTGGAGGGCGCGCAGGCCACGGTCGTGACCAGCTGTCAGACCTGGTTCAGGCCGCCGTCCACGTACAGGCTCGAACCGGTGATGAAGCTGCTCTGCTCGGAGGCGAGGAAGGCGACGGCGGCGGCGATCTCCTCCGGGCGCCCAAGCCGGCCCAGCGGCACCCGCGTGGCCAGTTGCTGCCTGAGGCCGTCGGCCTGCTCCGGGTCGGGAGCGAGCCCCGACAGGCCAGGGGTGTCGGTCGGGCCGGGCGTGACGGTGTTGACCCGGATGCCGCGTCCCTTGAGTTCGTTGGCCCAGGTCCGGGAGAAGGACCGGGTGGCCGCCTTGCTCGCCGCGTACACGCCGAACGCCTCCGCGCCGGAGTCCACATTGGTGGAGCCGTTCAAGATCACCGAGGCGCCGTCGTTGAGCAGGGGCAGCGCCTTCTGAACGGTGAACAGCATGCCCCGGACGTTGATGCCGAAGAGGGTGTCGAAGTGCTCCTCTGTGATCTGCTCAAGCGGCACGAACGCGGCGACGGAGGCATTGGCGAACAGGACGTCCAGGCCTCGTCCCCGGCTGCGGATCGTCTCGTAGAGCCGGTCCAGGTCGCCCAGGTCCGAGATGTCGCCGACCACCGCGGTGGCCGCTGAACCCCCGATCGTTTCGACGGCCGCGTCCAGTTCGGCCTTGCGCCGGCCGGTGATGAACACGTGCGCGCCCTCGGCCGCCAGTCGTACGGCACTGGCCAGGCCGATTCCGGTGCTGCCCCCAGTGACGAGAGCGGTCTTGCCTTCGAGCAGTCCCACGGGAATTACCTCCTCCGATTTCTGCATCGATCGATGCAGAAATCGAACCGTAGCACTTCTGTATCGATCGATGCGGAAGAGGTAGGCTGCGGGAGTGGCAACCAAACAGAACGGCCCCATCGGCCGACCCCGAGGATTCGACGCCGACGAAGCTCTCGAACGCGCCATGCTGGTCTTCTGGGAGCACGGCTACGAGGGGGCCAGCCTGGCCGGCCTGACCGGCGCGATGGGCATCTCCACCACCAGCATGTACGCGGCCTTCGGCAACAAGGAGGAGCTGTTCCGCAAGGCCCTGGAGCGCTACACCGAAGGCCCGAGCGCGTACTTGGCCCGCGCTCTTGAGGAGCCGACCGCCCTCGGCGTCGCCACCGCGATCCTGGCCGGCACCGTTCGAACCACCACCCGCCCGGCCCGTCCCCACGGGTGCCTCGGCGTCCAGGCCGCCCTGGTCACCGGTGACTCCGGGCAGGCAGTCCGTGACCTTCTCGCCGCCTGGCGCAACAACGGCTGTTCCTGCCTACGGGAGCGGTTCCAGCGAGCCGTCGACGAGGGCGACCTGTCTCCGGAGACCGATCCGGGGCTCCAGGCCCGCTACGTCACCACCTTGGCCTTCGGCATCGCCGTGCAGGCCGCGAGCGGGGTCGGCCGCGACGAACTCCAGGGGATGGCCGACGCCGCCCTGCGCAACTGGCCGCTCTCCTGAGAACCGGCCTTCTTGAACCGGCCCGGGGGATACGCGCAGGCGATCGCGCCGGGCCGACCGCGTTCGCCGACCACCTCACCGCGCGCGGCCTGGTCCTGGAGATGCGCGCCGGGCCGGAGCCCGGCGCGGGGTCACGACTCCGGCGTGGCCTGCCACGGCGCACCCGGCACCACGAGCGGCGAACCCGTCACCGGGCACGGGACGACCACCGCCTCCAGGCCGAAGACCTCACGTACGAGATCGTCCGTGACGATGTCCTTCGGATGGCCCTCGGCGACGATCCGACCCGCCTTCATGGCGACCAGGTGGTCCGCGTACCGGGCGGCCTGGTTGAGGTCGTGGAGCACGGTGACGACGGTCCGGCCGCGGGTGCCGTCCGCCGCCGGGGCGGTGAGCCGGCGCACCAGATCCAGCACCTCCACCTGGTGGGCGATGTCGAGGTACGTGGTCGGCTCGTCGAGCAGCAGCAGGTCGGTCTCCTGGGCGAGTGCCATCGCGATCCAGACCCGCTGGCGCTGCCCGCCGGACAGTTCGTCCACCGACCGGTCGCCGAGCGCGATGACGTCGGTGCGTTCCATCGCCTCCGTCACCGCCCGCTCGTCCTCCTCCGACCACTGCTGCCACCAGTGCTGATGCGGCTGCCGGCCACGGGCGACGAGATCGGAGACGGTGATGGCCTCAGGGGCCACCGGGGTCTGCGGCAGCAGGCCGATGGACTGTGCGATCCGCCGCGTGGGGATCTTCGACAGTTCGGTGCCGTCCAGGAGCACCGCCCCGCCGCGCGGACGGAGGAGCCGGCCGAGCGCGCGCAGGGTGGTCGACTTGCCGCAGGCGTTCGGGCCGACGATGACGGTGACGCGGCCGTCGGGAACGGCGAGGTCCAGCTTCTCGACGACGGTGCGTTCCTCGTACGCGAGCGTCAGCTCCCGTGCCGTGAGCCGGCTGGTCGCGATCGTCGTGGTGCCGGACGTACGGGTCGAGCTCATGCGGTGCCTCCACTACGGCCGCGACCGCCGCCGTGACCGCGGATGATCAGCCAGATCAGATACGGGGCGCCGACCGCCGCCGTCAGAACACCCACCGGCAGCTCGGTGGGCGAGAAGAGCCTGCGGGCCAGCAGATCCCCGAACACCACGATCACCGCGCCGAACAGCGCCGAGCAGAACAGCGGGATCTGCGCGGTACGGGTCATCCTGCGGGCGATCTGCGGGGCGAGCAGCGCCACGAAGTCGACCGGACCGGCCGTCCCGGTCGCCACGGACGCCAGGATCACGCCGAGCGCGACGAGCCCCAGCCGTACCCGTCCCAGCCGCACCCCGAGGGCGGTCGCGGTGTCGTCGTCCATCGACACGGTGCGCTGGGCGCGGGCGGCCCACAGCACGGCCGGCAGCAGGACCAGCAGCGTCCAGCCGATCGGTGCGGCCTCGGACCAGCCGCGGCCGTTGAGCGAGCCGGTCATCCAGATCTGCGCCTGCTGGGCGACCAGGTAGTCGCCCTTGGTCAGGAACAGTGTGGTGACCGACCGCAGGGCGATGGCGAAGCCGATGCCGATGAGGACGAAGCGGGTGGCGTGCAGGCCCCCGCGCCAGGCGAAGAGGTACACCAGCGCCGCCGCGGCCACCCCGCCGATGACGGACAGGTACGGCAGCACGGTGTACGAGGTGACGCCGAAGGTCATCGCGCCGACCGTGAGCGCGCCCGCGCCCTGGCTGATGCCGATGATGTCGGGGCTGGCCAACGGGTTGCGGGCGACGGTCTGGATCAGCGCACCGGCGATCCCGAACGCCGCGCCGACCAGCAGGCCCACCACCATGCGCGGCAGCCGCAGGGTGCCGACGACCAGTTCGTCCGGGGACGGCTGTCCCAGGATCACCTTCACGACCTCGGCGGGTGCGACGAAGCTCTCGCCGACGCAGAGGTACGCGACGCAGACGGCGGCCAGCAGGACGACGAGGCCGGAGCCGACGACGGCCGCCCGCCGGTGCAGCAGGAACCGGCCGCGCGCCCCGATCCGTACGACGTGGTACCCGGCGGGCCGCACCCGCACCGTGGTGCCGCTCATGCGGGCACCGCCTTCCTGCGGACCAGCGTGACCAGGAACGGAACCCCGATCAGGGCCGTCATCACGCCCGCCGGGACCTCGCTCGGCGGGAAGACGATGCGGCCGACGACATCGGAGACCAGCAGCATGACGGGCCCGATCAGGGCCGCCATCGGCAGCACCCAGCGGTGGTCGCTGCCGACGATCGCGCGGGCGATGTGCGGGACGGCGAGCCCGATGAACGCGAGCGGCCCGGCCGCCGCGACGCCGACGCCGGTCAGCACGGTGGCCCCGACACCGCCGACGATCCGTACCGTCGCGACCTTCTGTCCGAGTCCCTTCGCCACGTCCTCGCCGAGCGCCAGCGCGTCGAGCCCACGGGCGACGGACAGCACGAGCACGGTCCCGACCAGCAGGAACGGCCAGATCTGCTGGGCCACGTCGGCCTCGCGCCCGGCGATCGAGCCGACCTGCCAGAAGCGGAACTCGTCCAGCGCGGACGCCTTGGTCGTCAGCACCGCCATCGTCACCGACACCAGCAGCGCGTTGATCGCGGCGCCGCCGAGGGCGAGCTTCACGGGGGTGGCGCCGCCGCGCCCGCTGGACGAGACGGCGTACACGGCGACGGAGGCGATGGCCGCGCCCGCGAACGCGAACCACACGTACCCGGTCAGGGTGTGGATCCCGGCGAAGGCGATGGCGAGCACCACGCCCACCGAGGCGCCCTGGCTGATGCCGAGGATGCCGGGGTCGGCGATGGGGTTACGGGTGATGCCCTGGAGGACCGTGCCCGCGAGGGCCAGGGCCGCGCCGACCATCAGCCCGATCAGGGTGCGGGGCACCCGCATGTTCCGGATGACCTCGGCGGCGTCGGAGTGACCGCCGTGCAGCAGGGCGTCGACCACCTGGGACGGGGGTATGGAGCGAGCTCCCACGGCAAGGCTGAGAACTACCGCCACCAGCAGCGCCGCGACGGCCGCCGCCGTCGCGAGCGCGCGTCTGGAGCGGCGAGGTGCGGCGGCTGACATGGGACCCAATCGAAAGCGAGTTAAGTAAGGCTTGGCTGAGTCTATGCGTCACCTCGGTGCGGCCCGAGGCCCGTACCAGCGCCTACGCCGTACCCGTGGCCGCGACAATGGGCTCCATGCCTTCACATCCGCTGACGGTCGGCTTCGACCTGGACATGACGCTCATCGACTCCCGCCCCGGTATCAAGGCCACCTACCTGGCCCTCTCCGCCGAGACGGGCACGCCGATCGACACGGATCTGGTGGTGAGCAGGCTCGGTCCGCCGGTCGACGACGAGCTGCGGAACTGGTTCCCGGCCGACGCGGTGGCCGCCACCGCCGACCGCTACCGGGAGATCTACCCCACACACGCCATCGTCCCGACCCTGGCCCTGCCGGGTGCCCGGGAGTCGGTCGCGGCCATCCGCGAACGGGGCGGCCGGGCGATAGTCGTCACCGCCAAGCACCGGCCGAATGCGGAGCTGCATCTGGCCCACCTCGGGATCGAACCCGACGCGGTGATCGGCGGCCTCTGGGCCGAGGCCAAGGGAACGGCGCTGCGCGAGCACGGGGCCGACGTCTACGTGGGCGACCACATAGGAGACGTACGGGGCGCCCGCACGGCCGGCGCACTGTCGGTCGCGGTCACCACGGGCCCGTGCGACGCGGACGAGCTCCGGGCGGCGGGCGCGGACGTCGTCCTGTCCACGCTGACGGAGTTCCCGTCCTGGCTGGACGGGTACGCGGCGTAGGTCCTCATGACGGGGGCGGGTTCACCGGGCGCCGTGCCATGGACCGTGATCGCAGGCGAACCATCGCCGACAGCGCCCGCGCCGAACCTGCCCCGGTCCAGGAAGTCGTCGGCCTCAGACGGAGAAGCCCGAGATCCTCTGCGGAGTCACGCGGGCGATCAGGCGGAGAACATCGTCCGACTCGGCGGGCGGGTCCTCGCCGAGGTACTTCTGCGAGAGCTTGCGCGGGAGCGCCTTCTCCCGGTCCTCGATCAGTTCGACGGTGCCGCGGATGTCCACGGAGTGGTACGGGTTCTCGGCGTCGTAGACGGTGAGGCTGACCCGTGGGTCCCGGGTGAGGTTTCGCGCCTTCTGCCGCTCCGCCGTGGTGGAGAACAGCACCGCGTCTCCGTCCCTTGCTATCCAGACCACCGAGGTCTGCGGCCCGCCGTCCCCGTTCAGCGTCGCGACGGTGGCGAAGTTCCTCCCGTCCAGAAGCTTGCGTGTCTCCTCGTTGAACGCCACTGACACGGCCTCACCCTTCTGTACGGCATTCCGTATGTCCACTGCTTGCTTGGAACGGATGTGAGGGCTGAGTCATTCCTGATGTGTAGTCAAAATCTCTGACGGCCAACCGTGTTGTTGCGCCTTTGGGGAGTCTGCGGCCTTCGGTGGATCTCGGCCCACCGCCCGCGTTCGTCAAGCGAGAGTGCCGGAGGCGACCTCGATGAAGTCCCGGATGAGGGAAGAACGGCGTGTGGCCATCCAGGCCAGACACACCTGGTGGGGACCGATGTCGTCGATCAGTACCGGGATCGCGTCCGGCCGGGTGTAGAAGCGGGCCGTGGACAGGGGGGATGACATTCACACGCCTGTGATGCCCTGAAGGTATGAGCTCCGATGGCCGGCACTCCCTGTAGGCCCGACGTACTCGTACGCCGTCGCGTCGTCCCCGTTCGGGGGAGCGGTGCCCAGAGATCGAACCTGCAAAGGAACGGCTGACACCAGCGGCTCATGGGAGCGGGTTCATGGGGCGCCGCCCGACGGAGCCCCTTCCGTCTTCGCCGCGCACTCCACCCAGAGCAGCTTCCCGCCCTGGCCGGGCAGCCCGGCGCGCATGGGGTACGCGCCCCAGCTCTCCGCGTAGAGGGTGACGAGGTAGAGACCCCGCCCGCGTTCGGCGAGCTCGGCGGGAGCCTCGGGGGTCCAGCGGAAGGGGGCGGGGATGTGCGGATCGGTGTCCCAGACGCTCAGCCGGATACCGGCCGCGTCCGGCGTCGCGCAGACGCAGGGCGTACGGCCCCGAGGAGTGCTGGTAGGCGTTGGTGACCAGTTCACTCGCCAACAGCTCGGCGATCTCGGTGAGTTCGCGCATGCCGTGAACGCGCAGAACGGTGCGGAGGGTGGAGCGGGCCACGCCGGGGGCGCGGGGATCCTGCGGGAGTTGGAGGGTGTAGGTCCAGGGCGGGGATACCGTGGAACTGGCCATGGAAGTCTCCGTTCACGGAGGGAAGTTGAAGGATGCGCTTCGGGTTGCCCGGTGACGAGGCCGCTCCGTCGAGCGGGGTACTTCCGGGCGGGTGGCCTGAGTCAGACATTAGACGGATGCAAGGATTGCTTGCGCTGATTGGCGAGAATCCTTGAGTTGAAGCACCCGTGTGAGTGACAGTCCAACTGAGCACCTTTCAGGGGAGAGTTCGAACATGGCAGGCAGGGCCGCCCCCACCGCACGCCGCGCACGGCTCGGCGTCGAGCTGCGCAAACTGCGGGAACGCGCCGGGATGACCACGACCCAGGCAGCCGACCTCCTGGGTACGAGCTCGGGGCAGCTCAGCAACATAGAGGTGGCGCGATTCGGCGTCAGTGCCGACCGCGTGCGGGTTGCGGCCCATACGTACTCCTGCACCGATCAAGCGCTGATCGAGGCGCTGGTCGCTATGACAACCGACCGCAAGCGCGGCTGGTGGGAGGAGTATCGGGAGATCCTGCCGCCCAAGCTGCTCGATCTGGCCGAGATCGAACACCATGGTGTTGGCCTGCATGCGGCGCACAGCATCCACATCCCCGGGCTGCTCCAGACCGTCGATCACGCCCGGGAGATCTACCGGCAGGCCGTTCCCGAGTTGTCTCCACCGGAGATCGAGCACCGAGTCTCCTACCGCATCAAGCGGCAGGAGGTGCTCTACCGGTCGGATCCCGTCCCCTATCGGGCCGTCGTTCACGAGGCCGCTCTGCGCATGACGTTCGGCGGCCTGAATGTTGTCCGAGGTCAGCTCCAGCACTTGCTCAGGGTGAGCGAGCTTCCCCACGCGACCATCCGCGTGATCCCCTTCGAAGCCACGTACTACCCGGGATCGGGGCAATCCGTGTACTACGTACGCGGACCGGTGCCCGCACTCGACACCGCGCAGCTCGACCAATCGCACGGCCCCGTATTCATCGATGCAGAGGCTCAGCTGACCCAATACCGCCTGCTGCTCGAACGGCTCGACGACGCGGCGTTGGGCGTAGAACGATCCCGAGAGCTCATCCACAAGGTTGCCAAGGGTCTGTGAAAGGAACCACGATGTCCGCACATGCTTGGCAGAGGTCGTCCTACTGCGCACAGGGCGAGGCCTGCGTGAACGTATCCGCGGTGTCAACTGGAGCGATAGCGCTCACCGAGAGCGGCGACCCGTCCGGGGTGATACTCCGCACCACGCCCACCGCTTGGGCGGCCCTCGTGCGTGCCCTCAAGGAGACCCGCGCCCAGACCGTGTTCGCAACTGATCTCGCAGCGGGATGAGGAGACCGGTTTTTAGGATCAGGGCGGATCGCGGTTTCTGGGGATACGGATGGCTTTCGAGACAGACCTGCCGCTCGCTGAAGACGCCGAGGCCGCTGGGCTCGCTTTCGAGCTCACCGAACTGGGCAACGAGCCCTTCCTGCAGGCAGCCGGGCTCGGGGGGTCTGGCACCGCGCCTCGCCGCGTTGTCGTCGGTTGTCAGGGCTCCGCCCTGCCGCCCTCCTCCGCTGTGCGATGCACGGCACCAGACTCCGCTCCCTGATCCGGCCTGATCCGGACGAAAGACCCTGGCCCCCGGCCGTCCAGGCCGGTGGGGGCTCAGCTCGCCAGGCCGTGACGGAACGCGTAGACGACCGCCTGGACGCGGTCGCGCAGGTTCAGCTTGGTGAGTATGCGGGAGACGAACGTCTTCACCGTCTCCTGGCTGATGACGAGGGCGGCGGCGATCTCGCTGTTGGACAGGCCGTCCGCGATCAGCCGCAGCACCTCCAACTCGCGGGGGGTGAGCGGAATATCCTCGGGGGCGCCGTCGGTGGGGCGGATGCGGGTCGCGTACCGGCCGACGAGCTGGCGGGTGACCTCGGGGTCGAGGAGCGCCGCGCCCATGGAGACCGTGCGGATGCCGTGCAGCAGGTGGTCGGGCGGGGCGTCCTTGAGGAGGAAGCCGCTCGCTCCGGCGCGCAGCGCCTCGTAGACGTACTCGTCGAGGTTGAACGTGGTGACCACGAGGACCTTGACGGGGTGGGCGACCCCGGCCCCCGCCAGCAGGCGGGTGGCTTCGAGGCCGTCGAGGACCGGCATGCGGATGTCCATGACCACGACGTCCGGGGCGAGTTCGCGGGCGAGGTCGACTCCTTTCCGGCCGTCACCGCACGCGCCCACCACCTCCATGTCGGGCTGGGCGTCGATGATGGTGACCAGGCCCATGCGGATCAGCGCCTGGTCGTCGCAGACGAGCACCCGGGTCGGCGCGGACCCGGACGGCGGAGGTGTGTTCACGAGCGGCCCCCGGCCGGTATCCGCGCCCGGACGACGAAGCCGCCGCCCGCGACGGCGCCCGCGCTGAAGTCCCCGCCGAGCATGTCGACCCGCTCGCGCAAACCGGCCAGCCCCCGTCCGCTGCCACCGACGGCGGCGGCCCGTGAGCCGGTGCCGTCCGTGCTGACCTCCACGGTGATCTCCCTCTCGCCGTGCCGCACGGTGACCGAAGTGCGGCTGCCGTGAGCGTACTTGAGGGCGTTGGTGAGTGCTTCCTGCACCACCCGGTAGGCCACGAGGTCGGAACTGCCGGTGGACTCCGGCGGGGCGCCCTCCTCGGTGAACTCCACCGGCTGGCCCGCCCGGCGGGTCTGCTCCACGAGGGTCAGGACGCGGCCGACGGCCGGTGTCCTCGGCTCGGCCGCGGCATCGCCGCCGTTCCCGGTGCCGTGATCGGGGTTGAGCAGGTCCAGCAGGTGCCGCAGATCGGTGATCGCCCGGCGCCCGGTGTCGGAGACGGCGCTCAGGGACTGCTCCAGCCGCTCGGGCGCGGCGGTCAGATAGCGGGCGGCCTCAGCCTGCACCACCATCGCCGTCACGTGGTGGGTCACGACGTCGTGCAACTCCCTCGCTATCCGGGTGCGTTCGGCGTTCCGTGTCTCCACCGCGACCCGCTTGCGACGTTCGGCCTCCGCCTGCCGGGTGGTGCGCAGCCAGCTTCCGGCGCCCCAGGCCAGGCCCAGCGCCATGTAGAAGGTCGTGAACTCCGCGGCGGTCTCGCCCGTGCCGAGGTGGGAGAGGCCCACCGAAAGCGCCACGTACGCCACGGTGAGGCCGGCCACAATGCTCCGGCGATGCTGTTCCAGGTGCGAGCCGGTGCTCACCAGCACGACGCCCATCGCGGTGGCCGCGAAGGTGTGGTAGCCGAGGAGCTGGTCGACGGCGAACCCGCCGGACACCAGGGCCAGGGAGAGGGCCGGCCACCGCCGGCGCACCGCCAGGGGCAGGGTCTCGAGGAGGATCACCACGACGGCCACCGCGTCGTGCGGGCGGTCGGGGACACCCCCGATGACCGTTCCGTTGCTGCGGAGCGCCGGGAGGAAGGAACCGATCAGGAGGAGGAGCCCGAAGAGAAGGTCCCGGACGACGACGTCCAGCCGGTACCAGACTCCACCGAGCCGCTTCCAGGTGCTGTCCAGACGGTGTCGGATGCCGTCCAGGCGGGCCTGGTTCACCAACGGCCGGAGCCGGAGCCCGGTCGGCCGGTGCCCGGCACCGCTCTCGCGGTGTCCGGCTCCGTCCGTCCAGTGCTCCGGCGAACCGGCGGATCGCTGTTCCGTCATCGGGCGAGCGCCGCGAGGGTGTCGACGCGCTCGGCGCGGCGCCGGGGGACGATGTTGCCGCGGCGGTGGGCCACGACCAGGAAGCAGACCGTCAGCAGCGTGCCGAAGACCACCGAGTAGATGCTCGCCTCGGGACCGAACTCGCCGCCCGTGATCAGATGATTGCCCGACAGGGTGGCGTCCAGCAGACCGTGGGTGTCGCCGTTGCCCGAGACCTGGGTGCTGAAGACGCCGGACTCCATGAAGTTCCAGGCGAAGTGCACGCCCATCGGCAGCCACAGGTTGCGGGTGGCGGCGTAACCGGCGGCGAGCATGGCGCCGGCCTCGATGGCGATGGCCAGGGCACCTGCGACGGTGGCGTCGTCGTTGAGGAGGTGCATGGCGCCGAACACGAGGCCGGACAGTACCAGGGCGATGTACGTGCCCGTGCCGCGTTCCAGCAGCCGGAACAGCAGTCCGCGGAAGATGATCTCTTCCGTCGCGGCGGCGGCCGCCATGAAGCCGATCAGCCCGATGGCCCCGCTCACCGAGTCGATGCCGTGGACCTTGTAGTCACCGAGGAAGTAAATGTTGCCGATGACGCAGAGGAACATCAGCGTGCCGAAGACCAGGCCCCAGAAGGTCGCGCTCGTCGCTTCCTTCCCCCGCAGTTCGGTCACCTCGCGGTTCTCGGTGCGCCGCACGGCCCACCGGTAGACGAAGGTCATCACGGCCACGGTGAGGGCGCCCACCAGGAGCGAGAGCCAGGGGTTGTCCTTCACTCCGTTGGTGAGACCGCCGCACACCGCGTAGACCGCGAAGACGACGACTACCTGCAGGACTATCTTCCAGGCTTTCATGACGTGGACCCCCTTTGCCGGTTCCGACTCCGGTTCCTTCTCCGGTCCGCGGCCCGGCGTTCCGCGGTGATTCGAACGCTACGGATTCGATGTTGGGGAATCGTCACCGTGCAGTGGACACTCGCTTGTAGCTCGCACGGGGGACAGAGGGGCGGGACGTCACCCAGAAGAGGCCCCAACCGGCCGCTGAGGGGCTCCAGTTGGGGCCTTGGAAGGGGCGATTGCGGGATCACGTCTCCATAACCACCCCGGCGGCTCAGGAACCCGAGGGCCGCTCCCGGTATCCGTCCACGACGGCCCGGCGCAGCACCGCCGTCTCCGACATGACCGTGCCCTTCTTCACCTCCGTCACGTCCTTCGTGAGGTAGCTGCGGTCGCCGAGGAACGCCAGCGTCTTCCGGTCGAAGATCCACTGGGTGGCCGTGGAGGCGTGCTTGTCGACGCGGACGACGGCGACGCCGTGCCGACCTGCCGGGTCCGTGACGTCGTCCAGCAGCGTGACGCCGGGGATGTGGGCGGCGGCCTTGTAGAAGGCGGCGGCGTTCTCGGCGGGCATGACCGTCTCGTGCAGCAGCTCACCGATCCGGTCGAACACGGCCTGGTCCGCCTCCTGGCCCTCGATCGGGTGGGGCAGCTCGTACAGCTTCTTCAGCACACACATGTCTGCCCGAGCCGTGGACGATAGCTGATATTCAGCGCGTCACCGGCTGCCCACAGGCCCAGATTCTCACTGCCCTCGGCACTGTCAGCCTGCACGGCGAACCTCTCCAAGCCGACTGGGCAATCCACTTGGAGGGGCTCTGCGTGGTGCAGGCCGACGACGGTGACTGGTATCTCGGTGACCTTGTATCCGACAGCAGTGATATCCAGTGCTGGGGCAACTACGGCCCGGATCTCGGCTCCGCCCTTCGTTCGCTTCAGCGCAGTCCGATCGCCGACCAGTGAAGGGACTGGATATGCACCAGCACTCATGGCAGAGGTCGTCCTACTGCGCCCAGGGCGATTCCTGCCTGCACGTGTCCGCAGTACCGACCGGAGCGATAGCGCTCACCGAGACCAGCGACCCCACCGGAGCGACGCTCCGCACCACGCCCACCGCCTGGGCGGCCCTCGTACGAGCTCTCAAGGAGACCCGCGTCCATGGCTGACATCCCCACCGACCTCACCTGGATCCGTGCCGCCCCCGAGGGCGAGGAGGGGCCCGGCCCCTGGATCGAGATCGCCTTCGGGCCGGACGATCTGGTCTATCTGCGGGAGACCAGTGACCCCGAGAACGTCGTGACGACGACCACGACGAAATGGGAGGCCTTCACCAAGGGCGTCGTGGCCGGCGAGTTCGACCACTTCGCCGAACTCGACGGCGGGAGTCCGGTCACCCCGTCCTGACGCCGGAGGGGTCGTCGGGCGAGGTGGCGAGCGCTACCGCTTCGACGACCCCGCCCGTACCGACCGCACCACGCCCGCGGCGGCGATCAGGAACCCCACCCCCATCAGCATGCACAGGGACCAGGCGATGGAGGGCAGCGGATGGGTGCCGAGGAACAGCGGGGCCATCGTGGCCAGCGTGGCCAGGGCGCCGATGAAGAAGACGATCGCGCCGATCCGGACGAGCCGGTCACCTGCGCCAGGAGGAGTAGTGCTCACCCCGCCAGGGTAGTTCCCGGCCGCCACGGCCCGCCGCACGCCCACCGCACGGCGGGCCGCGCACAGAATGAGCACCGTTTCTGGACAGCCAGTCCGGATGACCCGGCTTGACGAGGGGTACGTCCCCTGGGGAGGCTTCTGCCAGCAGGGGAGCACCACCACTGGATAGCCTGACCTGCTGTGGCTTTGTTCCGGCATACGGGTTGAGATGGGGTGCGTGCTTTGCCGACTGGCAAGGTCAAGTGGTTCAACAGCGAGAAGGGCTTCGGCTTCCTCTCCCGCGACGACGGCGGTGACGTCTTCGTGCACTCCTCCGTGCTTCCCGACGGTGTCGACGCCCTCAAACCCGGCCAGCGCGTCGAATTCGGTGTCGTCGCAGGTCAGCGCGGGGACCAGGCGCTCTCGGTGGCGATCTTGGATCCGGCCCCGTCCATCGCGGCCGCACAGCGTCGCAAGCCGGACGAACTCGCGTCCATCGTGCAGGACCTGACCACCCTGCTGGAGAACATCACGCCGATGCTGGAACGCGGCCGCTACCCCGACAAGGTGGCGGGCAAGAAGATCGGCGGCCTGCTGCGCGCGGTCGCCGACCAGCTCGACGTCTGAGCGGAACGGGAGAGGCCTCCGGGCCTCTCCATCCCAGGGCTCCGGGCCGTGAAGCCTGAGCCCTGGCCCCGCGGCCCTCAGACGAACGACAGCGCGTCCGGGCCCAGCGGCGGTACGAGTCCCTCGGCCGCCGCGCGCGTCAGCAGTCCGCGGATCGCCGCGTAGCCGTCCTCGCCCAGGTCGGCGGTGAACTCGTTGACGTACAGCCCGATGTGCTGGTTCGCCACGGCCGGGTCCATCTCCTGCGCGTGCTCCAGCACATACGGCAGCGACGCCTCCGGGTCGTCCCAGGCCATCCGTACGGAGGTGCGCACCGAGTCGGCGAGCAGCCGCAGTGTCTCCGCGCCCAGCGAGCGCTTGGCGATGATCGCGCCCAGCGGGATCGGCAGCCCGGTCGTCTCCTCCCAGTGCCGGCCCATGTCGGCGAGGTTGTGGAGGCCGTAGTTCTGGTACGTGAAGCGGGCCTCGTGGATGACGAGACCGGCGTCCACCTTCCCGTCGCGCACGGCGGGCATGATCTCGTCGAACGGCATGACGACGATCTCGCCGACGCCGCCCGGCACCACTTCCGCGGCCCAGAGCCGGAACAGCAGGTAGGCGGTGGAACGCTCGCTGGGCACGGCGACGGTCCTGCCGGTCAGGTCCGTGCCCGCCTCCTTCGTGAGGACGAGCGGTCCGCAGCCCCGGCCCAGCGCCCCGCCGCACGGCAGCAGCGCGTACTCGTCGAGCACCCAGGGCAGCACCGCGTACGAGACCTTGAGCACGTCGCCCTCGCCGCGCTCGGCCATGCCGTTGGTGATGTCGATGTCGGCGAAGGTGACATCGAGGGCGGGCGCGCCGGGGACCCTTCCGTGCGCCCAGGCGTCGAAGACGAAGGTGTCGTTCGGGCAGGGCGAGAACGCGATGTCCAGCGGGGTGCGGAGCGCGTCAGGCGCGGTGTCGGTCATGGTGGGTCCAACCTTCCAGTACGGGGGAGAGCTTCCCGAAGGCCCCGGTGAGCGCGGCCAGCGCCTCGCCGATGCGCCAGGCGCTCCGGTCGCGCGGGCCGACGGCGTTCGAGATCGCCCGCAGTTCCAGCACCGGTGTGCCCGTCCGGGCGGCGGCCTCGGCGACACCGAAGCCCTCCATGGCCTCGGCGGCGGCGTGCGGGTGTGCGGCGAGCAGGGCGGCGGCCCGCTCGGCGCTGCCGGTCACGGTGGAGACGGTGAGGATCTCGCCGGTCAGCGCACCGGTGGCGGCGGCCACGTCCCGCACCCGCGCGGGTGGGGGCGTGAACCGGTCGCGGCCGAAGCCCAGACCGGTGACGGGGACGAAGCCCTCGGGTGTCTCGGCGCCCAGATCGGCGGCGACGATGCCGCTCGCGACGACGAGCGAGCCGACCGGGGCGACGGGGGTGAAGCCGCCGCCGATACCGGCCGAGACGACGAGGTCGTACGGCCCGTGGGCAAGCCCGAAGGCCGTCGCGGCCGCCGCGGCGGCCGGTCCGGCACCGCCCGCGAGGACGTCGACGACGCAGCGGCCCCCGGGGCCGCCCGTGCGGTGGACCTCGGCGCCGGGCACGTCGCGGACGTCCGGCCCGTCCTCGAACGCACGCGTGACCGCGTCCCGTTCCGCGGGGACAGCGGTCACGACGAGCACACGCACGGGGGAGATGCTCCGGGGCAGGAGGGGGCGGAGGCGGTCAGGAGAGGCCAGGGGGCCGGAAGCCTTTCCGGAGAGGCCAGGAGGCGTCAGGAAGGCGTCAGCGGCGTCAGGAGGCCTTGTTCAGCTGGAAGTGCCAGATCCCGATGAGTTCCTTGCCCTTGGTCTCCACGACGCTGATCTGCGCCTTGTTCGCGGTCTCGCCGGTCTGGCTGGAGAAGAACGCGCTGCCGGAGATGGACCGGTAGGTCTTCTTGTACGGCTCCTGCTCGGCCTGCTGGCCGTCGATGAAGAGCGTCCAGCCGTTGTCCGCGATCTCCGGGTCGACGCCGAAGCGGACCTTGTCGTCCATCGCGACCTCGATGGACTTCTCCGCCTTCTTGTTGAGGCAGGTCTGGTACTCGGAGGTCTTGAGAGCCTTGCCGTCGTTGTAGCAGGCGGCCTCGGCGGTCACCGTGTCGCCATTGACCGTTACGGTCGCGAGAGGCGTCGGCTTGCTGCAGGCGGAAAGGACAAGGAGTCCCGCGGACACGGCACCAAGAGCGACGCCGATTCGACGGCCCTTACCGGATGAGAACGCAACGGTCATGGGCCGAAGGCTATCGGTCGCTCCAGTTCACGCCACGCGGGGGTGCGGCGAGCCGCGCCGTGCGGCGGCCAGCAGCCCCCGTACGGACGTGGCGGCGCCCAGGGCGAGAATGCCCGATGCGACCGACATGCCCAGTACGCCGTTCAGGGGGAGGGCGATGCCGATGCCGCCGCCGACCACCCAGGCCATCTGGAGCACGGTCTCGGACCGGGCGAACGCGGAGGTCCGTACCTCCTCCGGCACATCGCGCTGGATCATCGCGTCCAGCGAGAGCTTCGACAGGGCCTGGGTGAAGCCCGCGGTCGCGCTGAGCGCGGCGACCATCACGGTGCTGTAGAAGAGCGTGGAGAGCACCGCGACACCCAGCGCCAGCGAGAGCACCGAGGCGACGATCACCTCGGGGCCACGGGCCCGGAGCCAGGAGCCGACCGCCGTCCCGAGCGCGTTGCCGGCCCCGGCCGCCACGCCGACGATGCCCAGGGAGACGGCGGCGCTCTGCCCGGCGAGCGGCTGGTCGCGGAGCAGGAAGGCCAGGAAGAAGATCAGGAAGCCGGAGAGCGCACGGTGCGCGGCGCCGGCCTGCAGCCCGTTCAGCACGGACGCTCCCACGGACCGCAGTCCGGGCCGCTTCTCGCCGTTCCGCTCCTGGCCCCGCACCCGTCCGGTGTTCCTCCCGTTCCGCTGTCCGTTGCTCCCGGGCTCGGGCCGGGGAGGCCGCCCGGCGTACGTCGGCACCAGCCGGGCCCGCCGCTCGCCCTTCGCGGAGTCGACCTTGGGCGGCAGGGTGAAGGCGAGGACGGTCCCGGAGACGAAGATCACGCACGCGCCGTACAGCGGCCAGGCCGGTCCGAGGATGTGCAGCCCCGCGCCGACCGGGGCGGCGAGCCCGGTCGCCAGGAGCCCGGCCAGGGTGACCCGGGAGTTCGCCTTCACCAGCGAGAAGCGGGGCGGCAGCAGGCGTGGCACGACGGCGCTGCGCACCACGCCGTACGCCCTCGAGGACACCAGGACGCCCAGCGCGGCCGGATACAGCTCCAGACCGCCGGTGGCGACCGCGCCGGACAGGGCCAGCGCGAGGACCGCGCGGGCCAGCATCGCACCGGCCATCGCGGCGCGGCGGCCGTGCGGCAGGCGGTCCAGGAGCGGGCCGATCACCGGCGCGAGGAGGGTGAAGGGCGCCATGGTGATCGCGAGGTAGAGGGCGACCCGGCCGCGGGCCTCGTCCGTGGGTACGGAGAAGAACACCGTCGAGGCGAGCGCGACCGTGATCATGACGTCGCCCGCGCCGTTGACCGCGTGCAGTTCGATCAGCTTGCCGAGCCCCGACTCCCCGGCGCCGTTGGCGTGCGTCGCCCGCCGGATTCCTCTGGCGGCGCCGGTGAACGGGGTGCGCAGGGCATGACCGATCGCCCGGCCCGTCCGTCGGAACGGGCCGGAGTCCTGGTGCGACCGGGCGGAAGTCACTCCGTCATAGTGCCCCAGTACCGGCGGCGGCGAACCGGTACCGGCGCCGGGCACGGCGTCCTCCGCCCGGTCGGGCCAGCACCCCGGCCGGCTCCGGTCAGCGGCCGTTCCTGAACGGCCCGGCCCGCGACCGAGTCGGCTTCGAGGCGGACTTCGTGCGGGCCATGGCTTTCGGATGCGGCCCTGTTAGCGACGGGCAGGTGGGCGGGGGGCGGCGGAGAGGGTAGCGTGCCTAACGCGCCACCGGCGGTTGTTCTCGGCCGCGCGCCTATCGGCGATCCCGCAGAATGGATGGCAGAAGGTGCGCCCGAGGCAGGCACAACGGGTGTGGACGTCGACGCGGCCCCCAGGTCCGCTCCGCCCGCATCCGCCAGGGCCGAATCGATGGGATGTGCTGGCGCGCCCGTGAGACTGGCGTAGGAGAGAAGCGAGACCTGTGAGTGCTGCGACGACGCGAAGCCGTACCCGTACCCCTGTCCCTGACCGCCTGTGCGTCGAGGCGGTAGATCTGGCCCGCGCGGCGGCCGAGGAAGCCGCCGCTTCGGGAGTCGTCGGTGAGCACGTGGGCGTGGTCGCCGAGGGGGACCGGGTCGTCACGCATTTCTTCGAGTGCGAGGAGCCGGGCTACCGGGGCTGGCGCTGGGCGGTGACGGTCGCCAGGGCGTCGCGCGCCAAGAACGTCACCCTTGACGAGACGGTTCTGCTGCCCGGCAGCGATGCGCTCCTCGCCCCGGAGTGGGTGCCGTGGAGCGAGCGGCTGCGCCCCGGCGACATGGGGCCCGGCGATCTGCTGCCCACCGAGGCGGACGACATCCGTCTGGAGCCCGGCTACACCGGCGAGGACGAGCCGGCGCCGAACTCCGTGGCCTCCGAGGTGTCGCATGAGATGGCCGACCTCGTCGACGCGGAGGACGCGGAACTGACGTCCCGGCCCGGGACGACGGACCGGGGTTCGATCGCGGCGGTCGCCGAGGAACTCGGCATGCGGCGGGCGCGGGTGCTGTCGCGGTACGGGCTGCATGCGGCGGCCGACCGGTGGGACGAGGCGTTCGGAGCGAAGACGCCGATGGCCCAGGCGGCTCCGGCCTCCTGCGTCACCTGCGCGTTCCTGGTGCCGTTGGCGGGTTCGCTGCGGCAGGCGTTCGGGGTGTGCGCGAACGAGTTCGGTCCGGCGGACGGACACGTGGTGTCGCTGTCGTACGGCTGCGGCGGGCATTCGGAGGCGGCGGTGATGCCGAAGCCGCCGAAGCCGGCCCCGCACGCGCTGGACACGATGCAGGTGGACGAGTATCCGCTGCGCCCGGCCCGGGACTCGGGCTCGGTCCCGGCGGAGCCGGACGACTCGACGGAGGACCTCGGCCACTCCTGACCCCGGATCCGCGGGGTACGTGCCTTCCCGGCGGTGCCGTGACCGCGGCCCCGGTACGGGGTGCGCCCACGACGGCGGTCGCGAGGGGAAATCCGGTCCGGTTCACGGGCAGCCCCGGCGCGCTGCTGCGTGGAGCGCTGTCTGCGGTGCCCCGCCCGGCGAGAGGACCCGGTACCTTCGGGCGCACACTGGCGACACGGGCAAGGCGTAACCGAAAAGAGCGGAGTCAGAGCGTGAGCATGAATGCGACCGAGGGGGCCGACCCGTTCGGCACCGCACGGCTGCGGCGCGGCGTGCTCGACGCCTGGGGCGCCGGCCCCGCCCGGTTCCGGGAGGACGCCAACGCCGAGGAGGACCTCGCGCTCGGCGGCTACCGCGACCGGCTCGTCGTCGAGCTGGCCCAGAACGCCGCCGATGCTGCCGCTCGCGCACAGGTCCCCGGCCGGCTCCGGCTCACGCTGCACCCGGCGACCGCGAACTCCCCGGCCGTGCTCGCCGCCGCCAACACCGGCGCCGCCCTCGACGCCGCCGGCGTGGAGTCGCTCTCCACCCTGCGCGCCTCCGCCAAGCGCGAGGGCCACGAGGGAGCGGTCGGCCGGTTCGGCGTCGGCTTCGCCGCCGTGCTCGCGGTGAGCGACGAGCCCGCCGTCGTCGGCCGGCACGGCGGCGTCCGCTGGTCCCTCGCCGAGGCCCGCGACCTCGCCGCGCGGGCGGCCACGGCCAGCCCCGGCCTCGGCGACGAGCTCCGCCGCCGCGACGGCCACGTTCCGCTGCTGCGGCTCCCGCTGCCCGCCGAGGGCACCGCGCCCGACGGGTACGACACCGTCGTCGTCCTCCCGCTGCGCGACGGCGGCGCCGAGGACCTCGTGGTCCGGCTGCTCGACGCGGTCGACGACGCGCTGCTGCTCACCCTGCGCAGCATCAGCGAGATCGTGATCGAAACCCCGGACGGCGTACGGACGTTGAGGCGCTCGCAGCAGGGCCCGTACACCCACGTCGAGGACTCCGCGCACGGTACCCACCGCTGGCGCACCGTCACCCACCACGGCCCCGTCGAGCCCGCCCTGCTCGCCGACCGGCCGCGCGAGGAACGGCTGCGCCCCCACTGGACGGTCACCTGGGCGGTCCCGGTGGACGCGGAGGGCGCTCCGGCGCGCCCCCGTACCGCCCCCGTCGTCCACGCACCGACCCCCACCGACGAACCCCTCGGCATCCCCGCCCTGCTCATCGCCTCCCTGCCGCTCGACACCACCCGCCGGCACCCCGCGCCGGGACCGCTCACCGACTTCCTGGTGCAGCGCGCGGCCGACGCGTACGCGGAACTGCTCGCCGCCTGGCAGCCGCTGTCCGTCGACACCATCGACCTGGTCCCCGGCCCGCTCGGCAAGGGCGAACTGGACGGCGCGCTGCGCGGCGCGATCCTGGAACGGCTGCCGCGCGTCGCGTTCCTCGCGCCCGCCGCCCCGCGCGAGGCCGGCGTCGAGACGGACCGGTGGGAGCCCTGGGACGCGGACGGCATCCCGGAGGGCACCACCACCGCGCTGCGCCCCATCGAGGCCGAGGTGCTGGAGGGGGTCGGCGCCGAGACCGTGCGGGTGCTCGCGGAGGTCCTGCCGTGCCTGCTGCCCGCCGGGCTCGAACGCCGCAGCGAACTGCGCACCCTCGGGATCGCCCGGGTCCCGCTGACCGAGGCGATCGACCGGCTCGCCGGTCTGGAGCGCGATCCCGGCTGGTGGCGGCGGCTGTACGACAGCCTCTCCGGCGTCGACCCGGACCGTCTCTCCGGTCTGCCGGTCCCGCTCGCGGGCACGTCACCGGCGCAGGAATCGGAGACGCCGGTCGCCCCTCGCACCGCCATCGGCCCCCGTCAGGTCCTCCTCCCGCTCCCGGACGCGCTCACCGGCCCCGCGCTGGAACGCCTGGCCCGGCTCGGCCTGAAGGTCGCGCACCCGGACGCCGCCCATCCGCTGCTGGAGAAGCTGGGCGCCCTGCCCGCCACGCCGCGCGCCGTGCTGACGACCCCGCAGGTGCGGGCCGCCGTCGCCGGGTCGCTGGACGAGGGCGAGATCTGGGACGAGGACGCGCTGGACGCCGACGAACTCGCCCAGACCGTCCTCACCCTCGTACGCGACGCCGAACTGGCACCCGGCGACGAGCCCTGGCTGGGCGCGCTGGCCCTTCCTGACGAGGACGGCGAACCCGCGCCCGCCGGTGAGCTCGTGCTGCCCGGGAGTCCGTTCGCGGCCCTCATGCGGGAAGGCGAGCTGGCGCTCTGCGACCAGGAACTGGCCGACCGTTGGGGCGAGCAGCCGCTCACCGCCTGCGGGGTCCTCGCCACCTTCGCCCTCGTACGGGCCACCGATGTGGTGCTGGACCCGGACGAGCTGGAGCCCCGCGAGGGAGACTTCGCCGAGCCCGACGACGCCGGTCTGCTCGACGCCGTGGACGTGTGGTGCGAGGACGTCCTGGACCGGCTGCCCGACACCACCGTCCCGCCGGTCGCCACCGAACTCGTCGCCATCCGCGACCTGGACCTCGTCGACGACGACGCCTGGCCGCAGGCGCTCGCCCTGCTCGCCCAGCCGCCGTTGCGCGATGCGCTGACCCAGCCGGTGCGGGTGCTGCTGCCCGACGGTACGACGCAGTCCGTCCGCCCCTATACGGCCTGGTGGCTGCGCGACCACCCCGTGCTCGACGGCCGCCGCCCTGCCGGTCTGCGGGCGGCGTCCGGCGACCCGCGGCTGTCCGGGCTGTACGACTCCGCCGACGCGACCGGCTTCGACGACGCCCAGGTGCTGCGCGCCCTCGGCGTACGGACGTCCGTCTCCGCGCTCCTCGACGAGCCGGGCGGCGCCGCCGAACTCCTCGCCCGGCTCGCGGACGAGGACCGCGAGGTCGGCCCCGTGCAACTGCACGCCCTGTACACCGCGCTCGCCGATCTCGACCCGGACCAGGTCACACTGCCCGACGCGTTGCGTGCCGTGGTCGACGGCGAGGTCCGGGTCGTCGACGCGGCGGACGCCCTGATCGCGGACGCCCCCGATCTGCTGCCGCTCACCGCGGGGCTCCCGCTGCTGCCGGTCGCCCCGGCGCGCGCGGCCGATCTGGCCGAGCTGTTCCAGGTGCGGCGGCTCGGCGAGAGCGTCGAGGCGGAGGTGACGACGGAGGGCGAGGAGCACCAGGTGCCGCAGTCGGTGCGGGCCCTGCTCGGCGCCGGGACCCCGGACGTCTACATCGAGCACGGCGAACTGCGCGCGGGCGGCGTCGAACTGGACTGGCGCCGCACCCCCGACGGGACCCTGCACGCCGCCACGCTGGAGGGCGTCGCAGCGGGCCTGGCCTGGGCGGCGGGGCAGTGGCCGCGCCGCTTCGAGGTCGCGGCGCTGCTGGAGGACCCGTCCCGTACGGAGGAACTGGCCCGGGACCGCTGGTTCGACTGAGTCCGGCGGGCCGGGCCTGAGTGGGTGCAGGGTCGGACACACGTTCTCCCGAGAAGTTTCGCATGGTGTACAACCCTTCACGGGGGTCACAGGTCTGGACTTGCGAGTCAGCAGACTCCGAGACCGTTTGAGCCCTGCCCGGGTCGTATCACGTACTCGCGGGGCCCGTCTCCACTGGGGAAACACATGCGTATTCGTGCCACTGTTGCTGCCGTATCCGGCGCCCTGGCCCTGTCCGCCCTGGCCGTCCCGGCCGCCCACGCGGGCGACCAGTCCACCAGCCTGCCCAAGCCGACGTGGGGTGCCGACGCGTTCGGCACCGTCGCCCCGAGCGCGTCGAAGGCCCGCGTGGCCGCTGCCGCCGACGCGACGGAGCCCGTCATCTCGAAGGTCGTCGTCAACGGCGGCAAGAACATCGTCCTGGGCACCACCGCCACCAAGACCGTCTCCGTCTCGCTCACCGCCTCGCACGCCACCGGTGTCGTCGATGCCTACGCCGTCCTGTGGCACGGCACGGACCCGTCCTCGGAGGACACCCTGGACGGCGTCGTCCTGCAGAACGAGGACGAGGCAAAGTGCACCAAGGTCAATGCGACGACCTCGACCTGCAAGGTGACGGTCACGATCGACCCGCGCTACGACCTGTACAAGAACGCCCTGGCAGGCACCTGGCATGTCGCCGTGGGCGCCCTCGCCGGCAACGAGGAGGATGCCGCCTTCGATGACTTCTACGGCACCACCCGGGTGCAGCGGCTCTCGAAGCTGACGGTGAACGCGTCCCCGGAGCCCGTGAAGAAGGGCAAGACGATCACGGTCGTCGGCAAGCTGTCGCGGGCGAACTGGGAGGACCACAAGTACCACGGCTACAGCGGGCAGCCGGTGCAGCTCCAGTTCCGTAAGAAGAACAGCTCCACCTACACCACGGTCAAGACGATCAAGACCAACAGCACGGGCAACCTGAAGACGACCGTCAAGGCGTCGGTCGACGGTTACTGGCGTTGGAGCTTCGTGGGGACGTCCACCACGCCGGCCGTCAAGGCCGCGGGCGACTTCGTCGACGTGAAGTAACCCGCACGCGCGAGAACTGGTTCCCCGGAAGGCGGCGTTCGCCCTGCGAACGCCGCCTTCCGGCTATGTGGCACTACACCGGGAAGCGGCGGCCGACCAGCCGCCAGGCGTACTCCAGGGCGGCCGACGCCACCACCGCGATGCCCACCGCGGTCCACGGCATCGCCGTTCCCACCAGCTTCAGCGCGAAGAACTCCTGGAGCCACGGCACGACCAGCACGATCAGGAACGCCAGGCCCATCGCCGCCACCAGGCAGATCCGCCACCAGGTGTAGGGGCGGGCGATGATCGCCAGGACCCACATCGAGACCAGGAACAGCGTGAGGGTCGCCGCACTGGTCTCCGCCTCCAGCGCGCCCGTACCGACGTAGTGGTGCCGGGCGATCAGATACGTCGCGAAGGTGGCGACGGCCGCGATGACACCCGACGGGATCGCGTACCGCATGACCCGGCGCACGAAGTGCGGATGGGCCCGTTCCTTGTTGGGGGCCAGGGCCAGGAAGAACGCCGGGATGCCGATCGTCAGCGTCGACAGCAGCGTCAGGTGGCGCGGCAGGAACGGGTAGTCGACCTTGGTGCAGACCACCAGGATCGCCAGCAGCACCGAGTAGACGGTCTTGGTGAGGAACAGGGTGGCGACCCGGGTGATGTTGCCGATCACCCGGCGGCCCTCCGCGACGACGGACGGCAGCGTCGCGAAGCTGTTGTTGAGCAGCACGATCTGGGCGACGGCCCGGGTCGCCTCGGAACCCGACCCCATGGAGACGCCGATGTCGGCGTCCTTCAGCGCCAGCACGTCGTTGACGCCGTCGCCGGTCATCGCGACGGTGTGGCCACGGGACTGGAGCGCCCCGACCATGTTCCGCTTCTGCTGCGGGGTGACCCGGCCGAAGACGGCGTTCTGCTCGACCGCCGTGGCCATGTCGTCCGGTTCGGTCGGCAGATGGCGGGCGTCCAGGGTGTTCTCGGCGCCCGGCAGACCGAGCTTGCCGGCGACCGCCCCGACGGAGACCGCGTTGTCGCCGGAGATGACCTTCGCGGTGACCCGCTGGTCGGCGAAGTAGGCCAGCGTCTCCCCAGCGTCGGGCCGCAGCCGCTGTTCCAGCACGATCAGCGCGCTCGGCACGGCCCCGGTGGCGATGTCCGGGCCGTCGAGACCGCCCTGCGCACGGGCCAGCAGCAGCACCCGCAGCCCCTGCTCGTTGAGCTGCTCGATCTCGGTGAGCGCCGGGTCCTGCTCGGGCAGCAGCACATCGGGCGCGCCCAGCAGCCAGACCGACGTCCGGCCGCCGCCCTCGTCGAACGCGGCACCGCTGTACTTGCGGGCCGAGGAGAACGGCAGCGACTGCGTGCACCGCCACTTCTCCCCGTTCGGGCAGGCGTCGACGATGGCCTGCAGGCTGGCGTTGGGCCGGGGGTCGGAGGCGCCGAGGGCACCCAGGACGTGCTGGAGGTATGCGGCGTCCGCACCGCCCAGCGCCCGCACCTCGGTGACGTCCATGCCGCCCTCGGTGAGGGTTCCGGTCTTGTCCAGGCAGACGACGTCGACGCGGGCCAGACCCTCGATGGCGGGGAGCTCCTGCACCAGGCACTGCTGGCGGCCCAGCCGTACCACCCCGATCGCGAAGGCGACCGAGGTGAGCAGGACCAGGCCCTCCGGGATCATCGGGACGATGCCGCCGACGGTCCTGGCGATCGAGTTCTTGAAGTCGTTGTCCTGGACGACGAGCTGGCTGATGATCAAGCCGATCGCGGTCGGCACCATCATCCAGGTGACGTACTTGAGGATGGTGGAGATGCCGGTGCGCAGCTCGGACTGGACGAGGGTGAAGCGGGACGCCTCCTCGGCGAGCTGGGCGGCATAGGCCTCGCGGCCGACCTTGGTGGCGGCGAACGAGCCGCCTCCCGCGACGACGAAGCTGCCGGACATCACATGGTCCCCGGCGTGCTTCACCACGGGGTCGGCCTCGCCGGTGAGCAGCGACTCGTCGATCTCCAGGCTGTCGGCCTCGGCGACCGTGCCGTCCACGACGACCTTGTCCCCGGGGCCCAGCTCGATGAGGTCGCCGAGGACGATCTCGGAGGTGTGGATCTCGGCCGCGACCCCGTCGCGGCGCACCGTGGGTTTCGCCTCGCCGATGACCGCGAGGCTGTCCAGGGTCTTCTTGGCCCGCCATTCCTGGATGATGCCGATGCCGGTGTTCGCGATGATCACGAAGCCGAAGAGGCTGTCCTGGATCGGCGCGACGAACAGCATGATCAGCCAGAGCACGCCGATGATCAGGTTGAACCGGGTGAAGACGTTCGCGCGGACGATCTCGGCGACGGAGCGGGACGAGCGGACGGGAACGTCGTTGACCTCGCCGCGGGCGACCCGTTCGGCCACTTCGGCCGAGGTCAGCCCCCGGATGTTCACGGCAGGGGCCGGCAGTTTGACCGGGTGGACCGGGTCGAGCTCGGCTCCGGCGTCGATCCTGGACCGTTCGGGGTGATCGGGAGGACCGGATGGCTCAGGGATGTGTTCGCCGAAGGAATGGGGTGCCCGCTGCGTCATGGTTCCGACGGTACGGGTGGTTGGCCCTGTTCACCCACTGGGGGGTCCGAAGATCAGACCGGGGGAGGAGGGGAATGGTCCTCCGACAGGAGGAGTATCAGCCACCCCGCGCGGGGTGGCGTGGCGTCGGGAGCGCGGTTCCGCGGGTGGGCGGGTGGTGTCAGGCCGTCGCGCCGGGGTGCGGTGCCGGGCCGCTGCCGTTGTCCGGACCGCCCGGCTGCTGAGCCGCCTTCGCCGCCGCGTCCCGCTTGATCGCCGCGTCGCGAGCCCGTACGTACCGGATGCCGATCAGGCCGAGCCCCGCACCGGCCAGGCAGGTCCACAGCCACCACAGGTGCCCGTGGTCGTCGAACCAGCCGTAGAAGGGGAGCTGGACCAGGAAGAGGACGAACCAGAGGATCGTGCCGCCCGTGATGGTGGCGACGACGGGCCCCTCCAGGGGCTCGGGTGCCTCGTGCTTCGGTGTCCACTTCGCCATGACCTCAGTGTAGGGTCCGGCCCCCGCCCGGACCCCTTGCCCCGTAGGGGCGGCATCCACAAGGACCGACAGGCCATGTGGCGCAACGGTCTACGCGCGGAGATAGCGATCTTCGCCTTATGTATTCATACTGAATCTGTTTGCTGCTGGCTCGAATTATTCGTGTAAAAGTCCAAAGCTGACAACTTTTAAGCCCCCCTACGTACGACTACTGACGACTACTGAGGCATACATGTCCCCCTCGGCCACCGCTCCGGTCGACTCCCAGCAGCCCCCGGCCTCCGCACCACGCAACGGCGTGGACCGCTTCTTCAAGATCTCCGAACGGGGGTCGTCGGTCGCGCGCGAGGTCCGCGGCGGATTCGCCACGTTCTTCGCGATGGCGTACATCATCGTGCTGAACCCGATCATCCTCGGCAGTGCGAAGGACATGTACGGCCATCAGCTCGCCGGAGGCCAGCTGGTCACCGCCACCGTGCTGGCCGCCGCGTTCTCCACCCTCCTGATGGGCGTCATCGGCAATGTGCCGATCGCGATGGCCGCCGGCCTCGGCGTCAACACCGTCGTGGCCCTCCAGCTCGCCCCCAGGATGAGTTGGCCGGACGCGATGGGCATGGTCGTCCTCGCGGGCATCGTCGTCATGCTGCTGGTCGCGACCGGGCTGCGCGAGCGCGTGATGAACGCCGTACCGAAGTCGCTCCGCAAGGGCATCGCGATCGGTATCGGTCTCTTCATCCTGCTGGTCGGCCTGGTCGACTCGGGCTTCGTCTCCCGCATCCCGGACGCCGCGCACACCACGGTCCCGCTCCAGCTCGGCGGCGACGGTCACCTCCTGGGCTGGCCGGTCCTGGTCTTCGTCGTCGGCGTGCTGCTCACCTTGGCGCTGCTGGTCCGCAAGGTGTCGGGCGCGATCCTGATCTCGATCGTCGCGATGACGGTCGTCGCAGTGATCATCAACGCGGTCGCCGATCTGCCTGCCGGGTCGTGGGGGCTGACCGTGCCGGAGTGGCCGGGCAACCCGGTCGCCACTCCGGACTTCGGGCTGGTCGGTCAGGTCAGTCTGTTCGGCGGCTTCGACAAGGTCGGTGTGCTCACCGGCATCCTGTTCGTCTTCACCGTGCTGCTGTCCTGCTTCTTCGACGCGATGGGCACCATCCTCGGTGTCGGTGACGAGGCGCACCTGACGGACAAGAACGGCAACTTCCCCGGCATCAACAAGGTGCTGTTCGTGGACGGCGTCGCGGTCGCCGCGGGCGGTGCGAGCTCCTCCTCCGCCACCACCTGCTTCGTGGAGTCCACGGCGGGTGTCGGTGAGGGCGCCCGCACCGGCCTCGCGAGCGTCGTGACGGGCCTGCTGTTCACGGTGGCGTTGTTCCTGACGCCGCTGGCGACCATGGTCCCCTCGCAGGCGGCCACTCCCGCGCTGGTGGCGGTCGGCTTCCTGATCACCGCGGGTTCGGTGCGGGACGTGGACTGGAGCGACTACACGCTCGCCATCCCGGCCTTCCTGGCCATGCTGATGATGCCGTTCACCTACTCCATCACCAACGGCATCGGCATCGGCTTCATCGCCTTCTCCGTGCTGCGGGTCGTGGCCGGACGCTGGCGCGAGGTGCCGGTGGCCATGTACGTGGTGTCGGTGGTCTTCGTCTTCTACTACGCGATGCCGGCCCTCGGCCTCACGTGACCTCTTCGGTCCTGATTCCTGCGGTCCCTTCCGAACCGTAGAACTTCTCCGTCTCGTCGACGGCCGCCTTGAAGCGCTCGTCGAAGTCATCGCGAATGAGCGTCCGGACGACATAGTCCTGGACGCTCATTCCGCGTTTTGCGGCATGCTGCCGGAGCCGGTCGAGCAGCTCACCGTCTATCCGCAGGCTGAGCACCGTCGATCCCATGGCATGCAGGCTTACGGCCTCGAAGGCCGATCTGCGTCACTTTCCGGATTCAACTCACTCGAACGGGTGAGCAAAGGGGGTGAGATGGCTCTCGCCCGTGTCACGCGAATGGTCTTTAGGGTAGGTAATGAGATACCCTAATGAACATGCCTGACCTGATCCACGACGTCGACAGCGCGGCCGCGGTGAGCTCCCTGCGCTCCGCCGTGATGCTGCTCGGCCGGCGCCTGAAGCACCAGCGCGTCGACGAGTCGCTGAGCCCCACCGAGATGTCGGTGCTCGGCACGCTCGCCCGCTGCGGTTCGGCCACGCCCGGTGAGCTGGCCCGCAAGGAGCATGTGCAGCCCCCGTCGATGACGCGCATCGTCGCATTGCTGGAAGCCAAGGGACTGGTCAGGCTGGAACCGCACCCCGACGACCGTCGCCAGAAGATGGTCAGCCAGACCGAACAGGCGGAGGCCATGCTCGCCGAGAGCCGTTCCAAGCGGAACGCGTGGCTGACCAGCCTCGCCGAGGGCCTGGACGAGCAGGAGTGGGAGACGCTGCGCCAAGCGGCCCCTGTGCTGGAGAAGCTCGCCCACCTGTAGCGGGCGCGCACCGGACCACCGGACGGCGCACACCTCCCCATCTCCGCCAGTCAATGAACGTACGTGCCCGAGGAGGCGAACCTTTTTGAGTACGGGATCCGGAGCAGACTCCGCCCCCGCACCGACTTCCACCCACGAGAGCAGGCCCGGAGGGACCTTCTCGTCTCTTAAGATCCGTAACTACCGCCTGTTCGCCATGGGCGGCGCGGTCTCCAACATCGGCACCTGGATGTCCCGCATCACGCAGGACTGGCTCGTTCTGAGCCTCACCGGGTCTGCCGCCGCCGTCGGTATCACCACGGCCCTCCAGTTTCTTCCGATGCTTCTGTTCGGGCTCTACGGCGGCGTCATCGCCGACCGTCTTCCGAAGCGCAAGCTCCTTCTCTTCAGCCAGGCGGCACTCGGCCTGTGCGGGATCGCCCTCGCGGTCCTCACCCTCTCCGGCGTCGTCCAGGTGTGGCACGTCTACCTCATCGCGTTCCTGCTCGGCATGGTGACGGTCGTCGACAACCCGGCCCGCCAGTCGTTCGTCTCCGAGATGGTCGGCCCCGCCCACCTGGGGAACGCCGTCAGTCTCAACTCGGCGAACTTCCAGTCCGCCCGGCTCATCGGCCCCGCAGTGGCGGGTGTCCTGATCACCACCGTCGGCAGCGGCTGGGCCTTCATGTTCAACGGCCTGTCCTTCGCCGCCCCGCTCATCGGCCTGATGATGATGCGCACCAGCGAGCTGCACAAGCCCGTCATCGTGCCGCGCGCCAAGGGGCAGCTGCGGGAAGGCCTGCGCTACGTCTCCAAGCGCCCCGAGCTGATCTGGCCGATCGTCCTGGTCGGCTTCGTCGGCACCTTCGGGTTCAACTTCCCGATCTGGCTGACGGCCTTCGCGGACGAGATCTTCCACGGCGGCGCCGGGATGTACTCGTTCTTCAACATCCTCATGGCCGCCGGCTCCCTCGCCGGCGCCCTGCTCGCCGCCCGCCGCCGCTCCTCGCGGCTGCGGATGCTGATCGCCGCGGGCGTCGCCTTCGGTCTCCTGGAGATCATCGCGTCCCTGGCGCCGTCCGTCTGGATCTTCGCGATCCTGCTGGTCCCGATCGGCATGATCGGACTGACCACCAACATCACCGCGAACACGACGGTCCAGATGGCCGCCGCCCCGGCGATGCGCGGCCGGGTCATGGCCCTGTACATGATGGTCTTCGCCGGCGGCACGCCGATCGGCGCCCCGATCGTCGGCTGGGTCAGCGACGCCTACGGAGTCCGCACCGGCATGGCGGTCGGCGGCGCGTTCTCCCTGCTGGCCGCGCTCGGCGTCGGCATCATGCTGGCCCGCGTGGGCGGGCTGCGCCTGAAGCTCGACTTCCGCCCGGGCCGCCCGCACCTGCGGTTCGTCCCGCGCGAGGAACTCGCCACGGCGGCCTGACCCTCGGTCCGGCGCCGACATACGGCAACAGGGCCTGGCCGGTATCCCACCGGCCAGGCCCTGACGCATGTCGGGGGAGCGTCAGTCGCGGGGGAACTCGCCCGTGTGGAGGACCAGTCCCACCGGGGTGTCGGTGAGGTCGATGTCCGTGCCGAACAGCACGGACAGCTTGGAGCCGTACACACCGTTCACAGCGTTCCGGAAGACGTGGCACTCGCCGCTGTACGGGTCGACGATCAGATAGACGGGCACACCGGCTGCGGCGTACGCGTCCTTCTTCGGGCCGTAGTCGTTGGCGACGGTTTCCTTGGAGATCACCTCGGCCACGAACTCCACACCCACGAACAGCAGGTTCCCCTTGGTGTCCTTCGGGGCGTCCTCCCGCAGTGCCAGCACGTCGGACGCGAAGCCGTTGAGGTGCCCGGGAAAGTCGACGCGTACATCGGACAGCAGGCGCTCCTGCGGAAATCTTTCACGCAACTGTTCGATGATCTGGAGAATCATCCGCCAGTGCGTACGCCGCTGCCGCGTGAAGTAGATGTTCCCCTCGACGATCTCGGTCTTGAATCCCTCGGGGAGTGGCAGATCCTCGAGCCACTCGAACATGGAGTCCAGAGTCCGCTCGTCGTCTCTCTCTTCGGCCATATCGGTCCTGTCGTCCGCCACGACGGTCATCGTGCCGCTCCCTCCCGTTGCCGCACGGGCGCGCGGGCCGCCGCGTAGGACAACGACGCGCACGGACCCCGGGACACGCCAGGTACGGTGCGACACTCGGCCCATGAGCAGCATGAGACTCTTTGTCGCCGTTCTGCCGCCCGACCACGCGCTCGAGGAACTGCACCGCGTGGTGGACCCGCTGCGTTCGCTTCCCGGCGCGGGGAAGCTGCGCTGGACCGGGACGCCCGGCTGGCACTTCACGCTCGCGTTCCTCGGGTCGGTGGACGAGGAACTGCTGCCCGAGCTGGAGGAGCGCCTCGGGCGGGCGGCCCGCCGTACCGAACCCTTCCGGCTGCGCATCCACGGGGCCGGCCGGTTCGGCGGCCGGGTGCTGTGGACCGGGGCCGCGGGGGCGGTCGACACCCTGCGGCTCCTCGCCGGACGCGCCGATGCCGCGGCCCGGCGCACCGGCATCCCGATGGAGGAGCACCGCCACTACAGCGCGCACCTCACCCTCGCCCGCAGCCGCACCGACGCCGACCTGCGCCCCTACGCCGCGGCGCTCGCGGACTTCGACGGCACGGAGTGGGAGGTCGGCGAGCTCTCCCTCGTCCGCAGCAACCTGCCGGGCGGCCGGATGCCGGGAGCACGGCCTCGGTACGAGACGATCGCATCCTGGTCGCTGGGCCATTGAGCGCTCCGGTTACGCTCGAAGGGTGGATCCCAAGACCAGAAACCGCATCATGGCCGCCGCGCTCGTGCTGATGTTCGTCGTCGTCGCCGTGGCAGCCGCCGTCGGGCAGTGACGGCCGTCTGTCGCCTGCCCTTGCTTCTCACGCCTTGAGGGCGTTCGCCGTCTCCTCGGCGAACGCCTCCGGGTTGTCCAGCATGATGTTGTGCCCGCACTTCGGGACCGCCACGACCCGCACCCCGTTCTCGGTCAGCTCGTCCTCGCCGGGCAGCGGTCCGTCGTCCTGGGGGCGCAGATACGTGCGCGGGATTTTCAGGTTCAGCAGGAGTGCGCGCATCGTCGGCGTCGTTCCGCGGGCGAGCTGTACCGCGCTGCGGTGCAGCGCCTCGGGCCCCGCGAGGCGCATGGTCGCCCACCAGTGGGCCCCCACCCGGTCGCGCACCTCCTCCCGGCCGCCGGCCAGGAACTCCTCCTCGGTGTACGCGGCGATGCCGCTGCTGCCCGCCTGCGAGGGGTCGGGGGCGATCGGGTCCAGATTGGCGTCGACCAGCACGAGCCGGGCCACGAGGTGCGGGTGGCGTGCCGCGAGCACGATGGCCACCGCGCCGCCCATGCTGTGCGCGACCACGTCCGCGCCGTGCACGTCGGCCGCCTCCAGCGCCGCAGCCACCGCGTCGGCGTGCTCTTCGAGCGTGTAGCCGAAGCCGGTGGGGCGGTCGCTGATCCCGAAGCCGAGCAGGTCCATCAGCAGCGACCGGCTGTCGGCCAGCAGGGGATGCGTGGCGCTCGCGGTGAAGTACGGGCCGGACGAGGCCCCGAGCCCGTGCAGATAGACCCGGGTACGGGACGTGCCCGTGGACGTGCCCGGACGCCCGGGGAGCTCCACCCACCGGATGTGCGCACCGTCGGCCGTCACCTGGGCGTTCCGCATGTGTCCTCCGCCGTGTCGTATCACCGGGAAAGCATTGGCGGCACTATATATCGGCATCGATGTATAACGGGGTGAGGGAGGATGCTCGCATGCTGGAACTGGCCATCCTGGGATTTCTGTACGAACAGCCGCTGCACGGCTACGAGCTGAAGCGACGGGTCGCCCACCTCACCGGACACGTCCGCCCCATCGCCGACGGCACGCTGTATCCGGCGATCAAGCGCCTGGAGCGAGCCGGATGGCTGGAGCGCCGGACCGAGCCGGGCACCAGGGCCGCCCCCCGCCACACGCTGACCCTGACCGAGCAGGGGCGCGAGGAACTGCGGCGCCGGCTGCGGGAGGCCGACGACGTGGACATCAGCGACGAGAACCGCTGGTTCACCGTGCTGGCCTTCCTCCGCCATCTGGCGTCACCGGCCGAGCAGTCGGCGGTGCTGCGGCGCCGGCTCGCGTTCCTGGAGGAGCCGAGCAGTTTCTTCTACGAGGGCGACCGGCCGCTCGGTGCCGAGACGTTCGAGGACCCGTTCCGGCGCGGGCTGCTGAAGGTCGCCCGCGCGACCAGCCAGGCGGAACTGCGCTGGCTCGGCGAGACGCTCAAGGAACTCGAAGCAGCGCTCTGACGGGAGCAACGCAAGCGGGCCGCCGCCACCCCCGCCCCGACGCAACGCAAGCGGGCCGCCCCCGCCCTCGCCCCCGGCGATGCCGGGACGGGGCGGCGGCGGCCCGGACCTGTCGGGCGGGCAGCCCGTCAGCTCGGCGTCACCAGGCGAATGCCTCCGGCGAGGGACCCGGGCCCGGGAAGATCTCGTCCAGTTCGGCCAGCAGGTCATCGGGGAGTTCCAGCTCCAGTGCCCGCAGCGCCGAGTCCAGCTGTTCCTGGTTGCGCGGTCCGACGATCGGTCCCGTCACCCCCGGCCGGGTGAGCAGCCATGCGAGGCCGACCTCGCCCGGCTCCAGGCCGTGCTTGTCGAGCAGGTCCTCGTACGCCTGGATCTTCTCGCGCTCCGTCGAGTTCTTCAGCGCGTCCGCGCTGCGGCCGGAGGCCGAACGCGCTGCCGTGCCCGTGCGCTCCTTCTTCAGCACACCGCCCAGCAGACCGCCGTGCAGCGGGGACCACGGGATGATGCCGAGCCCGTACTCCTGCGCGGCCGGGATGACCTCCATCTCGGCGCGGCGTTCCATCAGGTTGTAGAGGCACTGCTCGCTGACCAGGCCCAACGAGCCGCGCCGGGCGGCCAGCTCATTGGCCTGGGCGATCTTGTAACCGGCGAAGTTCGACGAACCGACGTAGAGGATCTTCCCCTGCTGGACCAGGACGTCGATCGCCTGCCAGATCTCCTCGAAGGGAGTGTTCCGGTCGATGTGGTGGAACTGGTAGAGGTCGATGTAGTCCGTCTGGAGCCGCTTCAGCGACGCGTCGACCGAGCGCCGGATGTTCACGGCGGAGAGCTTGTCGTGGTTGGGCCAGGCCTCGCCGTCGGCGCCCATGTTCCCGTACATCTTGGTGGCCAGGACCACCTTGTCGCGGCGTCCGCCGCCGTGGGCGAACCAGGTGCCGATGATCTCCTCGGTGCGGCCCTTGTTCTCGCCCCAGCCATAGACATTGGCGGTGTCGAAGAAATTCAGACCCGTTTCCAGCGCCGAGTCCATGATGGCGTGGCTGTCCGCCTCATTGGTCTGCGGGCCGAAGTTCATGGTGCCGAGGACGAGGCGGCTGACCTTGAGTCCGGTGCGTCCGAGCTGCGTGTACTTCATGGGCGCCAAGCCAACGCCTTCGAGCCCGCTCAAGGCAAGACCGCCCCGGAACGTGTCCTGCCCCCGGCGGTGTGCCGGGGGCAGGACGGGTGCGCGTGCCTATGCGGGCCGAGGGCCCGGGGCGGTCACTTCAGGTACACGATGCCGTCGGTGGTGACCGTCGGGCGGCCCGAGGTGGCCACGACGACGATCTTGACGGTGTGCTTGGCGCTGCTGGACCAGCTCTTCGTCCACAGCGCGTCGCGGTACTTGGTGGTGCTGGACTTCAGGTCCACGGTGGAGACCTTCACTCCGTCCACGTAGACGTACACCTGGCCGGAGGTCGAGGCCCTGGACGCCACCAGGGCGACCGAGCGGCCGGTGAACGTCCAGCTCAGGCTGGCGCTCTTCGACTTGCTGGAGTACGACTTGCCGCCGAGGTAGCTGGACGAGGACTTCGTCGTCCAGGTTCCCTTCTTGGTCGCGGAGCTCTCCTGGAGGATGACCGGGGTGCCGGAGACCGACGCGGAGGCGGTGTTGCCCGCCTGGTCGTACGCCTTCATGGCCCAGCTGGTCGCGGTACCCGACTTCGCGGTGTGCGAGGCGCTGGTGACCGTCGGGCCGTAGGTCTTGGCGACCGGGGCGGTGAGCCTGACCTCCTTGAGCGCGGCGGCGTCGGTGGCCTTCCACTTCAGGGTGATCGGGACGGCCGTGGTGTTCACCGTGCCCGTGCGCAGGACCAGGTTCGGCTTGGTGCTGAAGGAGGGCGCCGTCTGGTCGGCGACCACGGTGGCCGCCGCGGACGTGGTGACCTTGCCCGACTGGTGGGTGGCCCGGACCTGGACCTTGTGGGAGCCGACGGCGAGGGTGGCCTTGGCGGAGGTGGCGGTGCCCGCGGTGGTGGCGACGGACTTGCCGTCGACCAGCAGCTCGTACTTCGAGATGAACGCGCTCGGGGTGCTCGCCGACCAGCCCACGGTGACGGCGGACTTGGTGTAGTACGTCGTACCGGAGAGCCCGGCGCCGGTCACCGACTTGATGGCCAGACCGGTGACGGGGCCCGCGGCGAGGCTGCGGATCGCGGGCAGCTGCCCGTACAGCTTCGTGCCGGGGCACTCGGTGTTGAAGCCGTCGCGGTGGCCGGAGATCTGGTTGAAGGTGTACGTCTTGCCGGCGGTGAAGGAGGTCCCGAAGTTGTTGTTGCCGTTGGCGCCCGCGGTGAGCAAGGTGGTGCCCGCCGGATCGCCCTTGTACTGGCCGAGCTTCCACGCGGCGATCCGGGCCACCGAGGTGGTCACCGCACTCGGGGCGGTTGTGCTCGTGTAGGTGCCGAGGACCGCGATACCGGTCGACTCCCGGTTGAAGCCGTAGGTGTGGGCACCGAGGACCGGCCGGTCCACGCCGCCCTTACGGCCCTCGAAGATCGTTCCGCACTTGTCGACCAGGAAGTTGTAGCCGATGTCCTTCCACTTCTCGGCCTGGATGTGGTACGCGTACACGCTGCGCACCACGGCTGCGGACTCGGCGCACGTGTAGTCGTTGGTCCCGGCGGTGTGGTGGACGAAGACCGCCTTGAGGGTGCTGTTGTACTCCGGCTCCTCCGGGCTCATCGACTCGTCGGCGCCCCAGCCCGCACGCGAGGTCATCGGCGGCTTGGGCACGGTCGACACCGGTGCGGGCGGCAGCGTGTCGCTCGCAGAGGCGCTCGGGGACGTGCTCGCGGACGGCGAGGAGCTCTCGCTCGCGGTGAGAGCGGGCTGGTCCGTGGCCGTGGCGCTCGGGCTCGATGACGCCGTGTCGGACGATGCGTCCTCGGCAGCGGAGTCCGTGCTGTCGCTCGGTGCCGGTGCCTCGGACGTGGGCGTCTCCGCCGAATCGGTGGTGGGGTCTTCGCCCTCGATGTCGGCCGCGAAGGCGGCCGGGTCCGCGTCCAGGGTGTTGCTCCGGCCCGGGTCCACGGTGTCCAGCCGCAGCCCCGCGGGCAGTTTCGTGGAGACCTTGCCACCCGCGTTGATGCGCACCTCGACCCCGTCGGACGGGCCCACCCAGCGCGGCTCGGTGCTGCCGCGTACGTCGGACCGGCCGGTCTCCGCACGCGCGTCGATATCGGTTTCCAGCGGCAGCCAGGACGACCAGGTCCCGTCGGCGGCGGACCTGGTCCGGGCCTCCACGGTTCCGGTGACCTTGGCCGCCGGGTCGGTCCAGGTGATGCCCAGCATGCTGAACGGCTTGGTGTCCCGCTTGCCCAGTACGGCGGACGCGCCGTCACCGGCGACCTTCAACGCCGTCGCGTGCACTTCGGCCTTGACCGGACCGGGCTTGGCAGCCGCGGTCACCGAGGTGTCGCCCGTCATTCCCTCGAAGACCAGGACTCCCGCCACGGCGGATGTGGCCAGGGCGGCGGTCGCCCAGATTCTCTTCTTCGCTCTCACGTCGTACCCCGTCGTCGTCAGATGTGCGTGCGTTCAGCCGCTGCATCGGGCGACAGCATCGGTCGTCACAGGATCAGTGGGGGGACGAACACGACCAGTGGGGGGTACGTGTGCTGAAGCGCGCCTGCAGCGAAGACATAGCTTGCCATGTCCGGGCCACGGAATGTCTACGCGGGTGGTATCGAGGGGAATCCGGTCACCGCCGGGGGGCGGGATCCGGCCACGTCCCAGAGCGGTGACGGGCCGGAACACACACCGTCGACGGGTAGTGCGCCGATTCCTCCCAAGGGATTCGGTAGACGAACTTCCCTGCGCCGAAAGGGAGTTGGCCGAGTGTGTGTGAGTAATGGCTCGGCGGGCCGCCCCTGGGCCGGCGCATGCGGGTCACGGCCCCCGGGGCCCACCCGTCACGAACCATCCGGTGGGGAGGGGAGCGCGAACCGGTCCAGGGCCTCCAGCACCGCCCGGCTCGTCGCCGGACCACCCAGATGCCCCGCACCGTCGATCACGGTCAGTTCCGCGTCCGGCCACGCCTTCACGAGCTCCCACGCGGTGATCAGCGGCCCGCCCAGATCGAACCGGCCGTGCACCAGCACACCCGGAATCCCCGCCAGCCGCCCCGCGTCCCGGATCAGCTGCCCCTCCTCCAGCCAGGCGCCGTGGGAGAAGTAGTGCGAGCAGACCCGCACCAGCGCCTGTTGTGCCCGGCCGGGGCGCCCGCTGTACGGCGGCGGTCCGGTGTACGCCTCCTGGGAGAGCACCGCGTCCTCCCAGGCGCACCAGTCGGCCGTCGCCTTCTCCCGCACCCCGGCATCGGGGCTCTCCATCCGTCGTGCGTACGCGGCGAGGACGGCCGGGGTCGTGTCCTCCTCGGCCTCCGGCACCCCGGCCCGGAACAGCTCCCAGGCCTCCGGGAAGATCCGGCCGGCGCCCCGGTACAGCCAGTCGATCTCGGAGCGCCGGGTCGTCGTGACGGCCGGGATCACGATCTCGGTGACCCGCTCCGGGTGCTGCTCGGCGTACGCGAGGATCAGCGTCGATCCCCAGGACCCGCCGTACAGAAGCCAGTTGTCGATCCCGAGGTGCACGCGCAGGCGCTCCATGTCGGCGATCAGCCGGTCGGTGGTGTTGTATCGCATGTCGGTGGCCGGGTCGCTCGCGTGCGGGGTGGAACGGCCGCAGCCCCGCTGGTCGAAGAGGACGACGCGGTAGCGGTCCGGGTCGAAGAGCCGCCGGGGCCGCTCGGTGCACCCCGACCCCGGGCCGCCGTGCACGACGAGCGCGGGCTTGCCGGCCGGATTGCCGCACACCTCCCAGTACACGAGGTTGCCTTCACCGACATCGAGCATGCCGTGCTCGTACGGTTCGATCGGCGGGTACGGCTGGTCGGGCTCGCGGTCCATGGTGCGACGGCTCCTTCGGCTCGGCGGGCAAAGGGGTCAGCGTAGGGCGGGCGTAGCCTGACTGCTGTGAATTCCGCACCCCGGATCCTGGCCGTACTCGACGACCTGCTGACCGCCGCCACCCCTGACGACCGTGGCGCCCTGTGGCAACTAGCCGAACAGGGGCGGGAGTTGGATGCCAATCTGGTGCGCCTTCCGGCGGGCGCGGAGGTCGGTGAGCATCAGGAGGACGTCCTGGACGTCCTCCTCGTCGTCATCGCGGGCGGAGGCCGGGTCGTCACGGCAGGCGGGGACGTGCTGGACCTGACCCCGACCACCGTCCTCTGGCTGCCCCGTACCTCCCGCCGTGCGCTTGCCGCCGGACCGGAGGGGCTGGCCTACGTGACCGTGCACCGCCGCCGCCCCGGCCTGACCATCAAGCCTCCCGCCGCGGCCCCGGCCGCGCCGCTCACCGCGCCCCCGACGGCGCACGAGGGCGGCGAGGCGCCCTGCATGCTGGACCGGGTCTGCCCCGCGTGCGGCCGGCTCTCGCAGGACCCGCAGCCGGTGTTCTGCAGCCGGTGCGGGGAGCGGTTCGCCGAGATCTGACGGGGCCGCCCCAGGGCTCTGAGGGGACCGGGGCGCAGCCGCGCACGGACAGGAGATCGGGGAGAGCCCTTAGCTCGCATACGGAGATAAAATGGGCCCATGGCGGCGGGCGATCTGCCTGATGAGCTCGCCGGACTTCTGCCCCGTATCCAGAGGCTCGCCCGGCGACGGCTGTGGAGCGGCCTGCCGACGCCCCGGCTGCGCGGGGCGCACGCCGAACTGCTGCGGCTGGTGGCCGAAAGGCCCGGTATCCGGGTCTCGACCGCCGCACACGGCCTCTGCCTCGCCTCCAACTCGGTCAGCACCCTGGTCAACCACCTCGTCGCCGAGGGACTGCTGCGGCGCGAGAAGGACCCCGGAGACGGACGGGCCGCGCTGCTGTATCCGACCCCCGCGGGGATCGGGAGGCTGCGTGACTGGCACGCCCGCCGCGAGGCGCTCTTCCGCGAACACCTGGCCGGGCTCGACGGGGACGACCGGGCGGCACTCGCCGCCGCACTCCCGGCCCTGCGCCGACTCGCCGCCTCGCTGCGTGAAGGGGAGGAGATCGCATGACCACGGAAACCATTCCCGCCCTCAACTGCACCGGACTGAGCTACAGCTTCGGCGACGCGAAGGCCGTCGACGGCCTGGACCTGCTGGTCGGCCAGGGGGAGGTGTTCGGCCTGCTGGGACCCAACGGGGCGGGCAAGACCACCACCCTGCGCGCGGTCACCACACTCCTTCCGGTGCCGGCCGGCGTCATCGAGGTGTTCGGCCACGACGTGGCCCGCCACAGGATGGCCGTACGCCGCATGCTCGGTTACGTACCGCAGCAGTTGTCGGCGGACGCGAGCCTCACCGGCCGGGAGAACGTCCAGCTCTTCGCCCGTGTCTTCGACGTGCCCCGCCGCGAGCGCGCCGCCCGGGTCTCCCAGGCCCTGGACGCGGTCGGCCTCGGCGAGGTCGCGCACCGGCTCGTCGCCACGTACTCCGGCGGCATGGTCCGCCGCCTCGAACTCGCACAGGCACTCGTCAGCGCGCCCCGGCTGATGATCCTGGACGAGCCGACCATCGGCCTGGACCCGATCGCGCGGGACAGCGTCTGGGACCGCATCACCGAGATACGGCACGGCACGGGCATGACCGTGCTCGTCACCACCCACTCCATGGACGAGGCCGACCAGCGCTGCGACCGGCTCGCGCTGATGCACCTCGGCAAACTCCGGGCGCTCGGCACCCCGGCCCGGCTCAAGGGCGAACTCGTCGCCGCCTGGCGAAAAGCGGGGGAGAGGGGCCTTCCACCGCCGACCCTGGAGGACGTCTTCCGATACCACTCCGGAAGCGGCCTGAACGACCCCGGCCCGGGTTCCGATTCCGGTTCTCGTTCCCGCGAAGGGAAAGGAGCGTTCCGAGATGTCCGCCGTACCCGTCGCACCGCATCCCGCCTCGGCTGAGTCCGTCCCGGCGGAAAAGCGGTTCGCGCTGCTCAGGACTCCGCCTCCGCCTCGCACCGGCTGGCGCGTGGTGCCGGCGAGAGTGGTCGCGATGTGCGTCGTCGAAATGCAGAAGCTGCGCCACGACCGCACCGAGATCTACACCCGCGCCGTCCAGCCCGCGCTCTGGCTGCTGATCTTCGGCGTGACGTTCTCCCGGATCCACGCCATCCCGACCGGCGGCGTCCCCTATCTGGACTTCCTGGCGCCGGGCATCATCGCGCAGTCGGCCATGTTCATCGCGATCTTCTACGGCATCATGATCATCTGGGAGCGGGACTCGGGCGTCCTCACCAAACTGATGGTCACGCCGACGCCCCGGACCGCCCTGGTGACCGGCAAGGCCTTCGCCGCCGGGGTCAAGGCCACGATCCAGGCGGCGGTCGTCATCGTGATCGCCGCACTGATCGGTGTCGGCATGACCTGGAACCCGTTGCGGCTGCTCGGCGTGGTCCTGGTGGTCGTCCTCGCCTCGGCGTTCTTCTCCTGCCTGTCGATGTCGATCGCCGGGATCGTCCTGACCCGCGACCGCCTGATGGGCATCGGCCAGGCCATCACCATGCCGCTCTTCTTCGCCTCCAACGCGCTCTACCCGGTCGCCCTGATGCCCGGCTGGCTCCAGGCCATCAGCAGAGTGAACCCGCTGAGCTACGAGGTCGACGCGCTGCGTGGACTCCTCATCGGCACCCCCGCACACCTCGGCCTGGACCTCGCGGTCCTCGCCTTCGCGGCGCTGGTGGGTATCGCCGTCGCCGGCTCCCTGCTGGGGCGGCTTGCGCGTTGAGGGGTCGGGGCGGCGGGGCGGCGTACGGCTGGCCCGGCAGCGCTACCGCGCCGCGTACGGAAGGAAGTCGGCCCAGGCGGCGGGGGACAGCGAGAGGGCGGGGACGGACAGGTCCTTGGAGTCACGCACGTGGACGCGGCCGGGGGAGGCGGCCACCTCGACGCAGTTGCCGCTGTCCTCGGTGCTGTAGCTGCTCTTGAACCAGTTGAGGCCGGTGTTCATAGGTCTTTCGCCACCTGCTCGATCATGTCTCTGGACTCTTCGGGGCTGAGCGCCTGTGCTCGAAGCGTGCCATATTTCCCGAACAGCTGGCTCAGATGCGGTTGTTCGCTGATGAGGAAGCTGTGTCCCTGCGCTTCCAGGTAGGCGAGCTGGCGTCGCTCCTGGGTCTCCAACAGAACGAACGGGCCACCGAGTCCGGCGTGAGTTTCCCGATGCGGCGACATCACCTGCATCTGCACATGCCGTAGCTCCGAGACCTCCAGGATGCGGGCGATCTGGCCCTTGTGTACGCGGCGGCCCCCGATGGGACGGGTGAGAGCGCCGAGCTCCAGGACAAAGCTGATGTCCGCCAGGGGCTTTCGCGTCAAGAGTTTCTGGCGGGCCAGGCGTGCCAGGACGCGACCTTCGACCACGTCGTCGTCGACCGGAGCGCCGTTGAACACCGTGCGCGCGTAGTCCTCGGTCTGCAACAGTCCGGGTACGACATGAGTCTCGTACTCATGCCTGGCCGATGCTGTGATCTCCGCTTCCGCGAACGGCTCGAACCACAAGGCCAGATGGGTGAAGCTCAGCTTCTCGCCCGCGACGTCGAGTGCACCTTGTGCACCGAGCGCCTTGTCCGCCTGTGCGATGAATTCTTCCTTGGGAGGCCGCTGCCCTCGTTCGACCATGGCTACCTGTGACTTGGAGTAGCCGATCCTTGAACCGAGGGTCTCCTGCGAGAGCCCGGCCCGTTCGCGGTAGAAGCGCAGCAGTCTGCCGAACATTTCGACGTTGCTGCCGCTCCGGTCACTGGAGCGCACATTCCCTCCCCTGCGTACACAACAGTGCACAGAAGCCCTGTGTCCCTGGTCACCGTAGGTGTTCGGCCGGTTCGCTTTCCTCATGGAACGGAAAAGTTCACTCAGTCCGGTGCCCTCGTGGGTGCCCACGTCCGGGCACGCCCTGCGACACGTGGGCGTGCACTTCGACGCGGTACGGATCTCCGGCGTACTCGGCGAACAAGTCGCCTACGAGATCATGCAGTTCACCGACTTCCAGGCGGGCCCGATCGTGCGGTCGGGGATCGGGGAGCGCAGCATGTACTTCCTGTTGCCGCCGCGGAGCGCCCGCGCGCACCGGTGGCCTTCGGGGGCGCGGGTGATGGGGTGCTACGGGCAGGGCGCGGCGTTCGTCGGGGTCCCGGCGTTGGACGGACTGACCTGGCCGCTCGACTGGCGCTCACTGCCCACGACGGAGGCGCCGTTCGTCGACGGTGCTCTCCTGCACGAACTGGTTCTTGAGGTGACGGCACGCGAAGGGTAGCGGCGTGACCGGTCGGCAGGGGAGACCCGCCCCACTACTGGAGGCCGGCCGGTACGTCTGCGCCGGAGCCGAAAA
The DNA here is from genome assembly GCF_040680455.1 of Streptomyces sp. NPDC052052. Taxonomy (NCBI): domain Bacteria; kingdom Bacillati; phylum Actinomycetota; class Actinomycetes; order Kitasatosporales; family Streptomycetaceae; genus Streptomyces; species Streptomyces sp. NPDC052052. The sequence goes on along the minus strand of NZ_JBFAWU010000003.1, from coordinate 272,016 downwards.
CATCTGGAGGCACGTAGCTCCGACGGTCATGATGGTCGGCGATGAGCGAGCATGCGAACCCCGTAGAGGCCCTGTTGGTTGTGGACGTTCAGGAGGCCGCCGTCTCCGGCGACAGGGCCGTGCCCGATACGGCCAGGCTCGTGGACCGGACGGCGGACCTGATCGCCCGAGCACGAAGAGACGGGGCGCTGGTCGTGCACGTTCAGAACGACGGGGCGCCCGGAGCGGGCGACGAGCCCCACACGCCCGGGTGGGAACTCCACCACCCCGTCGAGACCGGTCCCACGGAAGCCGTGATCCGCAAGACCGAGGCCGACGGCTTTCAACGCACCGCGCTGGCAAGCCTGTTGACGGAATCCGGGGTGCGGGGGCTCGCCATCTGTGGGGTGATGTCCGAGATATGCGTGCAGGCGACGGCCCGTACCGCACTGGCGCTCGGGTACCGGGTCGTCATGCCGCACGATGCCCACGCGACGCACGACATCCCGGCCGCACCCGGGATCAGCGGCGCCGTCCCGGCCGCGGCGGTCTCACGGGTCGCCGAATGGGCCCTCGGCAGTGCGCTCGAAGTGATCGCACACGCCGCGGATGTCACGTTCGCCGCCGTGCCCCGGCAGCGCTGAAGCCCCTGGGCATCGGCCCCATACAGGAGCGCGAACACCGTTGCCCAGTAGGAGAGTTCGGTGCCAGGGCCCGGTGCCCGCTTCCCCGTCGGCCTTCGTGGACGGCGGGGCCATGCCGGGAACCGCGGTGCTCGGTCCTGTCGTCCTCAGGCGCGTCACACCGGGGGCACTCCCCCCGCCGAAACACCTGAGGAGCAGCATGAGCATCCATGGCAGTACCCGAGCCCCGAGCGGCAGCGGCACCGTTGCCGTAGCCCGATCCCGGCACGGTTCTCGTGGGGCTCTCCTGCACGGGGCCAAGGCGGTGCTCGTCCTCGGCCTCGTACTGGGTGCCGCCACCGCCTGCAACGATTCGTCCGACGACGGAAGCCACAAGGCCAAGGACTGGAAGGTCGGCGACTGCGCCGGGCCCGACACCAGCGAGTCGAAGGACGGCTTCGAGGCCATGGACTGCGACGACTCCAAGGCGACGATCAAGGCCCTCGCCATCAAGGACGGTGCCATCTTCGCCGGTTCCATCCAGTGCCCGGCCGGGACGGACGAGATCATCTCCGTGAAGGTCTCCTACGGCGGCAACGCCAGTACCGGCATCCCCACCAAGACCATCTGTGGCCGCAACCTCTCCGGCGACCACCCCGGTGACGCGGGCGCGGGCGGGGGCCAGTTGGTGAAGGGTGACTGCGTGGACGAGCAGGCCAAGGAAGTCGCCTGCGGCAGCGGGGGCAGTGGTGTGTACAAGGTGCTCGACCTGACGAAGACGGCCGAGGACTGCCCGGCCGGCACCGACGAGCCCCTGGAGCTGTTCCCGAGTGTGGGCAGGCCGTACAACGCGATCTGCACCACCAAGGCCTGACCGCCACCCTCGTCGAGCCCCGTCCGCGGCGCAGCCGGTGACGTGTGTGTCAGCGGCTGTGCGCGTCTTCCCGGTGTTCTGCGACGCTGGGGGCTCCTGGACGCGGTGCTCACCGGCGTCGCGGAACAGAGCCGTCCAGTGGAGTCGGAGCGCCCTGAAGGCGGGCCGGGTCACGCACCATTCCACACGACCGCGCACCGAGCACGGACCGCACCACAGGAGGGGACACCATGGGCAAACAGCGCATCACCGTCTGTCTGCCGCCCGTCGGACCCGACGGGCTGAAGCAGGCGATCGAGCAGGCGATGGCCCCTTTCTGGTACGACCGTGAGGACCGCCCCCACCCTGACTGGGTGGGGGAGTGGAGCTACTGGTTCGTCTCCGGGGCGAACTGTCTCTTCGACGTACTGCCAGGCCACGAGGGCGACCCCCGGCTCGTGAGGTACGACGACTGGACCGAACACCCCGAGGACCTACCACCCTCCCGCTGCCACGGCGGCCCGCGCGGCATCCTCGACCTCGACACTCCCCGCGCTGCCGAGGCCCGCCGGAGGGCCGACACCTGGACGGCGTACCAGGCCTTCGCCGACCGCTACCCGCCCGCGCTGCCCTTCCACCACTTCGAAGAGCGGGCCAGGACCCTGGATCCGGAGGACGCCAGGGAGGCGGCCGTGGCCGCCTTCCGTGAACAGCCCCTGATCCAGGTGATCGAGGCCGACCCCGCCCTGGAGGAGCGGTTCGCCTCCGACCCCGCGCACCACTTCGACGCGGACCTCGAGACCTATGTGACCCGCCATGTGACCGCCGTGCTGCCCACCCCCGCCCTGCTCACCCTCGACGGACGATGGGTGGAGGGCGGAGGCCCCGACTACGAGAGGATGTTCAACGCCTACCTGGACGGCCTGCCCGGCGACACGATGATCGTGCGGGTGCTCTACCACTCGTGACGGTCCGGTGCCGCATCAGGTGAGGTCCGCCCGCGCCTCGTCGCACGACGCAGCCGTGGGCGCCACCGGATGTTCCTCGCCGCGGCGCTCACCGGTGGCGCGGAACAGGGCCGTCCAGAGGAAGGGTTCACCGAAGTACGGAGAGTGCGGTGGTTCGTCGCGCATGCGGCGGAGTTCGATCTCGGTCAGGTCGGAGAAGATCCAGCGCAACGACTCCGGTGTGTAAGCGAGGCCGCCCTGCAGGCCGGCCCGGTCGTAGAAGGCGGCGTCGGGGAGTTCGGACCCCATGCCTGCCTCACCGGCGGCGAAGCAGCTGAGGGCGAGGTGGCCGCCGGGGGCGAGGAGGGAGTCGAGGAGAGCGAGGTAGCTGACGCGGCGGTGGGGCGGCAGATGGTGGAAGCAGCCGGAGTCGTAGATCAGGTCGTACGGGCCGGTCAGCTCGCTCGCCGCGAGGGCGAAGGCGTCGCCGCAGTGGAACCGTACGTCGGCCCCGGCCTCGCGGGCGCGGTCCTCGGCCCAGGCGATGGCCTCCCGCGACAGGTCCACCGCGTCGACCTCGAACCCCAGCGAGGCGAGATGGAGGGCATTGCGACCCGGTCCGCAGCCGAGATCCAGGGCACGGCCCGGGGTGATCAGGCCGCGCTCCGCGTATGAGACGAGGCTCTCGTCGGGTTTCGCCACGAAGAACGGGACCGGCCTGGTCCGGTCCGCGTAGAAGCTGTCCCACCAGGACGCCCCGTCCGCCGTCCACCGGTCGGCCTCCCGTGTGAACAGGCCGTCCAGGAGCCTCAGTACGTCGTCCACCGTGCGTATGTTCCGGTCCATGTGGTTCCGTTCCCCTCTTCAGGAGGGGAACAGTAGGACTGTTCGGCAGGGGGGACCAGGCCGGACCGTGGCGATGAAAGCCGCTGACGACTTCCTGGCGGACCGGCGGCGGCGTCCCGGTAACCCCCCTTGCGTGGCGGGTGGTTCGGGTGTGTATGTGTGCATGGAGGGGTCTGGAGGGGGTCTTTACGGGTGACCCCAGGGTCTTTTTTCGAGGGAGTGCGCCGCGGGCTCCGTGCGTCCTGTTCCGAACGGTCCTTCGGTTCCGGTACGGGCGCGGGAGCGGGTCCAAAATTCCGACCGTAGCAGCAACGGTTCGATGGGCAATCGGACTTGACCGAGGTGCCGCCCTACGCGTGCCCGAGTGCGTGGCGCACGCCCCGCCGGTGGCGCCGAGCGTGGAGAGTGGGAGCGCAGCGGTACGGACGACGAAGGAGGACCGATGGTGGGTGTCATGGCGAACCAGCGGAACAGGGCGGTCGGACAGCCGCAGGAGGGCCCGGGGGCGCGGGACCGACTCCTGCTGGCCGGACGTCAGTTGTTCGCCGCCTACGGGTACGCGCGCACAAGCGTCGAGGACCTGTGCGAGCACGCGAAGGTGCCCGTTCATGTCTTCCAGCAGGAGTTCGTCTCGCGGGAGGTGCTCCTGATGGCGATCTACGACGAGGTGGCGACGCACGGGCTGCGCGCCGCGGAGAACGCCCTGATGGCCGAGGGCATGGAGGACTGCCCGACGGAGCGGCGGGTCCGGCTGCTCTTCGACGCCTATGTGAAGGCGGTCACCGAGGACCCCTGTGCGGCGCGAGTGGCGTTCGTCGAGGTGCTGGGGGTGAGCCGGGAGGTGGACAACCACCTCGCCACCTGGCGGGCCATGTGGATCGAGTTCCTGAGCTCCGAGGCCGAGCGCGCCGTGCGACGGGGCGAGGCGGTGCCGAGCGACCACCATGTGACCGTCACGGTGCTGAACCACGCGGTCGACGAACTCATGGCCCACCACGGCCGCCGGCCCCGGCAGGTCGACGCCGAGTGGCTGACCGACGAGCTGACCCGGCTCTCCCTGGCCATGATCCTGCCGTCCTGACCCGCGTCTCGTTGCCGGACCGGCCGGCCGAGCGGCGGCCGGCCGCGAGACGCTACGGCTGGACCGTGTACGGGCCGCCCAGGCCCCAGGCCTGGTGCATCGCGTCGGCGAAGGCGGCGGCCAGCTTGTGCTCGCCGGTGGGGCCGGGGTGGGTGCCGTCGTAGGTGTCCCGGTGGATGTCGTACGTCGGAGGGGTGGAGGCCAGCAGGATCGGCGACTTCGGGTCGTCGAGGTCGGCGACGGCCTTCGCCAGGAGTTCGTTGAAACGGTCGCACTCGGCGGCGAACGGGGCGTCCGACTCGGCCCGCACATTCGGTATCACCGGCAGCAGCACCATCCTGACGCGCGGGTTCGCGGTGCGGGCCGCCTCGATGAACGCCCGTACGTTCAGCGCGGTCTGACCGCTGTCCGTGTAGAACCCGAGGTCGATCAGGCCGAGCGAGACGAGCAGGACGTCGGTGCGGTGCTCGGCGACCGTGTCGGCGATCACCGGGGCCATGTGCAGCCAGCCCTCGCCCCAGCCGGCCAGATGGGCGCGGGCCTCAGTGGGGAATTCCGGTGCGCCGTACGCGTGCGAGACGGGGGCGTTCGCCTCCATGTCGTACAGCTCGCTGCGCGGTCCGACGATCGCGAACGGGGTGCTGGGATCCGAGGCGAGGTGCTGCCACATCCGGTAGCGCCAGGTGAAGTCGCCGGCGCAGCCGATCGTCATGGAGTCGCCGACAAACGTGTAACGCATGGCGTCATCATCGCGGATCTTCCGTCCGGCCTGCGACGTGACGATGGACACTGGGGCCATGCCTGCGTACCTGACTGCGTTCGGAGCCGCCGCACTGCTCCTCCTCTCCGGCACGGTGCCCGCCGCGGCGTCCGGAGACGGAGCCGACCGGAGCTTCACGATCGAGGACCCGCGGATCACCGAGTCCAGCGGCCTCGCCGCCAGCCGCACCCACCCCGGCATCTACTGGACGCACAACGACAGCGACGACGGGCCGTACGTCTACGCCGTCGACTCCCGCACCGGCAGGACCGTCGCGACGATCACCATGCAGGGGGTGGGCCGGCCCCGCGATGTGGAGGCCATCTCGCTCGGCCCCGACGGCAATCTGTACGTCGGTGACATCGGCGACAACCTGAACGGCAGCTGGGACCACGTGTGGATCTACCGCTTCCCGGAGCCGAAGGAGCTGCGGGACGCGACGGTCCGCGCCACCCAGTTCGACGTGAAGTACGCGGACGGGCCGCGCAACGCCGAGGCGCTGATGGTCCACCCCACGACCGGGCGCGTCTACATCGCGTCGAAGAACGAGGACGGCGGCGGGCTCTACGAGGGCCCCGCGAAGCTCACCACCGGCGCCACCAATGTCTTCCGGCGGGTGGGGGAGGTGCCGTGGGTGACGGATGGGGCGTTCTCGCCGGACGGCAAGGAACTGGTGCTGCGCTCGTACTTCAGCGCCCGTGGGTACGCCTTCGCGAACGGCAGGCTCGGCGCCGACCACGCGGTCCGGGCGCCGCTCCAGCGGCAGGCGGAGTCGGTGACGTACACGGCGGACGGCTCGGCGCTGATGTACGGCTCGGAGGGCGAGCGGAGCGACGTGGTCCGGGTGGACCTGGGCGGATCCGGCACAGCGGACGCGAAGTCGCCGTCCCGGAGCGGCGACTCGTCGACGCCCTCCGCCGGAGCGGACCGCGCGGACACCGGGGACACCGGGAACGGAAAGGGCACGACCCTGACCGGTGTCCTGGTGCTCGCCGGGATCGGGGCCCTGGTGTTCCTGGGGCGGCGGCGCGGCAGGGACTGAGCCGCCGTTGTCAGTGGGGGTTGCGAGGATGACGTCCGTCGGTGGGGGCACCGGCGTACACCACTCGCAAAGGGGATCCCGTGGGTACCTGGGACATCGGCCATTTCGACAACGACACCGCTGCGGACTTCTCGGGAGCTCTGGACGATGTTCCCGAGGCCGAGCGGGAAGCGCTGATCCGTGACGCCCTGAACCGCGCGGTCGCGACGACGGGCTACCTGGACAGCGACGACGGGGCGGTCGCGGTGGCGGCGGCTGCTCTGGTCGGCTCCCAGTGCCCGGGCGGCGAGGCCGTGACGACCGCTTACGGCCCCGACGAGCCGCTGCCCGCACTCCCTGCGGACCTGCGCCCGCTCGCGGTGAAGGCGCTCGATGCGGTGCTGGGTGCGGAGTCGGAGCTGCGTGAGCTGTGGGACGACGCGGGGGGCGAGGACTGGGCGCAGGGCGTCGGCAGGCTGCGGGAGGTGCTGGTGACGGCGGGCGGGTGATGTCCTGCGGATGGCGGTGATCAGGCCTTGGGGCGGCCTGCCCGGATTGGTGATGAACGGAAGGCGGACTGACAGCCGGGCCGGATGTCGCCAACACCTACGAATACGTCACCGCCTACCCCGCCAATAAATTTGACCTCTACGGGCGCCGGTGGTGCAACGCGTTCCTTACGGGATCGGGCAAGCAGTCGGCATGCCGTCAATACACCCATTATCGGGGCGGCGGCTCCCCTGCATGTAAATCGAAAAGTGTTGCAGGATTTGCACACAAGTGAATATCAGCAAAAGCGCATGCGGTAAATCGGCCGTAAAATCTGCCCCGCCTCGTCGCGGAGTTCAAAAAATTATTGCCCGGAGAATCGGGTAGAGCTCGGCGAAGTGCAATCAAGCCCTAGCCTGATAATTATCAGGCTAGGGCTTGATCGTTGTGTCGGTGGAGCGCATCTCGACTTCTGCCTAATCAGACGTCAGCTTCTGCTGAGAAGCCACGATCGTATCGAAGTCGCTTGCCGTCCCCTAGAACTGGGCGTAGGGGCTCGGCTATCTCGCGAAGAGCGACAGGGTCAGCCTAGTGAACTCAGGATCAGTCAGGCAGACGGCGGAGGCTGTGAGCGCCTGTCGCGAGTGCGGAATTTTCTAGAGACGAAGCATCCGCGTTTGAAATGTCGAGCCAGATGATGCGCTCGTTCTCGATTGAGCTGAAGACGAGCTTCCCGTCGACATATGCTTCGCAGTCGATGGTGCGGTGTCCAAGCAGGGTGAAGCGTCGTAGATCCGCCTGGGAGGCAAAGTCAAGGGGCGCTCCCATGAAATAGTCGCCCTTGCCCGAATGTCGCAACTGAATCTCCTGCCTCATCTCCAGGAAGACCTGATTGGACTCTGGGTTCTCGATCGGCTCGTCAGTGTAGAGATCGATCGTTCCTTCTGCGCCAATAGCACCCAAATGCTTGCCGACGACGGACAGGAAGATTTCCATGTCCTCATCCGTGGAAGTGGTGAACTTCATGATTCCTTCGTGTGTTGGCTTGGGTACGGGAGTCGGGCTGAACCCGGCCCCCGCGAGCGAAGAATCTAGCTGCGGGTGCTCCAGCGTCATATATTGCGCAGTCCGTCCCTACCTGCGTCCCAGGGACCGTAGTGCTTCTTGCTGCCTGCCCGGTTGTGGTGCCATCCATTGTGGCTGGCCGTGGCACGTGCGTAGGGTCGGGCCACGATGAAGAGCCGAATGACCGCTGCGCCCGAGTCCTTTGCCACCGCCCGGCTGGACGCCCTGCCACTGCGGGTCGCGTACGCGGACGAGATGGCGGCGGTGCTCGGCGACCCGGCCCTGCACACCTACACCGGAGGCGCTCCGGAGACCGCCGATGAGCTGAGGGCCCGCTACGAGCGCCAGACCGCCGGTTCGCCGGACCCCGGGGTGGGCTGGTGGAACTGGGTGCTGCGGGTACGGGACGAGGGCCGCCTGGTGGGTTACGTGCAGGCGACGGTGCACGCGCGGGATGCCGAGGCGGAGATCGCCTGGGTGGTCGGGGCGCCGTGGCAGGGGCGGGGGTACGCGAAGGAGGCCGCGGCGGGTCTGGTGGCCCACCTCTCGGGGCTGCCGGTGGTGGAGACAGTCGTCGCCCACATCCATCCGGACCATGCCGCCTCCGCGGCCGTGGCCGCCGCGGCGGGGCTGGTGCCCACGCACGAGTGGTGCGAGGGAGAACGGCGCTGGCGGTGGGGGAGCGGCAGGGACTGACCGCCGTTGTCGGTAGGTGGCAGGGCGGTGTGATCAGGCCTTGGGGCGGCCGGCCCGGATCAGTTCGGCGACGTCGAGTGTCGCTGGGGCGCCGATCGAGTCGGGCAGCGTGACGGTCTGCCCGGGGGCGTACACCTGGTGGCTGTCGTAGCTGCCGCCGACGGGCTCGGTCAGGACATGTACCCGGCCGTGTTTGCGGTCGACGATCACGTACACCGGGATCTTGGCCTCGACGTAGGCGGCGACCTTGTTGCGCAGGTCGTTGTTGTAGTCGCTGGACGTGACCTCTACGACGAGACGGAAGACGGCGGGGTCGTAGCAGTTGTTTTCCGCCAGATGCTCGTCGAGATCGGCGTCGACGATCGCCAGGTCGGGGATGACGTGGTCCTCTGGCCCGCTGGGCAGCCACATGCCGATGCCTTGGAGGACCTCCGTCTCCCCGTCGTCGAGACCGGCTGCCATGAAGGGGCGCATGATCCTGGTCAACACTCGGGCGTGCGGGGCAACTCGGAGTGGGGCCACGGTGATGACGCCGCCGATGATCTCGAAGCGGTACCTCGGATGGTGCTCCATGAGTCTGTTCGCCGTTGCGAGCAGCTCGCCGTCGCAGGGGTGACCGGACGCTGCTGCGGGCACTGCGGGCCTCCTGGGTGAGTGGTTCCGAGGCCATCGTCGTGGTCGATCCGGCGGGCCGGGCCGGGAAGGCGTCGCACCACTCCACCGAGTGAACGCGAAGGGCCCCGCCCACCTGGCGTACCAGGCGGGCGGGGCCCCTCGGGTGGATGCGTTCGCGCTACAGCTTCTCGATGACGTAGTCGATGCAGGCGGTCAGTGCCTGGACGTCCGCCGGGTCGATCGCCGGGAACATCGCCACGCGCAGCTGGTTGCGGCCGAGCTTGCGGTACGGCTCGGTGTCGACGATGCCGTTGGCGCGCAGCGCCTTGGCGATGGCCGCGGCGTCGATCTCGTCCGCGAAGTCGATCGTGCCGATGACCTGCGAGCGCTTCGCCGGGTCAGTGACGAACGGGGTCGCGTACTTGGACTCCTCCGCCCAGCCGTACAGGTTCTGCGCCGATGCGGCCGTGCGGCCGACCGAGAAGTCCAGACCGCCCTGGCTGTTCAGCCAGTTCAGCTGCTCGTTCAGGAGGAAGAGCGTGGCCAGGGCCGGGGTGTTGTACGTCTGGTTCTTCAGGGAGTTGTCGATCGCCGTCGGCAGGCTGAAGAACTCCGGGATGTGCCGGCCCGAGGCGTGGACGCGCGCGGCGCGCTCCAGGGCGGCCGGGGAGAAGACGCCGATCCAGAGGCCGCCGTCGGAGGCGAAGGACTTCTGCGGGGCGAAGTAGTAGACGTCCGACTCGGTGATGTCGACCGGCAGGCCGCCCGCACCGGAGGTGGCGTCGACCAGGACGAGGGAGCCCTCGTCGGCGCCCGCGACGCGCTTGATCGGGGCGGCGACACCGGTCGAGGTCTCGTTGTGGGTGAGTGCGTAGACGTCGACGCCCGCCTCGGCCTGCGGCTCCGGGTGGGTGCCCGGGTCGGAGGAGACCAGCGTCGGATCGGCCAGCCACGGGGCGAGCTTGGCGGCCTTCGCGAACTTCGACGAGAACTCGCCGAAGGTCAGGTGCTGGGACTTCGTCTCGATGAGTCCGTGCGTCGCGATGTCCCAGAAGGCGGTGGAGCCGCCGTTGCCCAGGATCACCTCGTAGCCCTCGGGGAGGGAGAAGAGGTCGCGCACGCCCTGACGCACCGCGCCGACCAGGTTCTTGACCGGGGCCTGGCGGTGGGACGTACCGAGAAGAGACGTACCGGTGGCGGCCAGCGCGTCGAGCGCCTCCGTCCGCACCTTGGAAGGACCGGCGCCGAAGCGTCCGTCGGCGGGCTTGATGTCAGCGGGGATCTGGATATCGGCCACGAACCGGAGCGTAGTCCCTCACGGACACGGTCGAGGACCATGTCCGTCGGATGAGACGCCCGCTCCGGCCCGTGGACCGCGTGCGCGAGGCCGGTCAGCCCAGGTCGACCGGGAGCTCGTACAGGTCGTTCTGGGTGACGATCGGCTTGTTCCGCAGCTCGGACGCCGGGACGGCGAGTTCCAGGTCCGGGAACCGCTCGTACAGCGCCGGAAGCGCCACACCGGCCTCCAGTCGGGAGAGCGCCGCGCCCGGGCAGACGTGCGGGCCGTGGCCGAACGCGATGTGGCGGTTGGGGGAGCGGGTGATGTCGAAGTCACCGGCCGTCGGCCCGTGCTGCGCCTCGTCGCGGCCGAGCGCGCCGAACGAGACGATCAGCGCCTCGCCCTTCGGCAGGATCTTGTCGCCCACCTCGATGTCCTCGGTGGCGAACCGGATCAGGACATGCGACGTGGGGGTGTTCCAGCGCAGGGTCTCCTCGATCACGTTCTCCCACGGCACCTCGCCGCTCAGCACCTTCTTGCGCTGCTCGGGGTGGGTCTGGAGGGCGGCGACCGCGTTCACGATCAGGCTGATCGTGGTCTCGTGACCGGCGGCGATGATCAGCTGAAGGGTGTTGACGATCTCCTCGTCGGAGAGCTGGTCGCCGTCCTCGGAGGCGGCGATCAGGGCGCTGGTGAGGTCGTCGCCCGGGTTCTGGCGCTTGGAGTCGACGATCTTCGTGAAGAGCGCGCCGAGGTCCGCCATCATCTGCGGGACCTCCTCCGGCGGCGTCTGCGTCGAGAAGAACTTCTCGAACAGCACCTTCAGCCGGGGGTGGTCCGCGCTGTCCACGCCCATCAGCTCGCTGATCACGTTCATCGGCAGCGGGTAGGCGAACTCCGCCTTCAGGTCGGCCGTCTCGCCCTTGGGCAGGGCGGCCAGCCGGTCCAGGCTCGCGGTGGTCAGCGCCTCGATGCCGGCCCGCAGCCGCTCCACCCGCTTCACCGTCAGCGCCTGGGCGACCAGGGTGCGCAGGCGGCGGTGGTCGGCGCCGTCGACGGTGAGCATGGAGCGGCCCGGGTTGGCGAGGCCGATCAGCGGCCAGTCCATCGGGATCTCGCCGCGCTGCCAGGCGTTCCAGACGTTGATGTCCTTCACGACCCGGCTGTCGGTGAGCAGCTGGCGCGCCTCGGCGTGGTGGGTGACCGCGTAGCAGGGCACCCCGCCGGGCAGTTCCACCTCGGCGAGCGGGCCCGCGGCCCGCAGCCGTGCGCTCTCGCCGTCGAGGTCGGCGACGAAGGGGTCGAGGGCGATCCGGGTCATCTCTGGCCTCCGGTGGCAGGTTCGGTTCCGAGTGCGGGGGTCGGGGTGAAGACCACCGGCAGGTCCGTGAGGCCCCGCAGCCACGGGGACGGGCGCCGGGTGAGCTGCTCGGCGGGTACGGCGAGGTCGATGTCGGGCAGCCGGTCCAGCAGCACCTCGATGCCGGTACGGGCGATGACCTCGGCGGTCTCCTGGGCCGGGAAGGGGCAGCGGTGCTCGCCGTGGCCGAAGGAGAGGAACGCGTTGTTGCCGCCGGTCAGCTGGGAACCGTCGGTGCGGACCTGCGGGTCGTAGTTGGCGGCGGCGATGCCCAGCAGCACCAGGTCGCCCGCCTGGATGCGGCGCCCGGCGAGGTGGGTGTCGCGGGAGGCCCAGCGGCCGGCGACGTTCTGGGTCGGGGTGTCCTCCCAGAGCACCTCGTTCATCGCCTCGGCGACGCTGTGCCGGCCGCCCGCGAGGGAGGCGGCGAACCGGTCGTCGGTGAGCATCAGCCGCAGCGAGTTGCCGATCCAGTCGGCGGTCGGCTGGTGGCCCGCGGCCATCATGACCATCAGGTCCTGGACGACCTCCTCGTCGGTGAAGCCGCCCGGGTCGGCGAGCATCCGCGAGGCGACGTCGTCGCCGGGCTCGGCGTGCTTGTCGACCAGCAGCTGGATCATGGACGAGGCGAGGTGCTGCTGTCCGGCCAGCGCCCGCTCCCGGCCGTCGATCATGTCGTTGATCGAGCCGACGAGTTCCGCGCCGAGGGTGTTGTCGAAGCCGTAGATCTTCGCCAGGACGAGGGCGGGGAGCAGCATCGCGTACTCGGCGATGATGTCGGTGGAGCCCGTGGAGCAGAACCGGTCGACGAGGCCGTCGGCGAACTCCTCCGAGTACCGCTTGAGGACGAACGGGTCGACGCCCTCCAGCGCGTTGCCGATCATGGCGGCGCGCTCGGTGTGCCGCGGGCCGACCGTGTAGAGGATCGACGGCTGCTTGCGGCCGATCATCGGCAGCAGCGGCCAGTCGTCGGGGATGTTGTCCCACTGGTTCCACAGGTCGGAGTCGCGGCTGAACAGCACCGGGTCGGCGGTGACCTGGTGCAGTTCGCGGTAGCCGAGCACCAGCCAGGCGGGGATGTCGCCGTCGAGGACGACGGGGGCCACGGCTCCGTGGTCGCGGCGCATCTCCCGGTACAGGCGGGTCGGTTCGGTCTGGAACCGGGGGCCGGAGAGCGGCGCGCGGTCATGGGACACGGGGCAGCCGGCGGGCGGTGCCGGGGGCTGGGTCACGGGGTGGGCTCCGGGGTCTTCTCCGGCGTGGTCTCCGGACGGGCGGCGGACGGGGCCGATGCCTTGCCCTGTGACAGGGCGTGCAGGTACTCGACCAGCGTGATCAGTACGTACTTGCTGGACGAGCGGTCCCGGGCGTCGCACTCCACCAGGGGCACGTGGTCCGAGAGGTCGAGCGCCTCCCGGATCTGCTGTTCGGTGTGGAGCGGGCCGCCGAAGTCGTTGCACGCCACGATGAACGGCGTGCCGTGGTGCTCCAGGCGGTCGATCGCGTACCAGGAGTCGGCGAGCCTGCGGGTGTCGACGAGGACGACCGCGCCGAGCGTCCCGGAGAACAGCCGGTCCCACAGGAACCAGAAGCGTTCCTGGCCGGGTGCGCCGAAGAGGTACAGCACCGAGCGTTCGTCGAGCGAGATCCGGCCGAAGTCGAAGGCGACGGTCGTGGAGGTCTTCGTCTGCACGCCGTCGAGGCGGTCGACGGCCTCGCTCGCACGGGTCATGGTCTCTTCCGTGTTCAGCGGACGGATCTCGCTGACGGAGCGGACCATGGTGGTCTTGCCGACCCCGAAGCCGCCGACGACGACGATCTTCAGTCCGTTGTCGGCCGTCGCCTGCAGGGCGACTCGGTCAGAGGTTGCGGAGTCCAACGAGCACCTGTTCCAGGATGTCGGGGTCGGGGAGCCGGTCCGCGACACGGGCGGTACGGGGGTGGCGGGCGCTGATCCGGCCGGTGTCCAGCAGATCGGACAGCATGATCCGGACGATGCCGACGGGCAGGCCGAGGCCCGCCGCGATCTCCACGACCGCGGTGGGCAGGGTGCACATCCGCAGGATCGTGGCGTGTTCCGACTGCATGCCGGGGGTCGGCTCGCACTCGGAGACGATCAGCGTCACCAGGTCGAACGCGTCCGAATCGGACCGGCTGCGTCCACCGGTGAGGGTGTACAGCCGGTCCGGATCGTCGTCCCGGCCGGGGCGGGGGCGCGTCATACGTTCGCCGGCACGTCGGCGGCCGAGGACGAGCGCGGCGGGGCGCTCAGGTGCTCACCCAGCTGCTCGACGAGCTCGCTCATGTTGTGGCCGACGAGGCCGACATCGGCGTTCTCGCCGGCGACGACGGCGAGATGGGCGCCGTCGCCCGCCTCGATGATGAACAGCACACCGCCGTAGAACTCGGCCATCGCGGACCGGACGCCGCCGGTGCCGTCACCGAACTCGACGGAGGCGCCGTGCGACAGGCTCTGGATACCGGCGGAGATGGCGGCCAGCTGGTCGGCCTGGTCGACGGAGAGCTCGGGGGTACGGCACAGCTTGAGGCCGTCCCGGGACAGGACGAGGGCGTGCCGGGCGCCGGGGGTGCGTTCCAGGAGCCCCTCCAGCAGCCAGTTGAGCTTCTCGTCGGTGGTCGCGGTCATGGGGTGTTGCCTTCTTCCGGGTGCGGGGAGTTGGCACGGACAGCCCGGCGGAAGCTGCTGAAGCGGGCTGCCTGTTCCTTGGGATCGGCGTTACGAGGCCGGGGAGTTGCGGGGGTGCCGCCGGTCTGGGCGCGGGCCTCGGCGGCGGCGAGGGTGCGTCCGCGGGGACGCTTGGGGAGTCCGCTCTCACCGAATCGGGGGAGATGGCCGGTGGTCTCGGACATCGGGGAGTCCGAGGAGGCGGAGGAAGCGGGGGAGTCCGGGGCGGCTTCCGGGGCGTGCCGGTCGTCCGGGACCGCCGTGTCGCGCGGGTGGCGTGCGTCCGTGGTGTCCGCCGCGGCCACCGCTTCGTGGGCGGGCTCCGGCTCGGAGGCGGTGCCGGTCGACGGCTCGGGGGCCGCGACCCGGGTGAGGAGTTCCTGCGGAAGCATCAGCAGGGCGCCGGTGCCGCCGCGTGCGGAGGGGCGGAACGACACGGTCAGACCGTGCTTGCGGGCCAGTCGGCCGACGACGGCGAGGCCGAGCCGGGTGCCGGAGATGCCGGTCAGGCCCTGGTCGGTGGCCGACACGGCGCGCTCGGCGCGGCGCAGCTGCACATCGCTCATGACCAGGCCGCTGTCCTCGACGGTCAGGACGATGCCGGCCGGCACCTCCTCGACGTACACATGGACCTCGGCCGTGGGCGGCGAGAAGTTGGCGGCGTTGTCGAGGAGTTCGGCCAGTGCGTGCATGACGCCCTCGGCGGCGTGCCCGGCGACCGCGATGTCGCTGGTGGAGTGGAGACGCACCCGCTGGTAGCCGCTGATCCGGCCCATCGCGCCGCGCAGGATCGACTCCATCACGATCGGCTTCGCCCAGCGCCGCCCGGAACGGGCGCCGGTCAGCACCGCGATGGAGTCGGCGAGCCGGCCCGCCTGGGCGGTGCGGTGGTCCAGGTGGAGCAGGTCGGCGAGCACGTCGTCGGAGGAGTGACGGTCCTCCATCTGGCGCAGGTCGGCGAGCATGCTGGTGGCCAGGGCCTGCATCCGCCCCGCGGCGTTGGCGCTGGCGGCGACCGCGGCGGAGCGTTCGGTCTCGCTGCGGGCCACGCGGGCGCGGAGCCGCTTGGCCTCGGCGGTGAGCTGTTCGGTGTCGGCGGCGGCCTGTGCGGTGATCCGGGCGGTCTCGGCCTCGGCCGTTGCCCTGATCCGGGCGGTCTCGGCCTCGGCCGTCGCCTTGATCCGGCCGGTCTCGGCGGTGAACCGCTGCCCGTCGGCCGCGGAGGTGGAGACGAGACGGCTGATCTCGCCGGTGAACCGCTGAGTCTCCGCGGAGAGGCGGGCGCGCAGCCGGTTCGAGGTGGCGCGGGCATGGACGGCGGTGGCCACGGCGGCGGACAGCAGCACGGCGGCGGAGCCCGCCCCCCAGGCCACCGTGGTGCGTATCGATTCCGAAGCGGAGACGACCGCCCACACGCACAGGGAACCGGTGACGGCCAGTGAGATCAGCAGGGCCAGTGCGGTCGGCCGGGATGAGGCGCTCAAGTGGAGTCCTTGGGACGGACGAGGCGGGCGGGACAGATCTGGGCGGGGCGGATGGGGCGGATGGGGCGGGGGGCTGCGCTCCGGGGACGGTACGCGCGAGGCGGGCCGGCACCCGGTCCGATCGGGACAGTTCGGTACGACGGGGGGTGAACGCGACAACTGGAGCTGACAATTCCCAGGCAAGTCGGGGTCACTATATGAGAATTGACGCTCAGTTTGGGAAGCGCCTATGGCGTTCCCTTACACACATGTGATTGCCCCGCGGGCGTATTTCGACGTATGGGCGTACTTCGGCGGACTCGCCGGGCATGCGTCCGCCGCACGGCCGGATCAGCGACATCCTGGGACCCATGGCCGCACATCAGACACCGACGGAACGCGTCGC
Organism: Streptomyces sp. NPDC052052; assembly: GCF_040680455.1. Classification (NCBI taxonomy): domain Bacteria; kingdom Bacillati; phylum Actinomycetota; class Actinomycetes; order Kitasatosporales; family Streptomycetaceae; genus Streptomyces; species Streptomyces sp. NPDC052052. Next base: position 255,847 of record NZ_JBFAWU010000003.1, on the reverse strand, counting down.
ATTCGCGCAGGACCTGAGCGCCGCGGTCCGCGGCGAGGTCGATTTCGGTCCCTCCGCACGGGCGTTGACGACGATGGACGCCTCCAACTACCGCCGCGTACCCCTGGGGGTGGTGGCCCCGCGCGACGCCGACGACGTGGCCGCCGCCCTCACCGTCTGCCGCGAGCACGCGGTGCCCGTGGTCCCGCGCGGCGGCGGCACCTCCATCGCCGGCCAGGCCACCGGCACCGGCGTCGTCCTCGACCTCACCCGCCACCTGCGGAAGATCGTCCGGCTGGACCCGGCGTCCCGTACCGCACTCGTCCAGCCCGGCGTGAACCTGGACGACCTGCGCACCGCAGCCGCCGCGCACGGACTCACCTTCGGGCCCGACCCCTCCACACACAGCCGCTGCACCCTGGGCGGCATGATCGGCAACAACGCCTGCGGCGCGCACTCCGTCGCCTGGGGCACCACCGCCGACAACGTGCACGCCCTGACCGTGGCCCGCTACGGCGGCGGCACCCTGCGCCTGGACCGGAAGACCCCCCTGCCGCCCGGGGAACTCCCGGGGCTGTCCGCACTCGTCGACGCGAACCTCGCGCTCCTGCGCACCGGATTCCCCGAACTCCCGCGCCGCATTTCCGGATACGCCCTGGACGCGCTCCTGCCCGAGCGCGGGACGGACCTCGCGCGCGCCTTCTGCGGCAGCGAGGGCACCCTCGGCGTGGTGACCGAGGCGACCGTACGCCTGGTCGAGGCACCGGCGGCCCGCGCGCTCGCCGTCCTGGGGTACGCCGACGAGTCCGCGGCCGCCGAAGCCGCCCCGGGCCTCCTCCCGTACCACCCCCTGACCGTGGAGGGCATGGCCGCCGACCTCGTACGGGAGCCGGCCGGGCTGCCGCGCGGCGGCGCCTGGCTCTTCGTCGAGACGGGCGGCGCCGATCCGGCCGAGGCGCGGGCCCACGCCGAGCGCATCCTGCGGGCGGCCGACGCGCTGGACGGCGCCGTCGTCACCGACCCGGCCGGACAGCGGGCCCTGTGGCGCATCCGCGAGAACGCCGCCGGCACCGCCACCCGGATGCCCGACGGTACGGAGGCCTGGCCCGGCTGGGAGGACTGCGCCGTGCCACCGGCCCGCCTCGGCCCCTACCTGCGCGACTTCCGCGCACTGCTCGCCGCCCACGGCCTGCGCGGCACCCCGTACGGGCACTTCGGCGACGGATGCGTCCATGTCCGGATCGACTTCGACCTGCTCCGCCCCGAGGGGGTGGCCCGCTTCCGCCGGTTCTCCGAGGAGCTCGCGGATCTGGTGGTCGCGCACGGCGGCTCCCTCAGCGGGGAGCACGGTGACGGCCAGGCCCGCGCCGAACTCCTCCCCCGTATGTACGGGGACGAACTGGTCGCGCTCTTCGCCCGGTTCAAGGACATCTGGGACCCGCACGGCGGCATGAACCCCGGCATCCTCGCCCGACCCGCCCGGCTCGACGAGAACCTCCGCTTCGAGGTGCTGCCGAAGCGCCCGGTCGACGTCGCCTTCGGATACCCGCACGACGGCGGCGACTTCTCCGCAGCGGTACGCCGGTGCGTGGGTGTCGCCGCATGCCGTACGGCGAAGCCGGCGGGCGCCCAGGTGATGTGCCCGTCGTTCCGGGCGACCGGCGAGGAGGCCCACTCCACCCGCGGCCGGGCCCGGCTGCTGCACGAGATGCTCGCGGGCGAGGTGATCACCGACGGCTGGCGATCGCCCGAGGTGCGTGACGCGCTCGACCTCTGCCTGTCCTGCAAGGGCTGCCGCAGCGACTGCCCGGTGGGCGTCGACATGGCCACCTACAAGGCGGAGTTCCTGCACCACCACTACCGGGGCCGGCTGCGCCCGGCGGCCCACTACACCATGGGGCGGCTGCCGGGCTGGCTGCGTGCGGCGGCCCCGTTCGCACCCGTACTGAACGCCCTCGCTCGGGTAGGCCCGTTGGCCTCCCTGGTCAAACGGCTGGCGGGTATCGCCCCGGAGCGGGCGCTCCCGGTCCTGGCGCGCGAGCCGTTCACCCGGTGGACCCACAGGGGCCGGAAGGGGCGGGCGCGCGGCGTGCGGGGGGCCCGTCCGGGCGGGGTGCCGGAGGTCGCGACGGTGACCCTCTGGCCGGACACCTTCACCACGTACTTCTCGCCGGAGGCCGGACAGGCCGCGGTCCGGGTCCTGGCCGCGGCGGGCCGTACCGCCGTGTATCCCGGCCGGGGCGTGTGCTGCGGCCTCACCTACGTGTCCACCGGCCAGCTCGGCAAGGCCCGCCGGGTCATGCGCCGGACGCTGAAGCGGATGGGCGCCCGCCTCGGCGATCCCCTCGTCGTCCTTGAACCGAGCTGCGCCGCCACGCTCCGCACCGACCTGCCCGAACTCCTCCCCGATGACCCCCGCGCGGCCGAACTCGCCGCGTCGGTCCGGACCTTGGCGCAGTACCTGGAGGAGTACGCCCCCGACTGGAAGCCACCCCGCCTGGACCGCCCCGTCACCGGCCAGACCCACTGCCACCAGCACGCCGTCCTGGGCGACGAGGCCGACCGGCGACTACGCGAACGAGCCGGGCTGACCGGAGAGTTGAGCGGAGGCTGCTGCGGACTGGCCGGGAACTTCGGCTTCGAACGCGGCCACTGGGCCGTGTCGGCGGCCTGCGCGGAGGAGACCCTGCTGCCGTCCGTACGCTCCGCCGAACCCGGCACGGAGATCCTGGCGGACGGCTTCTCCTGCCGGACCCAACTGGAACAGCTGGGCGGCGTACGGGCCCGGCACCTGGCGGAGGTACTGGCGGAGGGCCTGCCGCCGGAACCGGGCACTTCCTGTGGCTGAGGTGCGGGGCGCCCGGAACCCGAGCTTCGAGCTACAGGGAGAGGGCGTTCACTCTTTCGTGGGTACCAGGAGGGGGTCGGACTCGGGGCTTGAGCTTCGGGTTTCGAGGGCCGGGATTCGGGGGCCGGGATTCGAGCGGTGTTGTACAACCGGTCGGTAAATGAAGGGGGTTGGAGAAACCTCCCCGCCCTCCCCAACCCGTCACGGTCAGCAAGTATGACTAATAGTGATCGACTTGTGGCGGGGAGTCGCGGCTGTCTACCGTGCCGAACGTAACGACCCCGACGCGGTGTTCTCCGCACCGGCCGGGGTCTGACCCCAAGATCGACCCAATGAGAAAGCGATCCCGTGGCTGTTTCAAACCTTAGCTTCGCCCCGTGCGCGCCCGCATCCCCGCGCTCCCACCCGATGGCCAATCCCGGATACGGCAAGCGCGCCGTTCCGGACCAACATCCGCCCAGTCAGGCTGATTTCGCGATGCTCCCGGAGCGCGAACGGCACATCGCGGGCTACATCGACGTGCTGTCCGAGGGTGCGGCGGTGGACATCAAATCGCTGGCCGGCAGCCTGCCCCTGTACGGGCAGATGGCCGTCGGCAGCGCCTTGCGGGCCCTGGGTGTGGCCGGTCATCTGCGGCGTGTCCGGTGCCTGAGCGGCGAGGACGGCCAGGTCCGCTGGGTCACCCGCACCTTCTGGTCCCGGACCGCCCGTGACAACGAGTGGTGGAACACCTTCCTCGCCGCCGAGGAGCGCCGCTTCGGGACGCAGGAGGCCGCAGGGCCCGCTGCATCCGTATCCGTACCCGCGCCTGTGCACGTACCGGCGCAGTCGCCCGCCGCAACAGTGCCGCAGCAGCGCACCGCAGAGCCGCAGCCACAGCCCCAGTCGCAGCAGGGAACCAACGCGGCAGTGGACCGGCCCTCGCCCGCTTTCCTCGCCCTGGCCCGTCTCGGCCGTACCGACGCCCGCCTGGCTCTCTCGGCAGCGGACTGTGCGGCACTGGAGCAGGCGGCTGCCGAGTGGTTCGCGCGCGGTGTGGACGCCGACTACCTGACGCGCGTGCTCACCGCCGGGCTTCCCGCGTCCGTCGACTCGCCCTTCGGTTTCGTCCGCCGCCGCCTCCGCGACAAGCTCCCGCCCCTCCTGCCTGCCGCAGCCCCGGCCGTACCGGGAACTCCCGTACGCCGCTTGATGGTCGAGTGCACCGAGTGCGGTGTCCCGGGAAGGCCCGAGGTGTTCCGCGACGGCCTGTGCAGGCCATGCCGCGAACCCGGGCAGGACTGACCGGTACACCTGGCTCAAAGAATCACGAACCGCCCATTGAGGCGCCTGCCTGACGGCCTGTGCCGGGGTTTGCGCGCTGCCCCGGCCACGGTTCTTCCGTCCTCGGCGCACCCGCACCTGACGGGCGCCGGGTTCCCCCGGTCCGGGCGTTCACCCCGGCATCCGGCTCGACCGGACGCTCACCGCGGGCGGGCCCCGTCCAGGGCCTGGTCCACGAGCCCCTGGACGAGCGCGTCGTCCAAGGGTCCGCCGCTGAGCAGCACCCGCACGAACAGCGGGCTGCTGACCGCCTCGATCAGCAGCCCGGGATCGGTGCCGGCGGCCAGCTCTCCCCGCTCGACACCTCGCTGGACCATCACCTTGGCGCGGTCGAGACGCTCGCTCCAGTAGGGGCCGCGCCGGTCCTCGAGGGTGTCGTCGTGCTCGACGCTCAGCCGCAGCAGCGCCCGGCCCTGCGCGGTGCCCAGCATCCGGGCCAGCGCGGCGAAGAACTCCAGCAGGTCGTCCCGGACCTGCCCGGTGTCCGGCACCGGCAGCGCCGCGTCCAGTTCCGTGGTCAGCGCGTCCAGGATCAGGTTCTCGCGCGTGCCCCACCGCCGGTAGACGGAGGTCTCGTGCACCCCGGCCGCGCGGGCAACGGCGCCGACCGTCGCACCCGCCAGTCCCTGGCTCGACAGCAGGTCCACCGCGGCGGCCAGCACGGCCCGCCGCATCCGCTCCCCACGGCGGCGCAGGGGCGGGGCGACGGGTTCCGGTGAGCTCATGGGAACAGCGTAAAGCAAGTCCCCATGCGTTGCGGGTACAGTTAACGCAAGTCGAACTGCGATGGACCACTGGGGGCCGTCCGGGTTCGCCGCACCGAGGAGGTCATGTCATGGCGCAGATGCTCGCCGCCCGCCTGCACGTCCCGAGTCGCACCCTGCGGCTCGAAGAGGTGCCCCGCCCGCAGCCCGGCCCTGGGGAGGTGCTGGTTCGGGTCGAGGCGGCCGGTGTCTGCCTGTCCGACGTGCACCTCATCGACGGCACCCTCACCCCGCTCCTCCTCCGGGGGGACACGGTCACCCTCGGCCACGAGGTCTCCGGCACCGTCGCCGAGACCGGGGCGGGCGTCACCGCCTGGTCGCCCGGGCAGCGGGTCGTACTGCACGCCGGCGAGACACGGGACGGCGTCACCTACACCCGCGGCGTCGACTACGACGGCGGCTGGGCCGAGTACGCCCTCTGCGCCGCCGACGCGATGACGCCGCTGCCCGACTCCATCCCCTTCGAGCAGGGCGCGATCATCCCGGACGCCGTGTCCACTCCGTGGGGCGCGATCACCGAGACCGGGGCGGTCCGGCCCGCCGAGGCGGTCGGCGTGTGGGGCGTCGGCGGGCTCGGCATCCACGCCGTGCAGCTGCTCCGGGCGATCGGTGCCTGTCCGGTCGTGGCCGTCGACCCCAACCCCGTCGCCCGCGAACGCGCCCTGGCCGCGGGCGCCGACCTCGCCCTGGACTCCGCCGACCCCGAGCTGAACCTGACGGTCCGTGCGGCGACCGGCGGCGTGGGCCTCGACGCCGCCTTCGACTTCGCGGGCGTGCCGCCCGTGCGGGAGCAGGCGGTCTCCGTCCTCGCGCCCAAGGGGCGGCTGGTCCTGGTCGGCCTGACCGACAAGCCGCTCACCGTCACGGACGGGACCCGATTCAGCTACTTCCAGCAGCGCATCCTCGGCCACTACGGTTCCGACATGCCGGTGGCCCTGCCCCAGCTTCTTCGGCTGATCCAGGGCGGACGGCTGGACTTCTCCGGTTCCGTCAGCGGGGTGCTGCCGCTCGCCGAGGTCGCCGCGGCGGTCGCCCGGCTGGAGAAGAAGGAGGGCGACCCGATACGGCTGGTCCTGCGCCCGTGAGGTGGGGGAGAGCTGAGTGGGCGGTTCGTGACGTTCAGGACCACTCGCGCAGGGGGACTGTCGCAGGAACGCAGCGCATCACAGGCCAGCGGATGAGCCTTGTCGTCGGGAGAGGGCTATCCTGCGTCGCTCTCGGTCGATCTCGGTGACGACCACCGTGATCTTGTCGCCGACCTGGACGACATCTGATGGAGTCTCCACCGGTGTCCAGGCGAGCTCTGGCAGGTGAACCAGCCCCTCGATTCCGTCGGCGACCTGGACGAAGACGCCGATTGGGGTCAGCGCGGTGACCTGGCCAGGCAGTTTCTGCCCCACCGCGATGGTGTCGGCGAATAGCTGAAAGGGGTCCGGCTGTGTGGCTTTCAAGGACAGTCTGGCCTCCAGGTTCCACGTGTCGAACTGGAGGAACTCGCATGAGACGCGCTGTCCAACCTGCACGACGTCGGAGGCTTCCTCGAAACGTCGCCAGGACAGTTCAGGGAAGGAGATGAACCCGACGCCGGGGAAGACCGGATGGGCGGGTCCGTCGTCCAGCGCAACGAACACACCGAACCGTTCGATTGCTGTGACCGTGCCGGAAAGGAAATCGCCGTAGTGCAGTGACTCCAGGAATGCCCAGAGTTCTGGGTTCTCAGACTGTCCACCCATCATGCTCCCAGCCTTTCACGAGAGCTGCGCACTGGGTAGGGAGTGTGCTCACGCTGCGGTCTTGAAGGGACGTCCGCCCCTGACATGCAGCCGCCCGGAGGAACCTCTTCAACCGCATGCTCGGCCAGCTCTACCACTGCCTTCAACAACGCAAGCTGTTCGACGAGCACACCGCCTTTCCCGTCGAACTCGCCGCGGCAGCGTGACGTGTTGAGCGCCTGAGGTGCCTATGCGGTCAGAGCACCAGGGGCGACTTCGTATGTCCGGATCCGGACCTGCGGCGGGGAAATTCGACCGGAGTCACACCCGTAGGCGAAATTTCGAGCAATCGAGGCCAGTGAAAGCGTCATAGTGAGCACACTGGTCGTCCACCACGACGGAGGGCTGGAACCATGGCACTTGAGTTCCTTGGCAGCAGCAACACCTCGCAGGGCGGCGGTTGCCCTTCCTTCTACCGTGACACCGAAACGGGCGACATCGTCGTTCAAGGAAACAAGCTCACGGACCCCGACAAGATTGCTCAGCTCCTGAAGGTGAAACCGGGCGAGGAGTTCGTCGTCGTACCGGCTGTCCTGTTCGAGTATCACGCCGCGAAGGTGACCGGTGCCTGATGCCTGACCTGGTCAGCGGTGAGGCGTTCCTCCGGCTCTTCAGGAACTTTGCGTACTCCGCGTTCCGCCTGGAAGTCCGTACCTCTTATGGCATCCCGGACGAGGACGAACCGTACCGGCGCTTCCTCGCAGGAGAGGAACCGGGGCTGGACTGGTTTGCCCCGTGGCTCGACCTGATGCGCACGGAGACCGGGAAGGGCAAGGCAGTTGAGCGGGTCAGGGTGATCGATGCCCCGCCGTCCGACTACCTGCGTTTCGAGCTGTGGGGGACACCCCACAACCTCGCGGCCGGTGAGGACATTCGCTACCTCGACCGGGACCTGGCCGAGGCCGCTGGACTGCCGGATGACGACTTCTGGCTGTTCGACGCCCAGGTCGTGGCCCGGCTCCGGTTCGGCGAGCACGACCGGTTCCTGGGTGTCGTGCTTTCGGACGACCCCGAGGACGTCCTGCGTCACGTGCAGTGGCGCGAGGCGGCATGGCACCATGCGATCGCCTTCGAGACGTACCGCAAGGAGCATGAGCTGCCCCTGTGAGCGACTACCAGATGTCCAGGATTGCACTCGGCGCGCGACTTCGTGAGCTGCGCGTCGAGGGCGGGCTGACCGGCAAGTCGTTGGCGGCCCGGCTCGGGTGGCCGGCATCGAAGGTCAGCAAGATCGAGACGGGCAAGCAGAGCCCGACCGACAGCGACGTGCGCGCCTGGGCGGACGCGCTCCACGTGCCCGAGACGATGGGCGAACTGACGGGGCGGCTGCGGTCGCTCGAAACCCACTACGCATCGTGGCGCCGCCAGTTGGCAGCCGGAGTCCGGGCGCGTCAGGAAGCGTGGCAGCTGACGGAAGACGCGTCCGGCACGGTGTGGAATTTCGAGTCCGCCGTGATTCCCGGCCTGCTGCAAACTGCCGAGTACGCGCGCCACATGTCCCTTCGCACGACCACACTCCACCGCACGGTGCAGGACATCGACGCCGGTGTGAACGCGCGCATGCAACGGCAACAGGCTCTCTACGCGCCGGGCCGGACGTTCCACTTCATGATCTGGGAACCGGCCTTGCACATGATTCTGTGCCCGCGGGATGTCATGGCCGAACAGCTGGACCGGCTCGCCGGGGTCTTCGGAATGCCGACCGTGCACCTGGCCGTCGTCCCCCTCGGTGCGGCGCTGACCGTCGTACCCACCCACGGATTCTGGATCTTCGACGAGCAACTCGTCATGGTCGAGACGATCGGTGCGGAACTGCGCCTCACGGACGCTGCCGAGACCGGCTTGTACCGGACGGTATGGCGTGAGCTTCACGAGGTGGCCGTGACCGGGCGGGAGGCACACCGGCTCATAGCCCGTGCGCGGGCGTCCCTCGCCTCGATGTGAGCAACAGCGAGAACGCGCGGGGGCGCCTCGGAAAACCGGGGAAATCCGAGCGCAGCACTGCAACATCTGCTTCTACGGTGCTGGTCATGGCCTTGCGGACACAGAATCCGGGCACGGACCGGCCTGCTCCTCGGAGCTTCCCCCGGTCGTGTCGCTGTCGGACGCCCAACAGCGCGGCGTGTGCTGCGTGTTCTGCGGCATTGCGTTGTCCGCCGGAAACGTCGTCGACCTCGGCCCCCGGGAGATCGACGTGTTCGGATCCACCGTTCACTGGTTCCCCCGGTCCTGCCGGAAGGACATGCCGACGTGATCCGTTTGACGAAAGCCGTCCGCTCGCGCGGCGACGAGGCGTACCGCACACTCCTCGACCACACCTGCGCGTGCGCCGCCTGCCGGTGGACGCCGTGTCCGGTCGCGATACGCCTTGCCCGCGTGTGGCGAGAAGTCCGTCGGTGATGCGTGATTGCTGCCAACGTCCCATCGTGATGCGGGAGTCCAAGGCGTACGACATGCCTGGAGTGACCGGGCCCGGCATCACGATCCGTCCGCGAGTTCCGGCACACGGCATGGCGGCGGGAGAGCCGCTGCGGGTACGTCGCTCACCCCTGTGCAGGCCGAACAGTTGCGGCTGCCTGACGGCGATGTGCGCCGACGGGTACTGCCCAGCGCGACGTGTTGGAGGCCGCTCGCTTCAATGTCGGCTCATGCGTGAGCCGTAGATGTGAAGCGATAGGGGTCAGACCTTCTCAGCGGTCACCCGTGGGTGGTCGGTGGTGAGCAGGGTGATGTCCTCGACATCGGAGGTCAGGACCGTGACCCGGCCCGGCTGGGCGAGGGCGGTGGCGCAGAGCATGGCGTCGATGGCGTACTTGTGACCGTGCAGGCGGGCCGCGCGCAGCAGGGCGGCGGCGGACTGGGCGATGGGCTGGGTGACGGGCTCGACGCGTAGTCGGGAAAGGGTCCATCTGAGCGCGGCGTCGTTGATCCGGGGGTGGATCACCTCGACGAGGACTGCGGCGGAGGTGATCACCGGAAGGTCGGCGTCGCGGGCGGCGGTGAGCCACTCGTGGACCTCGCGGTCGCGCTGGACGGCTTTGGCCAGGCCATCGCTGTCCAGGATCAGGGCGCCGCTCACGCGGCCGCCCCGGCATCGGACGCGGGGCCGCCGGTGAGCTTGGCCCGCTTGGCGGCCACGGCCCTCGGGTCGGCCGGCCCGTGAGCCTTGTCGAAGTCGGCGATCAGCTCGTCGAGGTTGTCGCGTTCGATCTGCCGCTGGGCGGCTTTCTCCAGGTACGCGGACACGCCTCGCTTGCCGACCCGCTCACGGATCGCCTGCAGAGTGCCGGCGGACAGGGAGACGGAAATGCCACTGCTGGGGCCGTCGCCGGGAAGGAAGTCGGTGTCGTTGTCAGCCACGACACGATTATGGCATTTCGAATGCCATACAGCGAGATCCTTGTCCAAGGAGGGTCAGGGGTTCGTCTCCGATGTGCGTCAGAGGTCGTACGCAGTGCCCATAGCGCACGCAATGCACATGGAGCTTGCGTCCGTATTACGCCTCATGTGCCGCTGACCTGCGGATTTCTTTGTTCAGTCGCGAGTGCCGCCGCCAGTTCGGCGCGCCTCCCAACAGGGGCGCGGCCCGTCTGCGGACCACCACGCGCACCCCCGCTGGCGTCCTGCCCTGAGCCGGACCGGCCCGCGGGAAGAGACCGCGTATGAGGAGACCGCGCTGAGGAGACCGTGTATGAGAAGACCGCAGGGTGACCGTGTCACCGACGCGGCCGAACTCGACGAGCTCGACAACCTCACCGCCGAAGAGGGGGCTGTCGTCGTCCCGCGCGGGCTGCTCGCGAACTTCGGCCCCAAGGAGCCCGTGGACGTGCCCCAGTTCATCACTTTCGATGGCCGACGGTCAGGTATCACTGCTGCGGGTTCGATGATCTGGTACGTGCCGTACACGGTGGTGTGTGGGGAGGCTCTCGCCCCTCGTCCGGACTGGGCGGCGACGTGGCGGGTCGGTGGCAGCGAAGTTGTCTGCCCCGAGGAGCTCACAGTGGACGGCGGGGGTGGTGCTGACACGCAGGTGTACCCCTGACCGTGCCGTACACGGGCACTCCTTGGCCGAGCGTGGCTGGTGGCTGGTTATGCCGGGCGGAGCAAGGGGCGGCGGCCAGGACGGCAGAGGGGTGTCGTTCCCGACGGGTAAGGGGAGCCGTCATCGTCGAGACGGTGACACACCGCGTTCGAGCTAAGGTTCCCGGCTTCTTACCGGGGCCGTGCCACTCTGCGCCCGTTGTGCTCACGGTCGTGCCGTCAGGTGACCGGGTGGCGCTGCCGCGCCCTGGCTCCCATCCGGCAGTGTCTGCTGCCGGCTGCCCCATCCCGCATGAGAGGAAGATCGTGACCCGGCACCTGGCCTCCGCGCCGATTCATATCAACGATGTGCGCGTGTTCAACAGCAGCGACGACGTCGACTCCGCGCTGACCGAGTCGACGTCGGTACTCATCCAGGACCGCAAGATTGCCTCAGTCGGCGGGAGGACCGAACCCGAGCCCGAGACGGTCGTCATCGACGGCGGCGGGCGCGTGTCCGAGGCGTCGGCCGGGTGGCTGTGCGACCCGGCCGGCACCACGAGATTGCGTGCTCTCCCGGGAGACGGGGGTCGCGTCAGTCTTCGGTGACGGTGCGGCGGCGGATCGGCCGGCCGGGGTGTGCCTGCGGGATCCGTTCACCGTTCTCGATGATGGGGGTCCCGTTCACGAGTACGTGGTGGAAGCCGGTGGAGCACTGCGCGGGGTCCGTGTATGTCGCGTTGTCCTTCACGGTGGCGAGATCGAACACCACGATGTCGGCATCCGCACCGACCCGGATCCGGCCTTTCTGCTTCATCTGCGGCACCGAGCCCTCAAGGATTTGTGCCGGGACGAGGGTCATCCTGCCGATCGCATCGACCAGTGACAGCTTTCCGGGCTTGGCCGACTTATCCCCCTTGTTCGTCTTGTCCACCCAGCCGGTGAGGAAGCGGGAGAAGCATCCGGCCGAACGCGGGTGGGCGAAGGCGCCGTACGGCAGCGGCCAGACATTGCCCTCGACGAGCTTGCCGTCCGTCCCCACCCACGGCATCGCGTCGGAGGCGATCGCGGCCCCGGGATACAGCACGGAGCGGTTGAGCATATCGGCGTCCTCGGACTTTTCGTCCGGGCGCAGGAAATGCATCACGATGACGGCGCCGGGCTCTTCCTTCTGCAGCCGGTCGATCTCGTCCTGATCCAGCGGAATGCCGTCGCGCTCCATCGCCGAGGCGTCGTCCACACCCCAGCGCTCCAGCCATTCGCCGCGGAATACCTCCGCGCCCACCGTGCTCGAACACGCGCCGTAGGGGTAACTCTCGACGGTGATCGGTACACCGCGTTCCTGTGCGTCGGTGATGAGCTGCGCACAGGCTTCGATGTCCCGGCCCGCGACGCTGTTGAGGTGGCAGATGTGCATCTGCGTGCCGGTCGCAGCGGCGAGGGAGATGAGCTCGCCGAGCGCTTCGAAGCCGCTCTCCTCCTCCTTGACGGAGAGATAGCGGATGTGTGTGAAGGTCGGAACCCCGTGCTTGGCGGCGAGTTTCGCGAGCGCGTAGTACTCCTTGCGGCCGTACCCCGGTGCGTAGCCGGCGTTGATGCCGATGCCCAGACCGCCCTCCTCCAGCCCCTCCTCGACGCGGGCGATGATGTTCTTCACCTCGTCGTCGTCGGCCAGGCTGTTTTGCCACTCCTCGTGCGAGAACGCGTCCTGGAACCAGGCCAGATCACCTGTGGGCTCCTCGTCCAGCTTCTCCGCGATACGGGCATACGTCCACGCGGCGGAGGCGCCGTAGTTGATCGGGCGGCCCTCTTTGGCCACCTTGTCGTAGAAGGTCTTGATCGGCAGCAGGCCCGACTCCAGTTCGAGTGCGGTGGTCACGCCGTCGAATGCCTGCATCCACGCGGCGGGCAGCTGCTGACCGTGCGCGTGGAGGTCGATGAACCCGGGAGCGACGACCAGGCCGACGGCGTCGATCACCTTCGCGCCCTCCAGCGGCTCGCCCGAGATCGCCGCGATCCGGCCCCCCGTGATCCCCACGTTGAGGGTCTTGTCGAGGCGCTTCTCAGGGTCCACCACGCGCCCGCCGGTGAGTACGACATCGTACGGGCCGGGCTCGTTCGGCAGCTCTGGGTGCTCGATCTGGATTTCTTGCTGACTGTCGGTCATGGATATTTCCCTTCGGTCGCCCGTGTCATCGCGATTCATATTGCTGAAATTCCATCCAGCAGGAACCCGATTTCTGCAGTATGGGCCGGAGGGGCGGCAACAAGTGGACCGGGAAGGCTCATCCCAAGCACTCTCACCACGATGGCGGACCGTTTTGTTTGACGCTTCACATGATTCGTCGAACATTCTTTTTAGCGGTCACGGCAGGCCAATTCCGAACGGCTGCGGGCCTCGCTCGGGCTGGTCAAACGGGTCATCCGGGTGCTCGCGAGATCGAGCGACTTCTGGCTCGACGACTGCTGGATCGTGGACTCCACCCCCGTGCCTTGCGGCATGTCCCGGCCCACGGTGAAGCGCTCGGACCTGGCCGGACGGGCGGGCTACGGATACTGCGCCAGCCACTCGCGGTTCTACTGGGGGCTGAAGCTGTACCTGGTGTGCACTCCGGCGGGGATGCCGATCCTGTGGGCGCCGGCCGACCCGAAGATCGGAGAGCGGGAGGTGTTGGCTGCGATGCTCGAAGTCGATGCAGGTGTGGCGGCCGAGCACGACGGTGTCCTCCTGATCTGCGACAAGGGGTTCGCGGGCCGGGACTTCGAGACGCTTCCGGGCGAGTGCGGCATCACGATGCTGCGGCCGTCCCGCAAGGATGAGAAGGCCCGCTACGGCGAGCTGATGCTCAAGAAGGTCCGCCAGCTCATCGAGTCGGTCAACGACACCCTCAAGGGCCAGTTCGACCTGGAAGACCACGGCGGCCGTTCCTTCGAAGGGGTCGCCGTCCGCGTCGCCCAGCGCGTTCTCGCGATGGCCGCCGCGATCTGGCACAACAACGCAACCAACGCGCCGATCATCCGATCACTGATCGCCTACGACCATTGACCGGAGACCGGACTTACTGATCGTTTCAAAACGAGGTTCGGAGTCGTCCCGAGCAGATGATGCCGCAAGCGAGTTGGAGGAGACCGGGGCGGAGGCCGGCGCGTATCTCGTAGCGGGTGCGCAGCCGTCCGGACTGGTGGAGCCAGGCGAAGTTCTGCTCGGCGACCCAGCGGGTCCTGCCCGGCCCTGAGCCGTGCGAAGCGTCACGGCGGGCGATCTGAGGGCGGGGCGGGAGCAGCGGGGTGATGCGCTCCCCCAGGTCATCAGGCGCAAGATCGTCCGGCACCTGCAGAACCGTCCCGCTATGCGGCCGGGATACCAAGACCCGCCACAGACCTGATGAAGCGATCAGTCACGGTCTCGCGCGAGGTCATCCGGCGGCCACCGCCGAATGCGCCCACGGTGCCTCACGGGACGCCACCGGGCCGAATCCCGCCATCCTCCCGCGAAGCGCGGGCGGATGGCGGGTTCGGTCAACCGGCCGGTTCAGCCTCCGCATTGATTGATCGAGAAGCCGGACACCGCGTTGTCGTAGAGGAACAGAAGTTCCTGTGTTGCACCCGCCGGGATGGGGTAGGAGCGGCCGTTGTAGTCGATATCGGTCCAGATGCAGAGTTCATCGCCGCTGCGGTTCCACACCGAGCTGGCTCGGTCGTTCCACACCCAGCCGATGTTGGGGGTGTTCACCGGAAAGAGCTGCACGACGTCCCCGGTGAGGTTGTGGCCGTCGAAGAAGCAGATCATGCCTTCCTGACAGCTGCTCACGATCCCGTCCTTGGTGGGGTCAGCCGATGCGGTTCCCGGACCCGCCAGTACGGCGGTGGAGGCGAGGACTGCTCCCAATACCGCGGTCTTGACTGTCAGCTTCATGCCTACCTCTTTCCCGTTGCTGCCCGTGGAAGCGCGGCCACGGTCGCCGCGCCCAGCTGTCATTCCTCGAAGGAATCCGGCCGTAAGACGGTCCCCGCCCGCATGTGGTTCACAGAGATGACATAGGTCACAGTCTCCGGAAGAGGTGGGCCATGGCGTTCTCGCGGCCTACCGATCGTTTCGGCATGGGATTCGGAGTCGTCGCAAGCAGATGATGCTGCAGGCGAGTTGGAGCAGTCCGAGGTGGAGGTCGGCGCGTATCTCGTAGCGGGTCCGCAGGCGTTTGAACTGATGGACCCAGGCGAAGGTCCGCTCGACGACCCACCTGGTCTTGCCCAGGTCGGATCCGTGGGCGGTGCCCTTGCGTGCGATCTTCGGCGTGATGCCACGAGCGCGCAGGAGACGACGGTACTTGTCGTAGTCGTAGCCGCGGTCGGCGAACAGCCGCCGTGGTCGGTGACGTGGCCTGCCCACCAAGCCCCGGATGCGGGGGATCGCGTCCAGCAGAGGCATGAGTTGGGTGACAGAGTCTGCCGCCGGCCCCGCCCACAGCCAAGCCCTACACCAAGCTCATTCTGAAATGATCAGTTACACGTCCAGAGGCTGGTGGCATCGGCCTGAACCGACGAAGGCCCCCCGTCAGTCGCCCGCCGGCCGCCGCAATCGCCGCGTCGACCGCGGCGATTGCGGCGGCGGGCGGCCGGGCGTCCTGCTGCTACCGGGGGTGGAGCACGATCCGGTCCTGCATCGTGGCCAGGACCTTGCGGGCCCGGGCGTCGTACTCCGGGGTGTCGGGGTACTCCACACGGAAGTACAGCTCCTCCTTCTCCGCGTCCTGAACTCCGCGTTCGATGCGGTGGTGCCGGGAGCCGGTCTGGCTGGAGTCGGTCTTGTGGTACGTCACCTCGAAGCCCGCGCCCGGGAGTCCCAGCAGGATGACGTCCTTGATTCCGTCGCTCCGGGCCTCGCTCATGGTGCCGTCGGCGCCCTTTCTGTACCAGGCGAGCTGTTCCTGCAGACTCGTCCGCGTTGCCTTGGCGACGTCGAAATCGTGATAGACGCTGATCACGATCTGGCCACCGGGACCCTCGTAGATCATGCCCTTGCCGTCGTTGTCGGAGCCGGTGAAGTCGGCCGGGACGGGCAGGTCCATGCGGTAGCGGGTTTCGTGCGCCAGGCGCCACCCGGAGGGGAGCGGGGAGGTGCCCGTCGCGGTGCGCGGGAACCGCATGTCGGCCGCCTTCCCGGTGCCGGATGTGGTGGACGGCGTCGGCGACGGGGCGGCCGGGGCCGGGGTCGCGGAGCCCGGGGTGGTGTCGGGGTCCGCCCCTGACGCGGGTGCAGAGGTGTGGCTTCCGTCCGTCCGGTCTGCCGCCCGGGCGCCGGAGTCGTCGCTGCCGTCCGGGTGGTTCAGCCACAGGACGCCCGCGGTGGCCAGCACCGCGAGCGCGCCGCCGAGCGCCGCCGTGCGCGCCGTGCGCCGGGAGGCCGGCCACCGCCTGCCGCCGCCTGTGGCGGAAGGTGATGCCAAGGCGGCCGGGTCCACAGCCGGTGGCGGCCCCGGGGCGGGCGACAGGGCTGCGGGCACCGCGGAGCCCGGACCCGTGGGCGGGGCCGACGGGTTGTACGGGGTCGTGGCCACCGCACCCAGGTCCCGGCCCACCGCCCCCAGCCTGGCAGCCACCTCCGAGGCCGAGCCGGGGCGGTCGTTCGGAGACTTGGCGAGGAGGCGGAGCGTCAGCGTGTCCAGGGCGGCCGGGATGCCCGGACGCAGCAGACCCGGCGCCACGACCGGTTCCGTCACATGGGCCACGAACAGGGAGTAGGTGTCCCGGTCCCCGAACGGGGTCCGCCCCGTGAGGAGTTCGTACAGCAGGCAGCCCGTCGAGTAGAGGTCGCTGCGGTGGTCCATCTGGGCGCCCTGTATCTGCTCCGGTGACATCCAGGGGGCGCTGCCCGCGACCAGGTCCCGGCTGATCCGCTCCAGGCCGTGCATCGGGTGGAACCAGGCGATCCCGAAGTCCAGCACCTTCACCGTTCCGTCCGGGGTGAGGATGACGTTGGCGGGCTTGATGTCGCGGTGCACCACCCCTGCCGCGTGGGCCGCCTCCAGGGCGGCGCAGACCTGGCGCACCCATTCCACCGCGAGGGCTGGGCCGGGTGGGCCCTCCGCCCGCAGGAAGGCGTCGAGGGTGCGGCCCGACACCCGCTCCATGACCACGTAGACCGTGTCGCCGTCCCGGCCGAAGTCGTGAACGGTGACGACGTGGCGGTTCTCCGACAGGCCGGCCGCCGCCCGCGCTTCGCGCTCCAGCCGGACCGCGGCGTCCGGGGTGCCCCCGGCCCCCGAGAGCACCTTCACCGCCACCGTCCGATGCAGCAGCCGGTCCCGCGCCGACCACACCACGCCCATGCCGCCGGCGCCGATGCGTTCCGTCAACTCGTAGCGCCCGCCCAGCACATGACCCGCCATGCCCGCCCCTTCCCCCAGGAACCCCGGGGGTTGCTCCGGGGTGGGCCTCAACCTAAGGGACCTCGGGGAGTGCCGGAACGGAAACCGGCGGCAACGGTCACGGGCGGTGCCGATTTCGCGCCGGTGCTGGTCCGCGACCGGCTCGGCGTGATCGTGTCGGCGCGCGGCGCGGGCGTCGACCCTCAGCAGCAGGCCGTGACCGGTCTTCGTGCGCCGGCACCTCGGCTGCCGCGCTGCGCGCAGGAGCGCCCGCGGTCACCGTGCCGGTGACCGCAGACCAGCCGTTCTGGGCGGGGCGACTCGCCGACCTCGGCGCCGCCACCGACCCGATCCCCTTCCGGTCCCTCACCGCCGAACGGCTTGCCGACTCACTTGACCACGTGGTGAAGCAGCAGGCATACAGCCGAGCCGCCGCACGAGCGGCGAAACATCTGGTGACCGAGAACGGAGCAGGTCAGACACTCAAGACCATCCAGCAGCTGGCCGATGGACGATGCTGATCCGTTCCGATGGAGCCTGTTGATGTCTCTGAATGTTCTGTCCGGCGGATCTTGATTCGAAAATCAGGCGGCAGCTGGGGACCGAGCCCCCTAACGTGCAGGCATGGAACCTTCACTTGAGCGTCCCCCTTTGCAGGCCGACGAACGCACCGCGCTCCTTGGCTGGCTGGATTTGCAACGGCAGATCCTGAGATGGAAATGCGAGGGCTTGAGCGAGGCTGACGCGCACCGCTCCGTCATCCCGACCTCGCCGGCGATGACGATGGCTGGGCTCATCAGTCATATGCGGTGGGTCGAACACACCTGGCTGGAGGTGATGTTCCTGGGCGGTGACAAGACGCAGAACCCGTCCTTCGACGAGACGGACGAGGATGCCGACTGGCGTACCGACGGCGTCTCTCTGAAACAACTGCTCGCGGAGTACGAGGCCCAGTGCGTCCGCAGTAACGAGATCGTGGCCGCGGCCTCCCTGGACGACGTCGGCCGCCACCCCGACTACCGCTCCGGCAAAGCCAACCTTCGGTGGATGCTCATCCACCTGGTCGAAGAGACCGGACGGCACGCGGGGCACGCGGACATCCTGAGGGAACTGCTCGACGGAGCGAAGGGGTACTACTAGCTCTCCCCGCTGGGTCGCGATTGGTGCCATGGGCGGATCGAGGCAACGGTGACCGTTCCGTGGAAGACGTAGGCACGTTTGTCGAACCTCGTTGCCACAGTTCGGAAGCTCTTGAGGGCATTGATCGTCCGTTCCACCTCGCCTGGACCGTCGACCTCGGCCGACCCGGGCGGGACCTCAGCCGCCTGTGCCACCTCGCGCGCCAGTACGACCAGGTTCGGCAGTGCGGGAGCGGCTGGGGGGCGGTTCGGGCGGGTGCGTCCGGTCCGTTCGATGAGTCGCCTCAAAGCCCCTTCAGAACACGATCAAGTGCCGCCCGGCCCGCAGGCCCCCAGTTCGGCTTGCCGCCGGGAAGGCCCCGATCTCCGTTCTGCCCCATGAGCATCAGGAAGAGGCTCTTCATAGCGGCCAGCCCGCGGGCGCGCCGGATCGTCGCCTTGTCTGCCTGCGCGTACATGTCGAAGAACCGCGAGGCCGTGCCCGCGGGCAGCAGCACCCACGCGGCGGCGAGGTCCCACGCCGGATCGCCGGCGAACAGGTCACCGAAATCGACGATGCCCGAGAGCGTTCCGTCCGAGACGACGACGTTCGCGGGATGGAGGTCGCCGTGCACCCACACCGGCGGACCTTCCCATGCCGGGGCCGCCACGGCGTCGTCCCAGACGGCCCGGACGTCGGCAGCGATGTCGTCGGGGGTAACGGCCTGGAAGAAGTGCTCGAAGCCGTCCGTGCAGTTCCTGGGATGGGCGCCGCGGTCCGTAGGGACCGGCGCCTCGGCGGGCGCTTCCCCATGGAGCGCCCGGAGGAAACCCGCCAGTGTGTCGGCTGCGTGGGCGCCGCGGCTGATCGAGCTGTGGTCCAGCGGCTCGCCGGGAACCCACGTCATCACGGTCCAGTGCTTGGGGAAGCGCTCGGACGGTTCGCCGAACCGTACCGGCGTCGGCACCGGGAGCGGCAGGCGCGGGGCCAGCACGGGTAGCCACCGCCGCTCCTTGAGCTGGGGCTCCGGGGTGGGGTCCATGCGCTGCATGCGGACGGCCAACTCGTCGCCGAGGCGCCACATCTGATTGCCCCATCCGCCCGCCACCTCGCGGATGGACAGCCCTGCAAGGTCTGGATGCTGCTCCCGCAGCAGATCGCGGACCAGGGTTGCGGTGATCTCGATCTCTGTGCCGGTCATGCGAAGTCACCGTAGTCGGGCGGCAGATGGAGAGGGCTTTCGTTCTCCGGATATCTCGCCGTGATCCCGGTCCCGACGGATCCGCTCAGAGGCCCACTCACATGACCTGTACCCACGGGTCTCCGCCTCTTGGTGTGGGGTGGCGCGTCACTCTGGAGGTCGGCCGTACCGCTCCAACGCCGCCTTGCTCGTGGACCGGTCGACAAGGTGCAGTTCCCACGGCCCGGTGTTCACGTCGAAGTCCTTGCCGAACCCCACCCACTTCCCGGCCATCCGTCGGCCGGTCGGCTCGACCAGGAGCTGAATGGCCCCGTGGTAGCGGGCCCCGTTGTAGTAGCCGTCTGCGGCAGTCTGCTCGACCCACGTCCCCGTGACTACGTTGCGATCAACGGTCAGGTCCAGCGTGAGCGGGCTGTCGGGGTTGCTGCTCGCCCCGGGCAGGCTCTGAACGGTCAGCCGGTTCCCGTGCTGGACGAGCACTACGTAGTGCTTGCCCTCGTACGAGTCGTCCCGGCTCGAAGAGAAGAACTCGTAGCGGCTGAGCCACACCCCCGAAAACGTCTCCTCACCCGTCTGCGCGGCGGGCTGCGCGCCTACTGCGGTAGACGCGACACCTGTTGCGCCGGTCTCCATGTCATGGCCTCCCTTGCCGTCTGCCTGGACTCGTGCCATCGGCACCGGCAGGGCGAACCCCAGTGCCTCGACCGGACGGCCAGTGACCCGTTCCAAGGCCCTGGCGTACACACCTCGAGGTGTCTTGCTCGTGCCGGACTCCCAGCGCTGCACCAGCCGCTTGGAGGCCTCGTTCGGCTCCCCCAGTTCCGTTCCTGCCCGGCGGAGTGCCTTGGCGAAGTCGTCTTGGCTTAAGCGCAGGCTGATACGTACGGCCCGCAGCACATCATTCGGCACCACGTCGGTCGTCGTCATGACGTCAAAGCTAGACCGAACCACCTTGTAATGACACCGGTTTGACGCCCCGGAGGTGTCATTGACACCCCACCGAGGGACGCCCAGGCGACGCCCGAAGCGTCGTCGCTCCGACCGGTCGGCGGCGGGAACATCGCTTCACCAACCGGACCGGGCAGCGGAAGGCAAACGATGACCATGACCGTGCGGGTGTCTCGCGACTCCGGCCAGACGTTCGGCGCCGAGGTGATCTACCCCAGCAGCACCGCCGAGAAGCCGTTGACCCCGATGGCCTCTGCGGTCTGGCCTCCCTGCAAGTGCCCCCGATGCTCCTCACCGACCAGGAAGGAACAGACGTGACGATCACCGGCACGACGAAGACCGTGTACGACCTCATCACTCCGGAACTGAGGGACGGCCTCCTCGCCATGGTCCGCGAGGACTCCTGGCCGGAGATGACCGACGACCAGGGCGAGCGCGGCATCAACCAGGTGGCGGCCTTCCTCGCCGTCGCCGCGAACACCACAAAGAGGGCCACGCCCAGCCTTCGCGTGGACCTCTTCTGGCACGCGTTCGTGCTCCACACCAAGCACTACGCCGAGTTCTGCGAGGCGCTCGGCGGCGGGTTCATCCATCACGTCCCCGACCGCAGCAGCGGTCACAGCCCCGCCGAGGGACGAGCCGCGATGCGTCGGACGGCCGAGATGATCCGATCGGCCGGCTTCGACGTGGACCCGGAGTTCTGGCCGATCAACGGCGCGGCCGACTGCACCCAGAGCTATGCGGGCTGCTCCGACAGCCCCGTTGCCAAGTAGCGCTGCCGCAAGCGGAGCAACGGACCCGCCAGAGCTTCAGCCGCCCGGTATCGTGCCGGGCGGCTGTCGCCGTGAACGAGAACGGACAGGTAGTGACTGACTCTCGCAGCACCGCTTGGGACACGTACGCGCAGAGCAAGCCCCAACGGCGGAAAACGAACGCCAAGGACGAGACCACGTGGTTCAACTGGACCCAGTACCCGGACCACGGCCCGGGGGCCGACGTGCTCAACCTCAGCTCCGGAGACAGTGTGCTCGACCTCGGGTGCGGGGCTGGAGGGAATGCCGCTCACCTCGCGACGCTCGGCATGAAGGCCGCCGGTGTCGATCTCTCCGCCCAACAACTCGGCAAGGCACGCGAGCGGTGGCTGGGCACGGACGGAATGGAACTCCACCAGGCCGATGCCCTCACCTACCTCGGGGACTCGCTCACGATCTTCGACGCGGTCTACAGCGTGTTCGGTGCTGTCTGGTTCACCGATCCCGGGCTGCTGCTGCCGGTCATCCACGCCAACCTCAGGCCCGGAGGGGTGTTCGCCTTCTCCCAGCGGCCTCCGGTCGAAGGGTGCTACGGCTGCCAGGCGTCGTACATCCCGCGCGGGTCCGACGAAGACCCCGCTGTCGTCAAGCGGTGGGACTTCGAACCCGATGTGTGGGTGCTGATGCTCAAGGAACACGGTTACGTGGACGTGTCGGCATCCGTGATCGCCCCGCCCCCGGGCAGTCGGCGTACGGGCACTTTGTTCGTCCGGGGCGTCCACGGAGGCTAGGAGCTGTTGGGCGATCACGCTTTATCCCCCACGGCATTCGCGCCGACGAATGCTGGGGCGAGATGGTCGAGCTATAGGGTTCGGCCGGGGGTGACCATGACTGATCGTGGCTGGTACGACGACGGTGAGTACCAAGACGCACTCCAACGGGCCGAGCAGGCAACGCGAGTCGGCTGGGCGGCGATTGTCGGTACGACAGGAGCGTTGGGCTGCGCACTGATTATCTTGGTCGCGCTCGGATTCGTTGCAGTCGTGGCGGTCATGTACGTAGTGGTGGCCATGCACTACTGAAACTTGCGAGGCTCCTCTTCCTTGGCACCGCAACCGCCGCAGTCCTCACGATGTGGATCCGAACGTGACGACCGGGCAAGTCCTTAACGGCTGCCAGGCGAACGATCTTCATTGGGCGAGGCTCGGTACCGGCACGCTGCCTCGTCGGGCGCTCTGCTCGTGTGCGGCGGTTTTTCAGGCCCGTGCGGGGAAGTCGGGATGGTCGGCGTAGGGCGAAGCGAGGTCACGCAAGTCGCGGCACGGCCAGGGGTCGCGGGCGTGACGGGCCAGGATGCGTCGCTTGGCCTCGATCTCGCGCAGGACGCGGGCTGGGTCGTGCAGCGCCACATGCAGGGCAATCGTGGGGTGAAAACCGGAGAGGTCAACCTGACAGAAGTCGACCGTGTGTCCCTGGGCGGACCACTCCCCGCACCCGTCACCGTCGCAGCGCTGGGCCAAGGCAGCCTCCTCATCCAGCCGGGCCTTGAGGAACCTCACCAGTTCTTTGGTCATAGGAGCATTCTCGACCTCGGCCGCCCCGGTCGGGACCTCAGCCTCCCCCCGCGCCGCGCCGCCCCACCACCTCGCGTGCCAGCGCGACCAGGTTCGGCAGTGCGGGGTGGCCGGGGGCGTCCCGTCGGGCCAGCAGGACGGGGACGGTCGGGGCGTCGCTGAGCGGGCGGAAGGCGACTCCGGCGTGCGGGTGCATGTCGGCGGTGGACGCGGTGGAGACGCCGGTGCCGCGCCCGGCGGCGATGGCGGTCAGCCAGTCGTCGGTGTTGGCGACGGTGAGGGTGGCGGCGGGCCGGGCGTCCGGGGGCCAGAGGTCGAGGGTGGTGGTGCCGGAGACGGTGTTGAGGACGACGGTGCCGCCCGCGAGATCGGCGAGCCGGAGCGTGGTGCGGTCGGCGAGCGGTCCGTCCGCGGCCACTGCCGCCACCCGGCCCTCGTCGAACAGCACCTCGGTGACCAGCCCCGGTGCCTCGACGGGGCCTCTCAGAAGGGCGGCGTCGACCTCGCCCCGGGTGAGTCCGGCGGTGCGGTCGTCGATCCGCAGCAGTTCCAGCGGGGTCTGCGGATACCGCTCCTGCCAGCGGCGGAGCAGCGGTGTGGTGTAGGGGCCGAACGCGGACCAGGCGTGCCCCAGCCGCAGCGGCCAGTGGTGCAGCCCGGCGGGGTCGAGTGCCGCGTCGAACGCGGCGACCGCGGCGGCGGCCCGGTCCCGGAAGGCGACGCCCTCGGGGGTGAGGACGAGATGGTGGGTGGACCGGTCGACGAGCCGGATGCCGAGGCGCTGTTCCAGGGTGGCGAGGGTGCGGGAGACCGCGGGCTGGGTGAGGCCGAGCCGGTCGGCGGCGCGGGTGACGTTGCCCTCGTCGGCGATTGCGAGGAAGGCGCGCAGATGGCGGACCTCGATGCCGCGGCCGGGCCCGCGCCCCGCCGGGCTCTCTTCGCGGCCGTCGCCGCCGCGTCCCAGGCTCATGCGCGGGAAGCATAACGGGAGTACGGCAGGCATTTCACGGGCTACGCGCCGATACCTACCGTAGGGAGAGACGTCCCGTGAAGGGAGTACAGTGCATTGGATCGTGCAGTGCATTGAAATGAACCAAGAGGCTCGGGAGGGGCACCCCAGGTGAACGGCCGGCGCAGGGCAGCAGGAGTGGCGGTCACGGAACGGGTCGCAGCCGTCGCCGTACCGGAGGCGGTGTCCGCCCCGGCCGGGGCGGCAGGTCCGGTACGACCCATGGGTCGGAGGGCGGCGCTCGCCCCGGTCGCGCTGGTGGTCGCGGGCGGCATCTCCGTCCAGTTCGGCTCCGCGATCGCGGTCCTGCTGATGCCGCGGGCCGGAGCGCTCGGCGTCGTCACCCTGCGACTGGCCGCCGCCGCACTCGTCCTGCTGCTCGTCTGCCGTCCGAAGCTGCGCGGCCACACATCGGCCGACTGGGGCACGGTCCTCGCGTTCGGGCTGGCCATGGGCGGTATGAACGCGCTGTTCTACCAGGCTGCCGCCCGTATCCCGCTGGGCGCTGCCGTCACCCTGGAGGTGCTGGGCCCGCTGGCCCTGTCGGTGATCGCCTCGCGCCGGGCGGCCAACGTGGTGTGGGCGGGCCTCGCGCTGGGCGGTGTGGTGCTGCTGAGCGGGGGAGGCTTCGACCGCCTCGATCCCGCAGGTGCCGCGTACGCACTGGGCGCGGGTGCCATGTGGGCGGCGTACATCGTCTTCAGCGCCCGCACCGGCCGTCGCTTCCCCCAACTGGACGGCCTCGCCCTGGCCATGGCGGTTGCCGCGCTCCTCTCGCTGCCCCTCGGCATCCTGGAATCCGGCTCGCGCCTGCTGGTCCCGTCCACCCTGGGGCTCGGGGCGGCGGTGGCGCTGCTCAGCTCGGTTCTGCCGTACACCCTCGAACTCATCGCGCTGCGCCGCATGCCCGCACCCACCTTTGCGATCCTGATGAGCCTGGAGCCGGCCATCGCGGCCACGGCCGGCTTCCTCGTCCTCGACCAGGCCCTCTCCGCGACGGACGCCCTGGCCATCGCCCTGGTCATCGGGGCGAGCATGGGCGCGGTGCGCGCCACCACCAAGCAAGGTGCTGGGGAGAAGGGCGAGCGGCACGGCACGGGTCAGGCGGCGGGCGCCGACGCCTGACCGCGGTCCCGGCCGGGCGTTGGCGGCGGCCGGGTGATCTGCTGCTGCCGCGGGCTACTGGGCCGAGTTACGCGGTGGTGTCGGCAGCTCCTGCTCCCGGCGTCTCCGGCGTCTCCGGCTTTCGGGCCAGGAGGTACGCCTGCTGACCTTGCCGGGGCTTCTCCTGCTCATTCGGCTCGCGGATCAGCCGGGCATCCACCATCAGCCCGGCCTGACTCAGCAGCTCGGCGATGCGGTCGGGAGAGACCCAGTAGACGTCGAGGGACAGCTCGTGCCCGTATGCGTTTTCCAGGTGCCGGAGCTTGTCACCGGCCTTGAAAGCGATCAGTAGATGGCCGCCTGGAGCCAGCACGCGGTGGAACTCTGCGAAGACAACCGGCAGCAGCTCCGGAGGGGTGTGCACGATGGAGTACCAGGCGATGGCGCCGCCAAGACTGCCGTCAGCCAGGTCCAGGTCGGTCATCGACCCTTCGTCGAATCGCAGGTCCGGATGCCTGCGACGGGCAACCGCAACCGTCTCCGGGGACAGGTCGATGCCGAACGCGGTCACCCCGAGGGACTGAAGGTGTGCTGTCACGTGGCCGGGCCCGCAGCCGAGGTCGGCGACGGGTCCGGCGTCGAGGGCCCGCGTGAGTTCGGCGAACGTGCTTATCATCGCGCGGCCGTAGACGTCGTCCCCGAACCTCGGGGGCACGAGCTTGGCGTAGTTGATGGCAACGGTGTCGTAGGCCGCGCGGATGGCGGGCAGGCAGGCTGGTTCGGTCATGGCTGAGGACCTTAGTGCCCACCCGCTCTTGTCCATTGCCCTTCACCGAGCGTCGGCGTGCGAGATGTCCGTTCGCGGAGCCTCGGGATCCGGTGTCTTCGCGGCGCGAGCGCCGACCGTCAGCAGCAGGGCCGTGACCAGCCCCAGCGCGCCGGCCGCCAGTAGCTGCATCCGGTAGTCGAGGACCGCGACCATGGCCGAGCCTGCGAGGAGGGCGAGTCCGGTCGGGGCGAAGACCAGGGTATTGGCGGTGGCCGCGACCCGGCCGAGCAGTTCGTTCGGCGTTTCCTTCTGGACCGCGGTCAGTGCGCTGATGAGCGGCCAGGGCAGGCCCAGGCCGATGAGCAGGCTGCCGCCGAGTACGACGGGAATGAGGTCGGTGAGCCGGGTCAGGACCCCGAGTGTGAAGACGATCAGTCCGACGACCGACAGGGCGCGTGCCGGAAGCCGGCGCAGGAGCGCGCCGGCTGCCAGGCCGCTGATGATCGATCCGACCCCCTGGAGGGAGGTGAGGACGCCGGCGTATGCCGCGGGCTGGTGCAGGCCGATGTCCAGGAGCGCGTAGGTGGCGGTGCTGCTGAGGCTCGATGCCGCCATGGCGCAACCACCCGCGACCACCAAGGAGCGCAGCATCGGATGCCGCCAGAGGTAGCGGATCCCTTCCGCGGTCTCGGCGGTCCACTTCTGCCCTGCCCGGCGTGCGGGCACGGCTTCGCGCACGCGGATCAGCGCGAATGCGGCCGCGGCCAGGAGGAAGGACAGTGCGTTCAGCAGCGCGACGGTGGGACCGCCGAACAGGGTGAAGAGGCCCGCACCGATCAGGGGGCCGATCAGTTTGTTGCTCTCGATCGCGGTCCGGACCAGGCCGTTGAAGTCCCCGCGCAGCTTGCTCGGTATGGCGGATGCGATCAACGCGGTTTCGGCGGCATCCATGAGTACCGTTCCCACGCCCACCGAGGTCGGCGCCGCGAAGAGCAGCCAGACATCCTGCGAGGAGCGCACGGCGAGCGGCGCCATCATGATCAGGCCCAGAGTCAGGCTCGTGGCGATCAGGAGGGTGCGGCGGCGCATCCGGTCGGCCAGGGTGCCGATGAACGGTCCGGCCAGGGTCGGTGCCCAGGAGCAGAAACCCACCAGGGCGGCAAGGCTGTTGGAGCCGGTGAGCTCCTTCACCCAGACCCCGGCGGCCAGCAGCATGGCCGAATCCCCGAAGCCGGAGATGATCACGCCCGTCATGTAGACGCGCGCATTGCGGTCCCTCAGTACGGTGAATAAGCCGACAGTCATTCCTCGCCCCCTCCGTGACGTCGTGTCAGGCTTCGGCACCCTACCCCCAACCATTTCGTTGGCGGTAGAACTCGGCCACGAGGCATGCGCTTTACTTGGCGGGGTGACCGACACGGACCCCGTTCTGAGAGCACTCGCCCACCCCCTGCGGCTGCGGATGCTCACGCTCATGTGGCCCGGGCCGATGTCCGCCGCCGAACTCTCCCGGGAGCTGGACATCTCCCACGCCCTGGCGAGCCGGCACCTTCGGAACCTGGACGCCGTCGGGCTGGTCGAACTGGCCGAGGAACGCACCCGCCGCGGCGGCCGGGAGCGCCGCTACCGCACCGTCCACGGTTCGCCGCTGTCCGACCGGCACGACGGGGCCCAGTTGCTGGGAGCCACCCTGGCCCACACGCTCAAGGAGCGTGCCGTGCGCCGGGATCCGGGAGGCAGGGGGGTGACGGTCGATGCGGAACTGTGGGTGGAGCCAGAGGTGTGGGACGCGGCCCGGCAGAAGCTCGCCGACATCGCGAGGGAACTGCATGACGCCGCCCGCCTGCCCCGTTCGCCCGGAACGATGCCCGTGGGTATGACCCTGATGGCCTTCCCGATGCGGGAGGCGTCGCCCGCCGGAATCCCGGGCGAGCCGTCCCGGCCGTCGGGCCCCACCACCCATCCCGTTCAGGAATCGACCGAATCCTGATTCCTGAGCAGGGCCAGGGAAGGGTGATCCGCGGGAGCGACGACCGTTCGGACACACTCCCAGGTCCGGGAAACCCAGGCGGGCCCCGGTAAGAAAATCATGCAAGCATGCTTGCTTGTTTTCTTGAGCGCTGGCATGCTCCCGGGCACACCGCCACGCCCCGAGGGAGTGCACCGTGTCCGAAGCATCGGCCGTGACCGTCGCCGTACTCGACGACCTGAGCCAGGAGAGCGAGGAACTCGACCTGCTGGTCGCCGGGGCTGGTCCGGCGCAGTGGGCCGCGCCGACCCCTGCCGAGGGGTGGAGCGTCGCCCACCAGATCGCCCATCTGCTCTGGACCGACGAGGTCGCCCTGATCGCCGTCACCGAGCCGGACGCGTTCGGCGCCGAGGTCGAGAAGGCGCTCGCCCGGCCCGAGACGTTCGTGGACGAGGCGGCCCGGGAGATCGTCTCGCTGCTGCCCGCCGAGGAGTTGCTCGTACGGTGGCGGGAGGGGCGCAACGAGCTGCACGAGGCGTTGCGGGCGGCGCCGCCCGGGGTGAAGTTCCCCTGGTACGGCCCGCCGATGAGCGTCGCCTCCATGGCGACCGCGCGGCTGATGGAGACCTGGGCACACGGCCAGGACATCGCCGACGCCCTCGGGGTGACCCGGCAGCCGACCGGCCGGCTGCGGCATGTGGCCCGGATCGGCGTACGGGCCCGGGACTACGCCTACTTCGTCCGCGGCGAGCAGCCGCCCGCCGAGCAGTTCCGGGTGGAACTCCAGGGGCTGGACGGTGAGTTGATGGCCTACGGTCCGGAGGGCGCCGCGCAGCGGATCGGCGGGCCGCTGCTCGACTTCTGCCTCCTGGTCACCCAGCGCGCTCACCGCGACGACCTCGCCCTCACCGCCGTCGGCCCGGACGCCGAGCGGTGGCTGGACATCGCGCAGGCCTTCGCCGGCCCGGCGGGTACCGGACGCCCCCGGAAGGGGGAACGGTGACCCGGCCGGGAGAGGGCACGGCGCCGCTGCGGATCGGGAACGCCTCCGGTTTCTACGGCGACCGGTTCGACGCCGTCCGCGAGATGCTCACCGGCGGACCCCTGGACGTGCTGACCGGGGACTACCTCGCCGAACTCACCATGCTCATCCTGGGGCGCAGCCGCCTCAAGGACCCGACGCGCGGATACGCCGCCACCTTCCTGCGGCAGTTGGAGGAGAACCTCCACCTCGCCCAGGAGCGCGGGGTGCGGATCGTGACCAACGCCGGAGGGCTCAACCCGGCCGGACTCGCCGACGCCATCCGGGAGTTGGCGGCGAAGCTCGATGTCCCGGTGCGGGTCGCCCATGTCGAGGGCGACAGCCTGCCCGTGCCCGCCGGGTACCTCACCGCCAACGCCTACCTCGGCGGCGCCGGGATCGCCGCCTGCCTGCGGGCCGGGGCCGACATCGTGGTCACCGGGCGGGTCACCGACGCCGCCCTCGTGACCGGCCCCGCCGCCGCGCACTTCGGCTGGGGGCCGGACGACCTGGACGCGCTGGCCGGTGCCGTCGTCGCAGGGCACGTACTGGAGTGCGGGACGCAGGCCACTGGCGGCAACTACGCCTTCTTCGGGGAGCACGACGTACGACGTCCCGGCTTCCCGCTCGCCGAGATTCACGCCGACGGCTCCAGCGTCATCACCAAGCACGACGGGACGGGCGGTGTCGTCGACCTCGGCACCGTCACCGCCCAACTGCTGTACGAGACCCATGGGGCACGGTACGCCGGGCCCGATGTCACCGCCCGCCTGGACACCGTCACCCTGACGCAGGACGGGCCGGACCGGGTGCGGATCAGCGGGGTGCGCGGGGAGGCGCCCCCGCCCACGCTGAAGACCGGACTGACCCGGCTGGGCGGCTGGCGCAACGAGGTCGTCTTCGTGCTCACCGGTCTCGATATCGAGGCCAAGGCCCGGCTCGTCCGGGACCAGTTCGCCGACGCCCTCGCCCGCGCCGCGCACCCGCCGGCCGAGGTGCGGTGGGAGCTGGCCCGTACCGACCGGGCCGACGCCGCGACCCAGGAGACCGGGAGCGCCCTGCTCCGGCTCGTGGTGCGCGACCAGGACGCCGAGGCGGTCGGCCGTGCGGTGTCCGGCGCGGCCGTCGAGCTGGCCCTCGGCAGCTACCCGGGCTTCCATGTCACCGCCCCGCCCGGAAAGGGCGCCCCCTACGGGGTGTTCGAGGCCGGGACGGTGGACGCGGGCGAGGTCGGCCAGGTGGCCGTGGGGCCGGACGGGGCGCGGGAGACGGTGACGGTCACCGGGCCGTACCGGGAGCTGGTTCCGGTCCCGGAACCCGCGCTGCCCCAGCCGCTGCCCGCCGGGCCCACCCGTACCGTCCCGCTCGGGCTGCTCGCCGGGGCCCGCAGCGGTGACAAGGGTGGCGACGCCAACGTCGGGGTGTGGGTGAGGGACGACGACGCCTGGCGGTGGCTGGTCCATGAGCTGACCGTCGAGCGCTTCCAGGAGCTGCTGCCGGAGACCGCCCCGCTCACCGTCGTACGCCATGTCCTGCCCCATCTGCGGGCGTTGAACTTCGTCGTCCAGGGCCTGCTCGGCGAGGGCGTCGCCGCGCAGGCCCGCTTCGACCCGCAGGCCAAGGCGGTGGGGGAGTGGCTGCGCTCGCGGCACCTCCCCGTCCCCGTCGCCCTGCTCGACCGCATGGAGGTGCCCGCATGACCGTCCTGCCCACCGCGCTGGACACCACCGGACCCGAGTACGCGGCCCACCGCGAAGCGATGCTGGCCAAGCTCGCCGAACTGGACGCGGAACAAGCCAAGGCCCTCGCGGGCGGCGGCGAGAAGTACCTGGCCCGGCACCGCAAACGCGGCAAGCTGCTCGCCCGGGAACGGATCGAGCTGCTGGTCGACCCGGACACCCCGTTCCTGGAACTGTCGCCGCTCGCCGCCTGGGGCAGTGATTACGCGGTCGGTGCCTCGCTGGTCACCGGGATCGGGATCGTCGAGGGCGTCGAGTGCCTGATCACCGCCAACGACCCGACCGTGCGCGGCGGGGCCTCCAACCCCTGGACCCTGAAGAAGGCCCTGCGGGCCAACGAGATCGCCTTCGCCAACCGGCTGCCCTGCATCAGCCTCGTCGAGTCCGGCGGAGCCGACCTGCCCTCGCAGAAGGAGATCTTCATCCCGGGCGGGGCCCTCTTCCGCGACCTCACCCGGCTGTCCGCCGCAGGCATCCCGACCGTGGCCGTCGTCTTCGGCAACTCCACCGCGGGCGGTGCGTACGTGCCCGGGATGTCCGACCACACCGTGATGATCAAGGAGCAGTCCAAAGTCTTCCTCGGTGGCCCGCCCCTGGTGAAGATGGCCACCGGCGAGGAGAGCGACGACGAGTCCCTCGGTGGCGCCGAGATGCACGCCCGTACGTCCGGCCTCGCCGACCACTACGCCCTCGACGAGCACGACGCGCTGCGCCAGGCCCGCCGGGTCGTCGCCCGCCTCAACTGGCGCAAGGCACACGCCGATCCGGGGCCTGCCGAGCCGCCGAAGTACGACGAGGACGAGCTGATCGGGATCGTGCCCGGCGACCTCAAGGTGCCCTTCGACCCGCGCGAGGTGATCGCCCGGCTGGTCGACGGATCGGACTTCGACGCGTTCAAGCCGCTCTACGGCAGCAGCCTGGTCACCGGATGGGCGCGGCTGCACGGCTACCCGGTCGGCATCCTCGCCAACGCGCAGGGCGTGCTGTTCAGCGAGGAGTCGCAGAAGGCCGCGCAGTTCATCCAACTCGCCAACCAGCGCGACATTCCGCTGCTCTTCCTGCACAACACCACCGGCTACATGGTCGGCAGGGAGTACGAACAGGGCGGCATCATCAAGCACGGCGCCATGATGATCAACGCGGTGTCCAACTCCCGCGTCCCGCACCTGTCCGTGCTGATGGGCGCCTCCTACGGGGCCGGTCACTACGGCATGTGCGGGCGGGCCTACGACCCGCGCTTCCTGTTCGCCTGGCCCAGCAGCAAGTCCGCCGTCATGGGCCCCCAGCAGCTCGCCGGCGTCCTGTCGATCGTCGCCCGCGCCTCCTCCGCCGCCAAGGGCCTGCCCTACGACGACGAGGCCGACGCCGGACTGCGCGCCATGGTCGAGCAGCAGATCGAGTCGGAGTCGCTGCCGATGTTCCTGTCGGGGCGGCTGTACGACGACGGAGTCATCGACCCGCGCGACACCAGGACCGTCCTCGGGATGTGCCTGTCCGCGATCCACACCGCACCGGTCGAGGGCGCCCGCGGCGGCTTCGGCGTCTTCCGGATGTGAGGACCCACATGACCATCAGTACGCTCCTCGTCGCCAACCGGGGCGAGATCGCCTGCCGGATCTTCCGCACCTGCCGCGCCCTGGGCATCGCGACCGTCGCGGTGTACTCGGACGCGGACGCCGGTGCCCTGCACGTCCGGGAGGCCGACACCGCCGTACGGCTCCCGGGCGACGCGCCCGCCGACACCTATCTGCGCGGGGACCTGATCGTTGCCGCCGCGCTCGCGGCCGGTGCCGACGCCGTGCACCCCGGGTACGGCTTCCTCTCCGAGAACGCCGGGTTCGCGCAGGCGGTCCAGGACGCCGGGCTCGTGTGGGTGGGGCCGCCGGTCAAGGCCATCGAGCTGATGGCCTCCAAGACCCGCGCCAAGGAACTCATGGCCGCCGCCGACGTGCCGCTCCTGGCGCCCGTCGACCCGGCGACCGCCACCACCGAGGATCTGCCGCTGCTGCTCAAGGCGGCGGCGGGCGGCGGCGGGCGCGGGATGCGGATCGTCCGGGACCTCGGCGACCTGCCCGGTGAGCTGACCGCCGCCCGCGCCGAGGCCAGGTCGGCGTTCGGCGACGACGAGGTGTTCGCCGAGCCGTACGTCGAGCGGGGCCGGCACGTCGAGGTCCAGGTGATGGCCGACGACCGGGGGACGGTCTGGGCGCTGGGCACCCGTGACTGCTCGCTCCAGCGCCGCCACCAGAAGGTCATCGAGGAGGCCCCCGCCCCCGGCCTGGACGACGCACTGCGGACCCGGCTGCACGACGCCGCGGTCGCTGCCGCGCAGGCGGTGGGCTACCGGGGCGCGGGCACCGTCGAGTTCCTGGTGTCCGCCGAGGGACGCCCGTACTTCCTGGAGATGAACACCCGCCTCCAGGTCGAACACCCCGTCACCGAGGCGGTGTTCGGGCTCGACCTGGTCGCCCTGCAACTGCGCGTCGCCGAAG
Organism: Streptomyces sp. NPDC052052; assembly: GCF_040680455.1. NCBI lineage: Bacteria > Bacillati > Actinomycetota > Actinomycetes > Kitasatosporales > Streptomycetaceae > Streptomyces > Streptomyces sp. NPDC052052. The sequence continues at coordinate 223,076 of NZ_JBFAWU010000003.1, read as the reverse complement.
GTGAACCGCTGCCCGCCGACGGACCGCCCGCCCCGCACGGGCACGCCGTCGAGGCCCGGCTGTACGCCGAGGACCCGGCCCGGGACTGGCAGCCGCAGACCGGAGCACTGCTCGCGTTCGACGTACCGGACGAGCCCGGCCTCCGCCTCGACACCGGGTACACCGGGGGTGACACCGTCGGCGTGCACTACGACCCGATGCTCGCCAAGGCCATCGCCCACGCCCCGACCCGCGCCGAAGCCGTACGCCTGCTCACGCGCGCCCTCGAACGCGCCCGGATCCACGGCCCGGTCACCAACCGGGAGCTGCTCGTACGGTCCCTGCGCCACCCGGACTTCACCGCCGCCCGCCTGGACACCGGCTTCTACGACCGCCACCTGGCCGCCCTCACCGAAGCGGGCCGGACCGCCGACGAGCCCGCCCGCCGTCTCGCCGCCACCGCCGCGGCCCTGGCCCAGGCCGTCAACCGGCCCGCCACGGGACCGGCCCGCTTCGGCGCCTGGCGCAACGTCCCCTCCGCCCCGCAGACCCGGAGCTACCGCGCCGAACCCGACGGCACCCCGTACGAGATCGCCTACCGCACCCTGCGCGGCGCGCTCCTCCCGGAGACCGGCGAACGCGTCGTCAGCGCCCGGCCGGACCGGGTCACCCTCGAAACCGGCGGCCTCACCCGGCACTTCGCCCTCGCGGTGCACGGCGAGAAGGTGTACGTCGACACGGCCACCGGCTCGTACGCCTTCACCGCCCTGCCCCGCTTCACCGACCCCGCCGAACGCACCGAACCCGGCTCCCTGCTCGCCCCCATGCCCGGCACCGTCGTGCGCCTCGCGGACGGCCTCGCGCCCGGGGCCGCGGTCGAGGCCGGGCAGCCGCTGATCTGGCTGGAGGCGATGAAAATGGAGCACCGCATCCTCGCCCCCGCCTCCGGCACCCTCACCGCACTCCACGCCGCCCCCGGCCTCCAGGTGGAGGTCGGCGCCCTGCTGGCCGTCGTCACCGAGCCGGACAACACCGAACCGGGACAGGCCGAACCGGACAACACCGAGCCGGGACAGAGTGAGCCAGGACAGGCCGAGCCGGCGACCACCGCATCGGAGGAGAACGCATGAGCACCGTCCTCGAAACCGAAGAGCACCGCGCCCTGCGCGCCGCCGTCGCCGCGCTGGGCAAGCGGTACGGCCGGAACTACAGCAGCGAACTCGCCCGCAAGGGCGAGCACCCGCGCGAACTGTGGGCCGAGGCGGGCAAGCTCGGCTACCTCGGTGTCAACCTCCCCGAGGAATACGGCGGCGGGGGCAGTGGCATGGCTGAACTCTCCATCGTCCTGGAGGAGTTGGGTGCCGCCGGAAGTCCGCTGCTGATGCTGGTCGTCTCCCCGGCGATCTGCGGCACCGTCATCGCCCGCTTCGGCACCGAGGAGCAGAAACGCGCCTGGCTCCCCGGCCTCTCCGACGGCACCCTGTCCATGTCCTTCGGTATCACCGAGCCCGACGCCGGATCCAACTCGCACCGCATCACCACCACCGCCCGCCGCGACGGCGACGACTGGATCCTCAACGGGCGCAAGGTCTTCATCTCCGGCGTCGACATCTCCGACGCCACCCTGATCGTCGGCCGCACCGAGGACGCCCGTTCCGGCAACCTGAAGCCCTGCCTCTTCATCGTCCCCCGCGACACCCCGGGCTTCTCCCGCACCCCCATCGACATGGAACTCTTCGCGGCCGAGAAGCAGTTCGAGCTGGTCCTGGACGACGTACGGCTGCCCGCCGACGCGCTCGTCGGCGAGGAGGACGCCGGGCTGCTCCAGCTCTTCGCCGGGCTCAACCCCGAACGCATCATGGGCGCCGCCTTCGCGATCGGCATGGGCCGCTACGCCGTCGAACGCGCCGTCGCCTACGCCAAGGAACGCACCGTCTGGAAGGGCGCCCCGATCGGTTCCCACCAGGCCATCGCCCACCCCCTGGCCCAGGTGCACATCGAGCTGGAACTGGCCCGGCTGATGATGCAGAAGGCCGCCCGGCTCTACGACAGCGGTGACGACATCGGCGCGGGCGAGGCCGCGAACATGGCCAAGTACGCCGCCGCCGAGGCCTGTGTCCGGGCCGTCGACCAGGCCGTGCACACCCTCGGCGGCAACGGCCTCACCCGCGAGTACGGCCTTGCGTCCCTGGTCACGGCCGCACGCGTCTCCCGGATCGCACCCGTCAGCCGCGAAATGATCCTGAACTACGTCTCCCACCAGACCCTCGGACTGCCCAAGTCGTACTGAACACGCCCCACCGCAGGCACCACCGTCCGGGGCCCTCCCCGGGCCCCGCCCCGGAGGCGGGAGCGCACCCCCCTGTCCGCACCCCGCGCCGAAGGGAACCGCCATGGTGTTCCACAGCGAGTACGCAGACGTCCCGGCCCTGGACCTACCCATCCACGACGCCGTCCTGGGCCATGCCACCGAACAGTTCGGCGACACCGTCGCCCTGGTCGACGGCACCAACGGCATGAGCGTCACCTACGCCCAGCTCGACACCTTCCACCGGCGGATCGCCGCCCACCTCGCCGAGGCCGGCCTGCGCAAGGGCGACGTCCTCGCCCTGCACAGCCCCAACACGATCGCCTACCCCGCCGTCTTCTACGGGGCCACCCGGGCCGGCGCCGCCGTCACCACCGTCCACCCGCTGGCCACCGCCGAGGAGTTCGCCAAACAGCTGACCGACTCCGGCGCCCGCTGGATCGTCACCGTCTCCCTCTTCCTGGACGTCGCCCGGCAGGCCGCCGAACGCGCCGGCGGCATCGAGCAGATCTTCGTCTGCGACCAGGCCGAAGGACACATCTCCGTCCTCGACATGCTCGGCTCCACCGCCCCCGAACCGGCGAGGGTCATCGACCCGGCCGAGGACCTCGCCGCCCTGCCGTACTCCTCCGGCACCACCGGCGCACCCAAGGGCGTCATGCTCACCCACCGCTCCATCGGCACCAACCTGGAGCAGCTGCGCCCCTTCATCCCGCTGAAGCCCGGCGACAGCATCCTCGCCGTCCTGCCGTTCTTCCACATCTACGGGCTGACCGCCCTGATGAACGTCCCGCTGCGCTGCGGGGCCACCGTCGTGGTGCTGCCCCGCTTCGACCTCGACCAGTTCCTCGGCGCCATCCAGGAGCACCGCATCAGCGGGCTGTACGTCGCCCCGCCCATCGTCCTGGCCCTCGCCAAACACCCGGCCGTCGACGACTACGACCTGTCGTCGCTGGAGTACATCGTCAGCGCCGCCGCCCCGCTGGACGCCGAACTCGCCGCCGCCTGCTCCACCCGCCTGGGCATCCCGCCCATACGCCAGGCGTACGGCATGACGGAACTCTCGCCCGGTACCCACGTCGTGCCCCTGGAGGTGGAGAACCCTCCGGCCGCCGCCGTCGGGAAGCTGCTGCCCGGCACCGAGATGCGGATCGTCTCGCTGGACGACCCCACGACCGACCTCGGCACCGGCGCCGAGGGCGAGATCCTCATCCGCGGCCCCCAGGTGATGAAGGGCTACCTCGGCCGCCCCGAGGCCACCACCGCCATGATCGACGCCGACGGCTGGCTGCACACCGGCGACGTCGGCCGGGTCGACGAGGAGGGCTGGCTGTTCGTCGTGGACCGGGTGAAGGAACTCATCAAGTACAAGGGCTACCAAGTCGCCCCCGCCGACCTGGAGGCCCTGCTGCTCACCCACCCGGACATCGCCGACGCCGCCGTCATCGGGGTGTACGACACCGAGCGCAACGAGGTCCCCAAGGCCTACGTCGTCCGCCAGCCGTCCGCGGGAGACCTGACCGCCGACGACGTCATGGCATACGTCGCCGAACGCGTCGCCCCGTACAAGAAGGTCCGGCAGGTCGCCTTCATCGAGGCCGTACCGCGCGCGGTCTCCGGGAAGATCCTGCGCCGTGAACTGCGCGACCGGGAGAAGCAGTCATGACCCTCGCCCCCGCCGCCCACGAGCGCGGCATCACCACCCTCACCCTCGACTCCCCGGCCAACCGCAACGCCCTGAGCGCCGGGCTCGTCGGCGCACTCACCGAGGCCCTCGACGCCTGCGCCGCCGACGACGGCGTACGCGCCGTGGTCCTCGCCCACACCGGTACGACGTTCTGCGCCGGAGCCGACCTCACCGCACCGCCCGACCCGCACGCCTTCGTGGCCCTGATGCGTCACATCGTGGCCCTGCCCAAGCCCGTCGTCGCCCGGGTCACCGGCCATGTCCGGGCCGGCGGGCTCGGCCTGCTCGCGGCCTGTGACATCTCCGTCGCGGGCCCCGGCGCCTCGTTCGCCCTCACCGAATCGCGGCTGGGCCTGGCCCCCGCCGTCATCTCGATGCCGCTGCTGCCCCGCGTCGACCCCCGTGCCGCCGCCCGCTACTACCTCACCGGCGAACGCTTCGACGCGACGGAGGCCGCCCGCACCGGGTTCGTCACCCTGGCCGCCGAGGACGTGGACAAGGCGCTGGTGCCCGTGCTGGACGGGCTGCGCCGGGCCTCCCCGCAGGGGCTGGCCGCATCGAAGGAGCTGGTCACGGCTAGTGTGCTGCGGAGCTTCGACCAGCACTCGGAAGACCTCATCGCCCGCTCGGCGGCCCTGTTCGCCTCCGACGACGCACGGGAGGGGATGACGGCCTTCCTCGAACGACGGGACCCCGCATGGCTGCTGTGACACCCCCCAAGCAGGACCGCAGCCGTGCCACCCGGCAGAAACTCCTCGAAGCGGCGGTCGCCTGCCTGGCCGAACACGGCTGGGCGGGCTCCACCGTCGCCGTCGTCGCCGAACGCGCCGGAGTCTCGCGCGGCGCCGCCCAGCACCACTTCCCCACCCGCGAGGACCTGTTCACCGGCGCCGTCGAGTATGTCGCCGAGGAACGCTCCGCCGCGCTGCGCGCCCTGCCCGTCCAGGGCCGGGCCGAGGTCGTCGTCGCGCTCGTCGACCTCTACACCGGCCCCCTCTTCCGCGCCGCGCTCCAGCTCTGGGTCGCCGCCTCCAACGAGGAGCAACTCCGCCCCCGCGTCACCGAACTGGAAGCCCGCGTCGGCCGTGAGACCCATCGCATCGCCGTCGCACTCCTCGGCGCCGACGAGACGAAGCCCGGCGTACGCGAAACCGTCCAGGGCCTCCTCGACATGGCCCGCGGCCTGGGCCTCGCCAACCTCCTGACCGACGACACCGCCCGCCGCCGCAGGGTCGTGGCCCAGTGGGCGGCGCTGCTGGACGAGGCCCTGGGCTGAGCCCGGGGCCGGCGCACCGGCCCCGGACCTTGTGCCGCTACGCCGGGCCGCCGATGGTGAGGGCGAGCTGCCACATGCCGGTGGAGGGGTTCACCTCCGGCTCCTTGCCCTCCGGGGCCAGTCCTCTCGCGCGGCGGACGGCTTCGCGCCAGGTGTCCTTGTAGAGGCGGAAGTCGAGGCCGGTCTTGCTGTATCCGCCCGGCGTGTGTCGGTCCAGGTGCGGCACGAGATGGGCATACGACGGGGCGTGACTGCGGTGGTCGGTGAAGTGCAGCAACAGCCACAGCTCAAAGCATGGATTGGACAGCGCCACAGCAACGCCATGGCGGCCCGCTTCAGCCATGGCCTGGTCGATGTCCGTGAATTCGTCGACATCGAAGACGCACCACGCCTGGTCGTACTCGTCGGCCGTCGAATTGAGTAACTTCACTGTGTACGAGACGACTTGAGAAGGCGCTTTGGGGCGCTCGATGACCTTGACCGAAACCGCCGGATTTCTCGCAGAGCTCTTGAGCCCCTGCACATAGTCCCGTTCGGTCACCTCGGTGCCGCACACGACCAGTAATCGCTGCCGGGCGTCACGACGCCCGGTTCGCCTGTCGAGGTGGGACTCAAAAGAGGGACGATTCCGGCCGCTCGGCTTCGGTGTCCTCGCCATCCTGCTCCCCCCGGCCCGCCAGAGCTCTGGCGAAACTGTCGTCGATGAAGGGCACGCCGCCGTAGCTGCCGCCCAGGTAACGGCGCTCGTGGTTCTCCCCGATGCGTGGCTTGAACTCCGACAGGGCGAACAACTCCGTCTCCCCGTACTGGTTCTTCTCCACGAACCACACCTGGTCCCGCTTGAGGATGTCCTCCCCGCCCATGCGACCCAGCAGGCTGGCATCGTGGGTGGTGAAGACCAGTTGCGCTCCGTGCGGGTTGGTGGCCGGGTCCTGGAAGAGGCCGATGAGCTGTGCGGTGAGCAACGGGTGGAGACTGGAGTCGATCTCGTCCACGACGAAGGTGCCGCCCTGCCGCAGGACCGACATGAACCGTGGAGCCTGTTCCAGAAGCGCCCGGGTGCCGGCGGACTGCTCGTGCACGTCCATCCGCACCACGCCGGTACGACCGCGATGCCCGAGCCATGGACGTACCTGTTCCTGCGGGCCGTCTTCTTCCAGCTGGGCGAGCAGACGCTGCGGAACGCGTCTGCCGTACCGCTGTCGCAGTGCGTCCTCGTCCAGGAGCACGCGCTCCGTGCCGCACTCCTCGATGCCCAGGTCGGCCGCGCGCAAGAGGGCCATGAGCTCGGGATGACGTTCCGGTGTCTCCAGCATCCGGCCCACCTCGGGGCCGACGAAGCGTCCACGTCCCTGCCGACCGAACCTCAGGTCGGTCAGGAACCAGTCATAGACCGGGCGGAAGTCCATCTGCCTGGAACGTGCCGCCATGGTCAGGAACAGCACATTGGGTTCGGTGATGTTCTCGACGAGTTCAAGTTCGCGTTTGGCCTGTGAGTCACCGGGCCGTACGTCGCCGTCGGGGCGCTCGAAGATCTTGCGCTTCTTGCCATGCGGATAGCTGTAGAGCCACTCGTCGAGGACTTTCTCGTCGTCGACGCTGAAACCGTAGGTGTAGCGGACACCACGGAGCAGCAGGTCCACCACGTACCACGAGGGCTCATCGGCTGAGGCGTTGTCCAGACGGAAGGGACTGCGAGTGATGCCGTCGCCGGGCTCCGCGTCGCGATGCGAGTTCACCACCATCCGGGCCATGTACTCCAGCGCGCCGACGAGGTTCGACTTGCCGGCTGCATTGGCGCCGAATAAGCCCGCCACGGGCACGGCCTGCCAGTCCGTGCCAGGGGGCCGGTCCGAGTCATAGGCGGGGTGAAGCTGGAGTTCCTGCTCCTCCCGGATCGAGCGATGGTTCGACACCCTGAAGTTCAACAGCATGTGCACCCTCCCCCCGCCGATTTACCGGACCTGCGTGCAAGTGAATCGCGCGGACTGGTGGATGGCAACCGCTCACGGGGAATACCGCACGACCGAGGTAATAGGCCCACCTGATGAGATCCCCACGCCCGCCTTCCGTGCGTTTGGCACGCCCGCCCCGGGCCTCACGGCACGGGGCGGGCCGGGCGGTCTCAGGTCGCCAGGTCCGTGATCTGCTCGTACCCCTCGATCTCCCGCGGACTGCGCGCCCCGGGCCCGACGTACCGTGCCGAAGGCCGCACCAGCCGGCCCGTGCGCTTCTGCTCCAGGATGTGCGCCGACCAGCCCGCTGTCCGCGCGCAGGTGAACATCGAGGTGAACATGTGCGCCGGAACCTCCGCGAAGTCCAGCATGATCGCCGCCCAGAACTCCACGTTCGTCGCCAGCACCCGGTCCGGGCGCCGCGCGTGCAACTCCTCCAGCGCGGCCCGCTCCAGCGCCTGCGCCACCTCGAAGCGCGGTGCGCCCAACTCCTCGGCCGTACGCCGCAGCACACGCGCCCGGGGGTCCTCCGCCCGGTAGACCCGGTGCCCGAAGCCCATTAGCCGTTCGCCCTTGTCCAGGGCCTTCCGCACATACGCGGTGGCGTCGCCGGTCCGCTCGATCTCCTCGATCATGCCGAGGACCCGGGACGGCGCACCGCCGTGCAGCGGTCCGGACATCGCACCCACCGCACCCGACAGCGCCGCGGCCACGTCGGCCCCGGTCGACGCGATGACCCGGGCGGTGAACGTGGACGCGTTCATGCCGTGCTCGGCGGCCGACGTCCAGTAGGCGTCGACGGCCTTCACATGCTTGGGGTCCGGCTCACCGCGCCAACGGATCATGAACCGTTCGACCACGGACTGCGCCTTGTCGATCTCGCTCTGCGGAACCATCGGCAGCCCCTGTCCGCGCGCCGACTGGGCGACGTACGACAGCGCCATCACGGCGGCCCGCGCCAGATCGTTGCGCGCGGTCTCCTCGTCGATGTCGAGCAGCGGCTTCAGGCCCCAGACCGGGGCGAGCATGGCCAGCGCCGACTGCACATCCACCCGGATGTCCCCCGAGTGCACCGGGATCGGGAACGGTTCGGCGGGCGGCAGGCCGGGATTGAACGCCCCGTCGACCAGCAGACCCCAGACGTTTCCGAACGACACGTGGCCGACGAGATCCTCGATGTCGACCCCGCGGTAACGGAGTGAACCGCCTTCCTTGTCCGGTTCGGCGATCTCCGTCTCGAAGGCGATGACTCCCTCTAGTCCCGGTACGAAGTCGGACATGGCGGCTCCCTCGGTGGACGGCTGTACCCAAGCGACAGTGGCCTATCCACGATATTGGCGGGCTCTCACGATGCGGGGAAGCGTGACATCCGGCACAGCGCCCCGATCGGACGGAGTCGGATCGATGCCCTCCTCACCTGGCGCACTCGGCCTCTGCGGCAGGATGAACCCGTGCCCACCGCAGACTCCCCCTCCGATTCCATCACCGATCCGGCCGCGATGCGCGAGCAGTACCGTTCCGAGGCCTTCACCGAGGACACGCTGGCCGCCGACCCGATGCAGCAGTTCGCCCACTGGTTCCGGCAGGTCGCCGTCGGAGGGCTGCTCCATGAGCCCAACGCCATGGTGGTGTCCACCGCCACCCCGGAGGGCCGGCCGTCCTCGCGCACGGTGCTGCTGAAGAAGTACGACGCCCGCGGCTTCGTCTTCTTCACCAACTACGAATCCCGCAAGGGCCGGGAGCTGACCGCCAACCCGCACGTCTCGCTGCTCTTCCCCTGGCACCCCATGGCCCGCCAGGTCATCGTCACCGGAACGGCGGCCCGTGTCGGCCGCGACGAGACGGTCGCCTACTTCCGCACCCGTCCGCACGGTTCCCAGCTGGGCGCATGGGCGAGCGCCCAGTCGACGGTGATCGGCTCCCGGCAGGAGCTGATCGCGCGCTACGAGGAGCTGGCGGCCCGCTACCCCGAGGGCGAACACGTCCCCGCGCCGCCGCACTGGGGCGGTTTCCGTGTCGTGCCCGAGACGATCGAGTTCTGGCAGGGTCACGCGAACCGGCTGCACGACCGGCTGAGGTATGTCCGCGAGGGCGAGGGCTGGCGCGTCGAGCGCCTGTGCCCGTGAAGGAGCCCGGGCAACCCGGACAAGCGGAAACCCGCAGGCTCTGGTCCCTCCTTGCGGAGGAGCCGGCCGGACTTACCGGCGAGCCTGCGGGTCGGTGACTGCTTGGATTTCGGCAGACAGCCTGCCGAGGTGCACGGTGTGCGACGACGGGTGTCAGCCCGCAGCCACCTCACGAATCCGATAAGACTTCACTTCTCGGATCACCTCCTTTCATCGCTGACAGCAGCCTAGGAACCTCTCGGGGACCGCACAAGGGAATTAATGGGCGGGCCTATTTCCACGAAGTCGGTGTGCACCGGGTCACGTTCGAGTTCAATGGTCTGACGTGCGGTAATGCCGGATACGTCCTGCGGGGGTACGGGGATGAACGCGTCCACAAGCAGTGGAACGGCCGGCGCGCTCGGGCCCGGTGAGGGGCCGGGGCCCGGGCCCGGGGTCCCCCTGCTCGCGGCATTGCTCGACGGGATGGACGCGGCGTTCTGCGCGTTCGACACGGACGGCATGGTCACCCACTGGAACCGTGAGGCCGAGCGGCTTCTCGGCTGGTCCGCCGAGGAGGCCGTGGGCCGGCCCGGACTGGCCGGGTGGGCGGTGCGGCCGGCGGACGCGGCGGAGGTGCAGGAGCGGCTGATGGCCGCCATGGACGGTACCGGTCGCCAAGTCCACGAGTTCGCGCTGCTGCGCAAGGACGGTGGCCGGGTGCTCGTACGGACGCAGGCGGCGGGGGTTCGGGGTGCGGACGGGAAGCCCGCCGGGGTGTACTGCGCGTTCGGCGAGGTGCACGCGCAGATCGATCTGGAGCGGTCGATCGCGCTGAGTGAGGCACTCCTCGAGGACGCGGCGTGGGGCGTGGTGCTGGTCGACGCCGATCTGCGGCCGACGGTGGTCAACGCGTATGCCGCACGGGCGCTGGGTGGCGGCCGTACGACGCTGCTGGGGCGCCCGCTGGGCGAACTCGTCGCCCAGGGCGTCGAGGACCTGGAGGGCGCGTTGGAGCACGTGCTCGCCGAGGGCGCACCACCGGAGCCCGCAGAGCTGTGGGTGACTCTGCGGACGGCGGGGGAGAAGGACCGGCGGCGCTGCTGGTACAGCGGCTTTCTGCGGCTGGCGTCGCCGCTGGCCGAGGAACCGGTTCCGCTGGGGGTCGCCTGGCTGTTCCGGGACGTGACGGCGGAGCGCCTCGCGGCGCAGGAGGCGGACCGGGTGCGGTTCCGCGCGAACCAGTTGCACCGGGCCTCGCGGTCGGCCTCCGAGTGCGAGGACCCGATGGAGGCGGCGATGGCGCATCTGGACTACGCCCTCGCGGGCTTCGCCGACCATGCGCTGGTCGACCTGGTGGCGGGGGAGCGGCTGGTGCGGGTGGCGGCGACCCCGTCCGGTGAGCCGGGCCCGTGCCTGAGGGTGGCCGGCGGCGGCATCCCGTTGCGGTACGCGGCGGGGCACCCGGCGCTTCAGGCGGTGGACCGCACGGGTTCGGTGCGCTCCAGCGCCCCGGACCCGGGGCCCGGGGCCGCGGAGTGGGCCGCCGAACGGCAGTGGCCGGACGACTCGGTGCACGCCCTGTGCACGGTGCTCCGGAGCAGGGGGCGCACGCTGGGCGTGGTGACGTTTCTGCGCTCCGCCCACCGCACGGCCTTCGGACGCGCCGACGCGGTGTACGCGGAGAGCGTGGCGGTCCGGGTCGCCGCCGCGGTGGACCTGGCCCGGGCGCTGGCGCCGACGTCCGGGTGACGAGGCGGGTCCGGGCGGGTCCGCGCAGGTGTGGGCAGGTTTGGGCAGGTCCGTCCGGCATCGCTTCGGGGACGGCGGCCGGACCGCGGGTCAGCTGCCGTGGCGGTAGAAGATCCGGTCCCGGTACTCGGTCATGACACGTCCGTTCCACTCGTGACCGCCGTCGACGTTCCCCGACCGCAGCATCGGCGGCTCGATCCCCCGCTGCACGAGCTGTTCCACGGCGGCGGCCATCATCGCCTGCATCACCGCACTGGTGACCACCGTCGACGCGGGCGCGAACGGTGCCTCGACCCCGTCGGCGGTCAGCTCCGCGTCCCCGATGGCTATCTTGCTGTCGAGCACGATGTCGCAGTGGTCCCGCAGAAAGCCGCCCGAGCGGTGCCGGGAACGGGTGCCGTCCGTATAGGCCACCGAGGTGACACCGATGACCTTCAGCCCGAGCGCCCGCGCGTTCACCGCCATCTCGATGGGCAGTGCGTTGCGCCCGGAGAGCGAGATGATCACGAGGACGTCGCCCGCCCTGGCCGGGCTGGAGTCGAGCACCGCGCCCGCCAGTCCTTCGACCCGCTCCAGTGCCGAGCCGAGCGTCGCCGGCATGACATCGACCCCGACCGTCCCCGGTACGGCCAGCAGGTTCATCAGGGCGAGTCCGCCCGCGCGGTAGACGACGTCCTGCGCGGCGAGCGAGGAGTGCCCGGCACCGAAGGCGAAGAGCCTGCCGCCGGCGGCGACGGTGTCGGCGATCGCGGCCCCTGCGGCGGCGATGTGTGCGGACTCCTCGTCACGTACCCGCTTCAGCAGCCCGATCGCCGCATCGAAGAACTGACCGGCCAGCTCGCTGTCGCTCATCGCCAAGGGCCCTTTCCGGCGGGGTGAGGTGTCCGCGCCGCCGATCACGGTGCGGTCCGGACCGGTGGCCTGTCAATACCGCCCGTGCCGCCCCGCCGCACGGTGTTCGGCCGCCGGGGCACGGTTGTCGGTGGTATGCGTCAGAATTGCACCAGGGCCAGCGCACGACGTTTTTCATGTCACAGCATCGAGGGGCACGAATGTCCGGACTGATCGACACCACGGAGATGTATCTCCGCACCATCCTCGAACTCGAAGAGGAAGGCGTGGTCCCCATGCGCGCCCGGATTGCGGAGCGGTTGGACCAGAGCGGTCCGACGGTCAGCCAGACCGTGGCGCGCATGGAGCGCGACGGCCTGGTGCAGGTGGCGGGCGACCGCCATTTGGAGCTGACCAGCGAGGGGCGCCGCCTCGCGACGCGCGTCATGCGCAAGCACCGGCTCGCCGAGTGCCTGCTGGTCGACGTGATCGGCCTGGAGTGGGAGCAGGTCCATGCCGAGGCGTGCCGCTGGGAGCACGTGATGAGCGAGGCCGTGGAGAAGCGGGTGCTGGAGCTGTTGCGCCACCCCACGGAGTCCCCGTACGGGAACCCGATCCCGGGCCTGGAGGAGCTGGGGGAGAAGGCCGAGGCCGACCCGTTCCTCGACGAGAACATGGTGAGCCTGTCGGAGCTCGAACCGGGCTCCGAGGGCAAGACCGTGGTGGTGCGCCGCATCGGTGAGCCGATCCAGACGGACGCCCAGCTGATGTACACGCTGCGGCGGGCGGGCGTGCAGCCCGGCTCCGTGGTCAGCGTGACCCAGTCGCCCGGCGGGGTGCTGGTCGGCAGCAGCGGAGAGGCGGCCGAGCTCGACGTCGAGATCGCCTCGCACGTGTTCGTGGCCAAGCGCTGACCCGCATCGCCGGGAGGCACTGCTGACGGGCGCCGTCGGCCGTGCGACGGACGGGGGACACCGGCAGACCGGCCGCTGCCGCGCGTCGTCCGCTCGCTGTTCTCCGTACGGAAGTGCGGCGCCTTTCCGTACGGAAGTGCGGCGCCCGGACGGATCGCGTGCCAGGCTGTGGCCCGGACACCTGGGAGTGCCGGCCATGTGGCCGCGCGGTCAGGGAGGGAGCAGAAGGATGCGCCCGTCGTACGCGCATGCCCGGCAGCCCCGGCACGTTTGCCACGAGGCTGCTGTCACGGTCCCGGCCGTCCGCGGACCGCGTGGCGCCCTGCGTGAGACCGCCGCCCCTGTCTCCGCGGGCGTCGCCTCTGCCCGAGTCGCCTCCGCCCGCGTTCCGGAGCCGGCCGTGCCCCGGGCAGCAGAGGACCCCGGCGCCTCACGGCGCCGGGGCCTGTCCTCCCCTGCTTCGACCCGGAGCCCCGAGCTCTCAAGGTCGATCCCCACGGGCCCTCATCCCCGAGTGGCCCGCCTCCTGCAGAAGATCTCCCCTCCTCGGCCGCCGTCAATCCTGGGAGCCGGTCACTCGAACGAGGGGTGTTGGGCGGCAGAAGCTCATTTTCGAATAAAGGTTCGATAGTGTGCCGTGACGCGGCCACACGGCCATACGGCCGGAGGGCGACACGGCGACCGAGCGGTGATTCAGTGCTGATCCAGCGGTGATCCAGTGGTGATCCAGCGGTGATCGAGGACCCGAAGGGGGTGCCAGACCACATGGTGCGGCGCATCGATGTGACCGGGACCGACGGCGTACGCCTTACGGCCTGGGAGTTCTCCGACCCGCCCACAAAGCGCAGGGGAGGCCCGAGCACCCCCGGGGTCTTATTGCTCCACGGACTGATGGGGCGGGCCTCGCACTGGGGCCCTGCCACCCGCTGGATCGCCCAGCGGTTCCGGGCCGTCGGCCTCGATCAGCGCGGTCACGGCCACAGCGAGAAGCCCGCCGAAGGCCCGTACACCCGCGAGGCGTACGTCGCCGATGCCGAGGCGGCGATCGAACAGCTCGACCTCGCCCCCGTCACCCTGGTCGGGCACGCGATGGGAGCGCTCACCGCCTGGCAGCTCGCCGCGAAGCGCCCCGATCTCGTCCGTGCACTGGTCGTCTGCGAGATGCGGGCCTCCGCGCTTGGCGCGGCCTCGCAGCGGGAGTGGGAGGACTGGTTCACCTCCTGGCCGGTGCCGTTCGCGACCCTCGCCGACGCGCGGAAGTGGTTCGGCGAGGACGACCCCTGGGTGGAGCGGCCCGACCCGGCCCGCGGCGAGTTCTTCGCCGAGGTGATGGCCGAGCGGGCCGACGGCTGGCACCCGGTCTTCTCCCGCAGCAAGATGCTCCGGTCCCGCGCGGCCTGGGTGTTCGACGCGCACTGGGAGGAACTGGCGCAGGTCCGGTGCCCGACCCTGGTGCTCCGCGGTATCGACGGCGAGCTGGGCCGGGCCGAGGCCCAGGAGATGGTCCGCGTACTGCCGCTCGGGCAGTACGCGGAGGTGGCCGACGTCGGTCATCTGGTCCACTACGACCGGCCGGAGAGCTGGCGCGCGGTGGTCGAACCCTTCTTGAAGGAGTTCGCCGATGGGCCCCGGGGCTACCGCGAGCGTGTCTAGTGCCGCAGCACCAGCCGGCGCCGACAACTCCGTCCCCCGCGCCAACACAGACACGAGCTCACCGGACCGCCCGCATGGTGCCGTCGGACTGCTATGTGCTGCCGAAGGGATCGAGTCGGCGGGGCTGCGGGACAGGGCGTTTCAGCAGCAGGCATGCACCGGCCGACCGCACCCTTGAGCTCGGCACCGTGCCCAAGAAGCCATCCGATTCCGCCCTGCCCGTGCGCGGCAACGTGATTCGTACCTTGGGTGATGGCCCCTCGAGGTGGCTGCTCTTTTGGAGTCGGTGGCGAAGCAGGACGGGGCCGGTGCCCACGGTGATGACCGGCTGGGGCGCCCCTCTGCCGCCGATGCCCTAGTGGGTGGATGCCGTCGAGCTGAACCGCGTTCCCGTACACATGGGTGAGACAGTCGCACGATGCGGTGTCCAGGTTGGACTCCATGGACACCGGCACGGAACACTGAGGCACAGGGCCTCCTGACGCTCGAATGGACTTCAACACCCAAGAGCTGTGCAGGAGGCCCTGCCTTCATGCTGGCCACAGGCCGATCACCGACCGGGACCAAGTTCGATCCGCGACCGAACCTCTCGTACGGCAACGGCTTCTTACCACGGGATGCCCAGCGCGGCATCTTCGGGCCGTTCAGGGGCGGGCCGCTTCACCAGCGGCCTTTCCTTCACACGACGTTGCTCGACACCTCGAAGAGTGAAGAACGGCCGCCCTGCTGTCCCGGGGACGAACCAAGATCAGTGGGGCAGGTGAACAGTCGAGGTCGAACACCAGGCCTATCACCTGACGGGAACGCCGCGACGGCTCACGGGACGGTGGTCAGAACAGCGACGACAGGCCGCTGGTGATCGAGGAGACAAGCTCCTTGCCCTCCTCCGCGACCTGCTTCACCACGGGCGCCACTCTCTTGGCGACCGGTGTGATCCACCTGGACTGGCCGTAGGTGACCAGGCCCAGCACGGTGCCGCTCGCGGCCCACAGGAACTTGCTGCTGGTGAAGCCGTATTCGATGCCGGTGAACAGGGTGCTCAGAGCGCCGGCTCCCATCGCGATGCCGCCGAAGATCGCCGCGGCTGGTACGCCGACGGCCGCGAATGGTGGAAAGACGAGGCTGGCGAGCCCGAGGCCGGCGGAGATGAACCCCGCTCCGATACTGACGTAGTTGAAGGCGTCGGCCCACCAACCAGCGTCCGAGTACCACTCGTCGTTGTCGCCGCCGCTGCCGTTATGGTTGACGTCGTCGTTGGCGTCGTTGTCAGCCGGGTTGCTGCCGTTGTTCCGGTCTTCCTGTGCCTTCTCGGCGGCCTCACGGGCGGCCTCGCGGACCTCCTCCTGGCGCTTCTGGGCGGCGATTGCGCGCGCCTGGTTCGCCGCGGCGGCCGCCGCGGCCGCGTCCCGGCCCGCTTCGAGTTCGGACTGGCGCGCGCTGGCTGCGGATGCCTGGGCGCTGTAGGAGGAGGCCAGGGCCGAACGAGCCGCATCGATCGCCTTGTTTGCGGAGTAGTTCGCAGAGCGGGAGGCGCTGCGCGCCGTCGTCGCGGCGGCCGAGGCCTTGTTCGCCGAGGCCTGGGCGTCCGCGACCGACTTGTCCGCCGCGTCGGCGTTCTGCCGGGCCTGGTCGGAGTACTGGCCGGCCTTCACCCCCGCCGCCACGGCCGTGTCGGCCCAGGCCTCCGCCTCTTCGGCGGCGTCGCGGGCGGTCGCCGCCACCTGCGACGCCAGTGCCGCGGTCTGCTGCGCCGCGTAGGCGGTCTTGGCCGCTGCGGCGATCGCCCCCTGGATCGCGGCGACATGGGTGGCGGAGTCGTGGTCGAGCTGGGCCGCCGAGTACTGCACGACCTGGACGAAGTTCCGGCGCATCCACGTCGGCCCCTCCAAGGCAACGTCCCCGTAGGCCTTGGTGTAGTCGCCTCCGTTCGCCACCAAGGTCGCGGTCTCGACCGCGTCGTCCTCCCGTGCGGCCTCCGGGTAGGTCCGGTCGAAGAAGTCCTGCAACGCCTCCGGGGTGTTCTTGTCCAGTGCGTCGTTGGCCGCCTCGGTGACGGCCTTGCCAGGATTTTGGCCGAGGATGCGGCCGATCTGCACGCGGTTGTCATCCTGCGAGGCGCGGATCACCCCGGACGTGAGGAAGTCGCCCACCGCCGTGGAGCTGCTGCTCGCCAGAGCCGCGTGCGCCGCCGAGGCGATGGCCGGGTTGGATATCTGCGCTATGTAGAGGACCGTCTCCCGGTTGTCCTGGTTCTGGGCGAGGGACCGGTCGAGGTCGATCCAGGAGAGAACGTCGTCGGTGGTGCCGGACAGCGCGAACTGGGCGGCCTCCCGCGTCCAGGCTCCCTTGGCGTGGAGCAGCGCGATGGCGGCCTTGCGGCCCAGGGTGGCGGCGAGCGACAGGTCGCCGTCCGTGAACAGGGCCTTTTCGGCCGCGCTGATCAGGTCTTTGGTCGCCTGATCCGTCTGCGTCTCCTGGGCCCGCTTGTTCGCGTACTCGGCCTGCTCCTCCGCCTCGATCTCGGACAGCAGCCGGGCCTCGTCTATTCCCTGCAGTCGCTCCTGCTCCAGGCGCGCCAACTCCGCGTCCCGGGCCGCCTTGGCGACCG
Source organism: Streptomyces sp. NPDC052052 (assembly GCF_040680455.1). NCBI lineage: Bacteria > Bacillati > Actinomycetota > Actinomycetes > Kitasatosporales > Streptomycetaceae > Streptomyces > Streptomyces sp. NPDC052052. The sequence goes on along the minus strand of NZ_JBFAWU010000003.1, from coordinate 206,008 downwards.
CCATGGCGTCCGTCACGGCCTTGGTGGCGGTGTCGGCCGCCTTCACGGCCTCGGCGGCGTGGGCGGTGGACTTGTTCGCGAAGTCGATGGCCTTGCCTGCGTTCGCCACGGCATCGTCGACAGCGTCGGCCGCCTTCTCGGCATGGGCGGCGGCGGAGTTGGCGGCATCCCGCGCGAGGCTCGCGGCCGAGGCCGCGGTGTTGGCGAGCGCCTGAGCGGTGGAGGCGGCGTTGGTGGCGCGGTTGGCGGCGGCGCTGGCTATGTCGGCCTGGCGCCTGGCCTCGGCGGCCTGCGACTGGGCGACTCCGGACGCGGCTGCGGCCTGTGCGGCGGCGGCAGCGGCGGCCGCGGAGTTACGGGCCGCGGAGGCGGCCGAGGCACTGGCGGTGACCGACTGCGCGCAGGCGGCCCGCGCGTAGTCGGCGGCCCTCGCCGCGGTACGGGCCTTGGCGGCGGAGTTGCGCGCCGCGACCGCCGCGTCCTTGGCCGCCTGGGTCTTGCTGGCGTCCTTGGAGGCGGCGATGGCCGCGTTGTAGGCACGGGAGGCGGCGCCTCCGGCGACGGACGCGGCCTGGGACGCGGCGGCAGCCGCCCAGGAGGCGCGGCGGGAGGCGTTTACGGCCGCGTTGGAGGCATTGATGGCGATGCGGGCGGCGTTCGCCGCGCCCGTGGCCGCGCTGGCCGCCTTGCGGGCCGCCGCAGCGGACTTCTGTACGTCCTCCTTGGCGGCCGCGGCCTCGGCCGCTGCCTTCTCCGCTGCCTTCTTAGCCTCCGCTGCGGCGGTCTGGGCACGCTCGGACGCCTCGACGGCCAGGTCGGTCTCGGCCTGGGCGCGCTTGCCCTCCCGGTCGACGACCGCGACGAGTTCCTCGATGGTCGCCGACTCCTGGTCGCGGGCGCGCGCGATGTGCTGGCCGGTGTCGAGGAACCACTGGATGTCGGTAGCAGAGCCGTTCAGGGCGCGGTTCGCGTACTTCTGCACTTCGAGACCGGCATTGACCAGCATGGCGGCGACCTGGACCTGGGAGTCCTCCAGTCGGGCGCTGTACTGACCATCCGTCAGGAAGGCTTCCAGTGCCGCCTGCGTGCCCGTGTCCAGCGCGGCGGACGCCTCGCGCTGGACCGCCTTTCCACCGGTGGCCGACAGGATGGCAGTCGCCACTTGGAGGTCTTCCAGGAGGGCCGACTTGTAACCGTCCGCGAGGAAGGCGGCGATGGCGCTGTCGCCGTTGTCGAGAGCGGCAACGGCCTCGCGGCGCAGGCCCTTGCCGGAGCGGGCGAGGTAGCTGGCGATCGCGACGCGGTTGTCCTCCGACGTCACCGTCGGCAGCGTCTGAGCGAGAAAAGCGCTGATGTCGGTGTCGGTGCCGGAAAGGGCGTAGGCCGCTGCCGCCTTGGTGGCCTTTCCGCCCGTCATCCAGGCCCTGACCACCTTGGCACGGTCGGTGTTCGGCAGTGTAAGTGGATCAGTCGTGGTCGCTGCCGCGTCGGCCGCGCGGACTACGGGCGCCCACGTCAAGGGTGTGGCGGCGGCGGCCGCCACAGCGGCGAGCGAGCCGAGGACTCGTCTCCGGCTCCAGAAGATCATCTGCATATGTTTTTGTCCCCCTGGTTTCTGTGTGGCCCGGTGAGGCGTATGCGTTGCCTGCCTAATGGCGCGACCATATCAATGCATTCCCTTTTGGCGATCAAATTGGCAACGTGGATCAAAATCCGCACCGAAACTCGCACTCCAGGTGTTCTTTGCCTTTTCTTTGCCGCGGCTCGCACAACCCTCCCGGGGGTGTGACGGGCGTCACAGCGGACCTCCAACTGTCGCCCGTTTTACGGGGGTTGTAGGAGTGGACAAACCTGAGAGAGCGGGGTGGTATCTAGGCGGGGGAAAGCGATTCGGAAGCACTCGCGGCTTTGTCATTTTCCTTCGCGTTTGCCTTGAAATGCGTCACTGACATCGATTCGGAAGCAACGAGTTTAGGAAAGTGATGAAGTCGCGTACCAGATTTGCGGCACAGCCGCAGCGCAAGAGATTCCTGGCCCGCACCCTGGGCACGGCGGCGGTCGGTACCCTGGCGTGGTCCGCACTGGCGGTGGGCGTCCCCGGTGGATCCCACGCCGAGGCTGGCACCGCCACGACCGTTGCGGACAGTGCCCCCGGCTACGTCGTCGAGAACTTCGACTACCCGCAGGCGGACGAGATCCTCGCTGAGAAGAACATCTTGCTCAAGCGGGGCGACGGCCACATCATGCTCGCTGACTGCGCGACTGGCACCGGCCAGTTGGAGGTCCAGGCGCGGGACAAGAGCAAGGTCTGCTTCGACGTCAAGGGCAACTCCGGCTGGCTGACCCTGGAGCTGCCGTCGGTCTACCTCATCCGCGGAAACGACTACACGACCCAGGCGGACATGACGGTCGGCACCGAGCAGCAGTCGTACGACATCACCAAGAACGCCTGGACCTCGGTGGGCGAGAGCTCGGACGAACAGGCCCGTGAGTGGACGCTCCTGGAGCTTCGGACCTCCAAGTAGCGCCCCGCGAAGCCTTCTGCCCGAATCCGCCACGATCCACCAGGGGACCGACTCCATGACTTACGCCAGACCTGTGCGCCTCGCCGCACTGGTCGCCACCCTGACCCTCGGCGCCGCCGTGCTCGCGGCCGCCCCCGCAGCCGCCGTCACCGGCCCCGCAGTCACCGCCGCCGACACTACCTATGCCTACACCGCGCAGATCACTGTCGGCGATCACGACCGCGGCTGCTCCGGCGTCCTGGTTGACCGCGAGTGGCTGCTGACCGCGGCCAGTTGCTTCGCCGCCGACCCGGAAACCAGCCTGAGCGTGTCCGCGGGCAAGCCGGCCGTGAAGACCACCGCCGTCATCGGCCGCTCCGACCTGACCGGCACCGCCGGCGCGGACCGCGAAATCGTCGAACTGGTCCCGCGCGCCGACCGCGACGCGGTCCTGGCACGCCTCAACCGCCCGGTCACGGGCGTCACCCCGATTTCGCTGGCCACCGCCGCGCCCACCGCAGGCGAGACCCTCACCCTCGCTGGATACGGTCGCACCGCGAGCGAATGGATACCGCTGAGCCTGCACACCGGCGCCTTCACCGTGGACTCCGCCGCCACCACGACCGCCTCGGTCACCGGCACGAGCGGCACGGCCGCCTGCATGGGCGACACCGGCGGTCCCCTGGTCCGGACCGGCAGCGGAACCGCCCAACTGGCCGCTCTCGCCAGCCAGTCGTACCAGGGCGGCTGCTTCGGCACCGCCGCCGGTGTGACCAGCACCGCAGGCGTGGTCACCCGAGTGGACGACCTCGCCTCCTGGGTGAGCGCCACCACCGGCGCGGTTCGCGTCACCGACTTCAACTGCGACGGCGTCGAGGACATTGCAATCTCCGACCAGCGGGCGACCGTAGACGGTGTGGAAGTGGCCGGTCTGATCCGGATCGTCTACGGCAACGGCAAGGGCACAGCCGAGATCAACCAGAACCTCGACTGGGTTCCCGGTGTCGCCGAGGCCGGCGACTTGTACGGGGAGTCCATGGATACCGTCGACTACGACGAGGACGGCTGCACCGACCTCGTCGTGGGCACCCCCGCCGAGGACATCGACAGCGTCTTCAACGCGGGCATGCTCGACATCCTGCACGGCGCCCCCGGCGGCCTCGGCACCGGCGCGGTCAAGGCCACCCACTTCCAGGAGGGCGTCGGCACCGGCTCCCTGGCCACTGCGGTCGCGGAGGACAGTGACCGGTTCGGCGACTGCGTCGCGGCCGGCGTCACCGCTGACGGTGAGCCGTTCGTGGTCAGCGGCGCGCCGGGCGAGACCGTCCGTGGCCTGGCGAAGGCCGGTGCGGCCTTCTACATCCACGGCGACACCAACATCATCGTCCACCAGGACAGCACCGGCGTGCCTGGCGTACCGGAGGCGAACGACGGCTTCGGCAGCGCGGTTGCGGCCGACACCAACTTCTTCGCTGTCGGCGCGCCCGACGAGGCCATCGACGCCGAGGAGGGCGCGGGTAACCTTGAGGTCTTCAGCCACACCCTGACTTCTGCGGGCCTGCCCACGCCGATGTTCGGACTCGACCAGAACGTCGATACCCTCTCCGGCGGCGCCGAGGCGGGCGACCAGTTCGGGTTCTCGCTGGCCCTGGCGCCGTACCGCCCGTCGGGCGCGGCCAGCGCCACCGACTCGATCCTCGCGGTCGGCTCCCCCGGTGAGGACCTCACCATCGGCGGCGTCGCCAAAGCCGACGTAGGCACCGTCCGGACCATCCACATCACCGCCGACGGCACCTACACCCAGCTCTACGCCATCACCCAGGGCATCCACGACGACGACGTGGCCGACACCGCGGAGCCCGGCGACGGCATGGGTACTTCCCTGGCCGCGATCAACACCGCCCCGCGGGCCCTGAGCACCACCGCCACGATGAAGCTGGCCGTGGGCGTTCCCAATGAGGACATCGACTCGGTGGTCGACGCGGGCGCGATCCACACCTTCTCGCTCCTCGACGCCCCGGGCGCGAACGACCGCTGGCTGAGGGCGGGCGACGGCGACGGCATCCCCACCGCCCCCGGCACCGGCGAGAAGCTCGGCACGAGCATCCACTACACCGGCACCAACCTGTACGTCGGCATGCCGCTGGGCCCGAGCACCTACGGCATCCTGTACGCCCTGCCGCTGTCCAACGTCACCGCCGGCGGCACGGTGGCCCCCGTCACCACGTACCAACCCGGCGTGGGAGGCCTCCCGGCGGCCGGCGATCGCTTCGGCCACTCGGCACGGTAACCCATGAGCCCCCTGGGGTCCGGCGACGGCCGTTTCCCAGGGGGCTCATCCGGTGCCGGGCGTCGTCGAACGCGCCGAGACTTCGCCGCCGACGGTGCCCCTCTTCAACTCCGGCGGCACCACCTCGGCGCTTGACGCTGGGGTGGTGCCGCCGTTGTAGCTGGTCAAGGTCCTTTGAGATATCGGCAATTGCCTGGTGTCCCCTGCCAAGAGGAGAGGTATGACGATCAAGCATGCGATACGACCTGAACGGCCTGGACGAATACGTGTCAGATCGGCCGTACTGACCCTGCTGACCGTGGTGACGCTGGGGCTCACCACGCCCGGCGTGAGCTATGCGCAGCAGGGGGAGGAAGCGAAGCCGCGACAAGTGGGCAGGGTTGATTCGGCGGATCTGCCGGCGTCCGCGCCCCTCACCAGGACCCAGGCTGTCCCGGCGTACTCCAGGGAGCACTGTGAGCCCACGCGAGCACGCTCGAAGGAACGTCGGGCAGGCGCCGTCAAGGCATGTGTGAGCACGAGCCCCACCCCGGCCAAGCGCACGGCGGCACAACAGCAGACCCTTGCCACGGTCGCTGCCACCGACGCCGGCAGCTGTGACATCACCAGCCCCGGCACCTACTCCTACAAGCGCTTCGAGTACTGCGTGACCGGGGTGAACGTTGTCTACATCCTGCGTGACAGCAACGACAAGGAAATCGGACGCGGCACTCTGGAGGTCTCGACCAGCGCGACCCTGCCCCAGAGCGGCACGACCTGGAACGAGCAGGTCACGGTGACGATGTCCGCTGCGAGCGGTGATGTCACCGCCCTCAACGCCAAGTTGAGGGTCTCCTGTGGGACTGGTTGCACGGCGACGAAGACCGCGCCCTGGTATGGCGGCGACCTGACCGTGGGTCAGTCTCTCAGCGGCACCGTCTCCTATTCCTCGACGCCCGCCTCGGACACCAACGTGGAGTTCGCCACCTCGTACAAGATGTACGTGACCTCCCCGGGCGCCACGGCCGTCGACCCGAACGCCTCGTGGGACAACCCCCGCGACATCCGCTGTGACGATGCGGTCGGGGGCACCTCGTCGGCGGGCTGTGTCATCCCCTCGGTCATGCCCGTCGTGGCGATGAGCGCGCAGGGCTCCGACCCTGGCGGCGCCGTGGCCGCCTATGAGTGGGCGCAGAAGAACCTCAACGACGCCTGGGGCAAGGGCAAGCCGCTGACCCGGTCGACGAGCGGCGTGGCCGACCGTGCGGCCCACACCTGCGGAGGCTTCGAGGCCCTGACGGAGCTCGTCGACACCGACACCTGCGGCGAGTTCCCCTTCGCCGAGGCGAAGGAAGGGGGATTCGACGGCGCCCAGTGCGTCGAGGTGATCCCCAACCTCGGCAACGGCGAGTGGGACACGTACATACTGGGCGACAGCCGGGATCTGGATCGGACCCGGCCCTGTGTGCGTGCCCATGTCCCCGCCGCCGACAAGCAGTTTGCCGACGCTCAGCTCGCCGAGGGCTTCGTGGACCAGCGAGTGATCGACGCCGACCCGTTCGAGGTGAAGTTCACTACGCCGGACACCGGCCCGCACGGCCGCTGCCTGGACACCACGCCAGCCGGTTCGCTTCCCAACGGCGACGGGTGGATCTCGAACACCGCCGAACCGGTCGCCCACGTCAACAAGACGATCACCCCGATCGGCCCTGCTGGCACGCGACCGACCCAGGCGCAGGCCTGCCTGGGGAGGTCGACAGTCAAGGGCAGTCCTGCCTCGGGAGACATCACAGGATGGCAGGACGCGCAGAAGTTCAACACGGACAACCCGCCCACTTCCGGGCAGGCCAGGTGTCACCTGATCGCGAACATCCTCGGCGGCAAGGGGAGTCCGAGTAGTAACAACCTCGTCCCGTGCTGGCAGGTGGGGATGAACACCGGCACGCCTAGCATGCGGACCTACGAGTCCATTGCGCAGAACATGATCCAAGGCAGCGTTGCCCTCTTCGGAGTGGACGACGCGATTTTCTACCAGGTGACGCCCGTCTACAAGGACGAAACCAGCACGATCCCTGTCGGAGTCACCATGAACGCTGATGTCGAACGGGTGAACGGGACGGTTGAGGAGCTGTTCCCTAACGTCTACGTCCCCAACACCAAGAGCGACACTGGGTTGTTCAACCTGGGTAATTGATCCCACCCCGTTCGTGCCATCGGGAGCCAGAATGAGTTTCTCCACCCCGCCGCGGCCACTCGACGTGATCGCGCTCTTCCCTCAACTGGCCCCGCTGGCGCGTACGGCGACCCGGCTGCATCCCCGGCCTGGGTCTCCGTCCGTGCGTGACAGTTCCGTCGGCGGGCCGCTCCTGTGGCCCTCCGGCGAGCCTTGGCCCCACTGCGAAGAGCCGCACGACAGTCGCGCGGCAAGCGTGATGCACTCTCCGGACGACATCCGGCTCCTGCGTCGCAACCGTGCAGCAGCGGCCGAGCGGCGGCTCCGCGACCCCCAGGCACCCACGATCACGCCCGAGGAACTGGAGACCGAGAAGAAGCTCAGTGCGGGCCGCCCGTGGTTCGACGGCCCGATTCCCATGATTCCCGTGGCCCAGCTCTACGCCCGCGACGTCCCTCTTCCGAGCCACCCCTTTGAAGCCGATCTCCTCCAGGTCCTGTGGTGCCCCTGCGACCACGCGGAGGCACACCCCCGAACCACCCTCTTCTGGCGCTCCTCCGCCACCGTCACCGACATCCTCGACTCCCCGCCCGAGCCGCCCGTGATCCAGTTCGACTGGTACCTCCCGGAACCGTGCCTGCTCTCACCGGAGCAGGTCACCGAGTACCCCAACCCCATGGAGCTGAGCGAGGAACTGCAGCAGCAACTGGGAGACGTGAGCCGGTGGGAGACAGCCGGAGCGGCATGGGACAGCGCCTGCACGGCCGCCTCGCAGGAGTTCTACTTCAACAAGCTGTGCCACGCCCCCGGGTGGAAGACCGGCGGCTGGACCCGCTGGGGCCTCACCGACCCCATGCCCCGCCCCTGTCCCGAGTGCGGCACCGAGGCAATCCCGCTCCTCACCATTGCAGGCTCGGAATGGGACTCCAGCAGCGAGAGCTGGACCCCCGAGGAGGAACGGACGAACCCGACTCCGCTCCTGATCGGCACCCCGCCCGCGAACTTCACTCTCATCGACATCGCCAGCGGCTACGACCTGCAACTCCACGTCTGCCCGAAGTCGCCCGACCATCCGCACATCGAACTGATTCAGTGAGCGAGTCCGACGCGCAAATAACCGCAGGCAGAGGAACTTTCATGCGGGGTTGTGGGCTCTCCTCGCAGGCGCTGCAGGCGCTGCAGGCGCTGCAGGCCTCCCGGCCCGGGCCGATGGCCAAGTGCGGTCACCCGGGCCGGTGCACGTGGACAGGCCAGCGCCGGCTAAGGCGATCGCCGCCGCGAAGTCGAGCGCCGTGATGACCCAACTGCTCGGCCCGCCGGGTCAGATGGATATCAGCCGATCTGCCGTGTCATCGGGGTCGTCGAAGCGGAGGGTACCCAGAGGGGCGAAGTGGGCCAATGATGCAGTTCTGACTCCCTGCAACTGCCGCTCATGACCGTGTGGCAGTCCCGCACCCCGCATCGCCGGCCTCGCGCATGCGCGTTTCCATCGACATGCTCCGGTCGTACGGGTCGACCTCGGGGCCGTCTCCCGGGGGCGAGGCCGCGCGCTCTGCGCTGAACTCGGGGGTGAGGTAGCCGGTGAAGGTATCGCAGCCGCCGTTGGTGGTGTCCACCTTGTAGGAGACGAGGGAGAACGTACCCGGCTCGACGACGACCTTCGCCGGATCGTCCCAACTCATCACCACCTCGCGGCGCACGATGGTGCGCGCGACTTCGTCGCTTCCCGCCGCAGCGCGTACGACCGGATATACGTACGTGACATCGGTGGTCACCTCGACCGCACCGCGCTTGCCTTCTCGGTACGTGATCCGCCCTCGAGCCTTGACCGCATCCCCGACAAGCCGGACCTTCGTCTTCTCGAACCGGCTGAACAGCAGCAGCGGATCGTTCTTGCGACTGGGTGCGCGGAACGCGGTCGTCAGGTAGTCCTGGACATCCTGCTGATGAGGGTTGATCAACGCGATTGCCTTCCCCGGTCGCTCCCCGCGCAGCACACCAGGATCCAGACTGGACGCGGCGAGAAAGTCCCGTGTTTTCTGGAGCGCCTGCGCGACCCGCCCCTTGCTCATCCACCCGGTCGCCCGTGCCTCGGGCAGACCGATCCCAGCCGTCCCGTCACCCCACTGCGCCGCGGGGGACCCTCTGAACGGCTGCTCCAGGGTCGGACGTGAAGCTGCCGCCTCCGTCGGCGGCGGTTGATCCGGAAGCTCCGACTCCACCGCGAGCGGCGCGTTCTCGCCGCCTCCGCCTCCGCCTCCGAACCATCCGACCACCCGCCCTGGAGCCACTGCCACGACCAGCAGGGCTACCGCAACCAGCAGACCGATCGCGTACCAGCCCTTGCCTCTTTGCCGCCGGGCCGGTTGGTGACTCCGCCACGGTTCCGGTCGGCCGGTCTCCTCCCGCAGCCGCCTCGCCACCATCCGGGCCCGCGCCGACGGCTCCTCGGGCGCACCCTCGGCACCCGCCTCGGCTTCACGAAGAAAGCGCTCCCACTCTTCGTCCGGTATGGACTCCCCACCCTTTCCCACGATTCCCCCACCCTTCTCACCCACCCGGCTCCTCCCCAGGGCCGGTCAACTTCCGCGCATCATCACACAGTTCGGATTGGCTCCGTGATGAGCCGCCGGTGGGAGAGTCCTGAATCATGGTCTTCCAGGGTTTTCGCAGCCGGTGATGGCTCAACCGGTCTGTGGCGTTGGTTGGTTGGCTACGTCATCCTGGTGGTATGTGCGATACGGCTGGGTGGCCTGGTGTCGCAGCTGGTCGCGGTACGGGTCTCCCGTTGGGTTCTTCCGCTCCCGACCCAACTCCCGCCATCGGCCGGGCTTTCCGGAGTGGCGGACGTGGTCACGGCTCGTCGGTCCAGCATGCGGGGCGCATGGAGGCATGGGTGGGGGCGCGCGCGAGGCGGTGCTCGATGGGTGGGTAGCCCTATACCGGCAACTCACGAACGGTCGGCCTCTGTCATAGGCCGACACGAAAAGCAAAGAACATAACGGACGTGATGTTCTCGGTGGATGTGTGCATTTTCCGCGTATGTGCCGGGCAGTGATCCGGTCAACTCTCACTGCGGCCTCAGGGGGAAACATGGCAGCCAGGCCTCTCGTCGCCCGCCAGCCGAACGAACGGCTCCAGGCGCTCATCCAGGAAGCCGGATGCTCCAACGCCGGCCTCGCCCGCCGGGTCAACATGGTCGGCGCCGAGCGCGGGCTCGATCTGCGGTACGACAAGACCTCCGTGGCTCGCTGGCTGCGGGGACAGCAACCACGCGGCAGAGCACCGGGAATCATCGCCGAGGCGCTCGGCCGCAAACTCGGCCGGACGGTCACGATCGACGAGATCGGCATGGCCAACGGCAAGAACCTGGCATCCGGCGTCGGCCTGCAGTTCTCCCCGACCGTGATCGGGGCGATCGAGCAGGTCTGTGAGCTGTGGCGCAGTGACGTCGGCCGCCGCGACTTCCTCTCCGGTTCGACGATCGCCTCGTCGGCGCTGGTCGAGCCCAGTCGCGACTGGCTGATCACCGGCGCCGACCCGCAGGTGGCGCGGGCCGCCGGTACCCGCGTCGGGATGTCGGACGTGGCGGCGGTGCGGGCCATGACGGCCGCGCTCGTCGACCTGGACCACCGGTTCGGCAGCGGACATGTGCGGCCGGTCCTGGTGCACTACCTGAACAGCGTGGTCTCCGGGCTGCTCTCGGGCGCGTACCGCGAATCGGTCGGGCGGCAGTTGTTCGCCGCGGTCGCCCGGCTCACCGAACTCGCCGGGTACATGGCGGTGGACACCGGCCAACCCGGGCTCGCGCAGCGGTACTACATCCAGGCGCTGCGCCTGGCGCAGGCGGCGGGCGACCGGGCCTATGGGGGATACGTCCTGGCCGCGTCGATGAGCCACCTCGCCGCGCAGCTCGGCAATCCGCGGGAGATCGCCCAACTCGCCCGGGCCGCACAGGAAGGCGCACGCGGGCGGGTCACCCCGCGGGCGGAGGCGATGTTCTGTGCGGCGGAGGCGCGCGGACACGCCCTGCTCGGTGACGTCCGCACCTGCCAGGCGGTGGCGGGCCGGGCGCTGGCCGCGCTGGAACACGCCGGACAGGACTCCGGGGACGACCCCGACTGGATCGCCCACTTCGACCACGCCTATCTCGCCGACGAGCTGGCGCACTGCCACCGCGACCTCGGCCAGGCGGAGGCGGCCGCCCGCCGGGCGAAGGAGTCCCTGGACGGCCACCCGGAGTCCCGCACCCGCCGCCGCGGCATCGGCCTGGTGCTCCTCGCCACCGCCCAGGTCCAGATGCGCGAGGTGGAGCAGGCCTGCCACACCGGTACACGGGCCCTGGAGCTGCTGGGTTCGGTGCGTTCGAGCCGTGGAGTGGAGTACCTGGACGATCTTCAGCAACGGCTGATGCCCTATCAGGAAGAGCCTGCGGTACGGGAGTTCGGGGCGCGGTTGGAACTCCAGGCGGCGTGATCCGACCGGCTCGCCGGACCGTGATCCGACGGACTCTCCGGACCGTGGTCCGACCGGCTCACCGGACCCGGGGACCGCGTCCGGGCCCTGCCTCGACTGCGGCGTGAGGGCGCCGGGTCCGGCGTGGAAGCCACCGGAAGGACCGGACGGGCCGGGCCGGAATCCCCGCCCCCTGAGGGCGAGGAGTACGTCACACCTTCTGTGAAGGGCTGGTGAGTGGGACCACGCGCTTGGCGAACGGCAGCAGCCACCCGATAGCGTGAGCCGACGATTCCGTAGGTTTACACGTAGGAGTCCCGGTGACGCAGAGCGGACAGGGTGACGAGCGGCAGTTCCCTGCTGTACGGCCCGCGCACGAAGGTGTCGTGCTGCCCGCGGGTGGCGGCGAGCCCTGGATATCAGGAGGGCCCGCAGATCAGGCCGCCCCGGCAGGCGGCCAGCCGTGGGGACAGCCGTGGGGGCCACAGTCGGCGCACCAGGATGCCTCGTCGCAGCCGCAGCCACATGTGCCTGCACAGGGACAAGGCGCGTACGACCAGGATCAGTACGGGCAGGGCCAGTACAGCCAGGGCCAGTACGGGCAGGGCCAGTACGGGCAGGGCCAGTACGGCCAGGGGCAGCCGCCCCAGGTGTACGGACAGCCGCGACCGCCGTACGCGCAGCCGCTGCCGCCCGAAGCCGGGCACGGCGGGGGCGGGGACTCGGAGTCCACGCAGTTCATGGCGCCGGTGCCGGGCTCTCCCGGTCCTGGCGGGCTGCCGCCGGAGAGTCCCGCGGAGGCCACCCAGTTCCTCGGCAACGGCGCAGCGCAGCCGCAGGCGTACCAGCAGCCCCAGGCGCCCGCGCACGGCGGCGACGCCGAGGCGACCCAGTACATCCCGCCGGTCCCCGGCGGCGAGCCCTACGGCATCCGGCCCGGGGCCCCTGACGACCGGCAGCCGCCCGCGGAGTTCGACAACCTCTTCCGCCACGACGCGACCGCGGGTGCCACCCAGCAGATGCCCCGGCTGGACCCCGCCCAGCAGCGACAGGGCGCCTACCAGTCCCCGCAGCCGCCGTACGAGCCCCCGTACGAGCCCCGGTACGAGCCGCTGGACGACGAAGGCCCGCAGAGGCCGGTGAAGAACCGGGCGCACATCACCCTCATCGCGGCGGTCGTCCTCGGCTGCGCGGTCGTCGGTCTCGGCGCGGGTGCGCTGATGAGCGGTGGCGGCGACGACACGAGCACGGACAACAAGCAGCCGGTGGCCTCCGCGAGTTCACCCGCCGTCGAGCCCACCACCCAGGCCCCGGTCGATCCGGCGAAGCCGCAGGCCGAGGCGCTCGACAAGCTGCTGGCGGACAGCAACAACAGCCGGGCCGCGGTCATCAGCGCCGTGGAGAAGACCAAGAACTGCAAGGACCTGGACCAGGCCAGGACGGATCTGAAGAGCGCCGCCCAGCAGCGCCGTGATCTGGTGACTCGGCTCCAGGGGCTGGCCGTGGACCAGCTGCCGAACCACGAGCAGCTGGCCTCCTCCCTCACCAAGGCCTGGCAGGCGTCCGCCGCGGCCGACGAACACTACGCCGCGTGGGCGGGCCAGGCCAAGGACGGCAAGAAGGTCTGCAAGCACGGCAAGGCCCGGGAGACCTCCGAGACCCGGCAGGCCGCCGCCCAGAGCGGCGAGGCGAGCAAGGCGAAGCAGCAGGCGGCGGGGCTGTGGAACTCGATCGCGACGAAGTACGGGCTGACCCGGCGTACGGCCGTCGACCTCTGACGGCGGGGTACCGGGCCCCGGGCCCCGCCCGGCGTCCGGGTCTCGACGGTGAGCTGCACCCTGGAGCCCCCCCGTGGCCCCAGGGAGTGCACCGTCCTCCGGCTCATGGGCGTGAACATTTCCGCGCGGGGTAACGCCGGTGTGCACGCCGCGCAACGGTCGGTGACATCCGGGTGAAGTGCAGGGGCCCGTCCGGGAGGCTGAAAAGGGAACGTACGATCGACAATCGTGCAGCAAGGTTCGGAGAACACTTCCCGTCGCGGCCGCCGCTCCTCCACCATGGGCGTCATGCCGCTGAATGACATGCCGTGGTGGCGCTGGCGCAGCAACGTGCGCTCGGCGCTGCACATGCTCTCCGACCCCGTCTTCCACCAGGAGTGCTGGCTGGCCGGCCGGGAAGGCTACGGCGACGTCACCGACGCCGTGTACCGCCTGGTCGAGGACACCTGGCTGGACAACTGGTCCGCCGAGAAGTACGTCGGGACGATCTTCCGTGACTCCAACGAGTGCGCCCTCGTCGACGTCGCCGTGCTCCGGGTGCTGCGCATCATGCACCAGGTCGGCGCGGACGCCCCGGTGTCGGCGTACATGGAGCACCACGGCTGGCCGGAGGCCGTCCGGGCCGCCCGTGAGGCCCATGTGCTGCTCGCCGGCAACGACGGCGAGGACCCCGACACTCCGCCGCGTTCCCTGGACGTGCTCCGCATACTGATCAGGGCGGCCTGACCGGGCCCGGATGTGGCACGCTACGAGAATGACCGTGCCGCAGCCTGCTGAGACCACCCCCGAGCAGTACGTCCTCACTCTCTCCTGTCCGGACCGACAGGGCATCGTGCATGCCGTGTCGAGCTACCTCTTCATGACCGGCTGCAACATCGAGGACAGCCAGCAGTTCGGGGACCACGACACGGGTCTGTTCTTCATGCGGGTCCACTTCTCGGCGGACACCCCGGTGACCGTGGAGAAGCTGCGGGCCAGTTTCGCCGCGGTCGGCGACTCCTTCCGGATGGACTGGCAGATCCACCGCTCCTCGGAGCGGATGCGGGTCGTCCTGCTGGTCAGCAAGTTCGGGCACTGCCTGAACGACCTGCTGTTCCGGTCCCGGATCGGGGCGCTGCCGATCGACATCGCCGCGGTCGTCTCCAACCACACGGACTTCGCGGAACTCGTCGCCTCGTACGACGTACCCTTCCGCCACATCCCGGTGACCAGGGAGACCAAGGCCGCCGCGGAGGCGGAGCTGCTGGAACTGGTCCGCGAGGAGAACGTCGAGCTGGTCGTCCTCGCCCGCTACATGCAGGTCCTCTCGGACGATCTGTGCAAGCAGCTCAGCGGCCGGATCATCAACATCCACCACTCCTTCCTGCCGAGCTTCAAGGGCGCGAAGCCGTATCACCAGGCACACGCCCGAGGGGTGAAACTGATCGGTGCGACGGCGCACTACGTGACCGCCGACCTCGACGAGGGACCGATCATCGAGCAGGAGGTCGAGCGGGTGGGTCACGGCGTCACCCCCGATCAGCTGGTCGCCATCGGCCGTGATGTGGAGTGCCAGGCGCTGGCGCGGGCCGTGAAGTGGCACGCCGAGCGCCGCATCCTGCTCAACGGCCGCCGCACGGTGGTCTTCTCGTAGGGCGGGACAACCCCGGTCAGGGCACAGCTGTTCAGAGACGACTCAGCGACGCCGCCGCGGACAGGACGTCGCGGATCGCCTCACGATCGCCTTCCTGCCCGGCTGCGGCCTCCACCGGTGACACCCGCCCGGCCACCAGGCGGCAGAACTCGACGGTGTCGAGCGCGACCTGCGCCACCGTGTGCTCGGGCGAGCCGGCCGCCGTCGCGGAGTCCAGCGGGATGTACCAGTCACCGCCGCCCGAGCCTTCGATCTCCAGGCGCAGCGAACGGCCCGGCGATCCCGCACGCACCGGATGACGGGCGGGCCCGGCCAGCCCCGATCTGCGGCGCCCGTCGAGCGCCGCGGGCAGGAGCCGGGCCGCCAGGTCGGTCATCCGGTGGAGATGGGCGGCCGACGGTTCCGGGTACGGATAGTCCACCGCCTCCGCGATGTCGCCGCCGTGCACCCAGCATTCGAAGGCGCGGTCCAGCATCGAGTCGCGCATCGGGAGCGCGAAGTCCCCGTAGGAGACGGAGCGTTCGGCGATGTTGCGGCCGGCGAAGGACACCGTGCGGATGAGGGTGTGGCTCTGTGCGCGCCATGGCTCGCGGACCGCACGGGTGGGCGGCCGCCGGGCCGCCGACCAGTACGCCTCCGTGCGCGCGCCGGGCAGGAGCGGCCAGTCGGCGCCTCGGCCCGTGGTGCCTTCGCCGAGCTGTACGTCCAGGCCGAGGGCGGTGCCGACCAGCCCGTCGACGGTCATGAGATGGCCGATGACGCCCGCCACCGTCGTCTTGCGATGGACCTGCCGTTCGTTCTCGAACCACTTCAGCCGGACCGGGGCGTGCCACTCCGAGTCGCCGAAGTCACGCAGCAGCGCGTCGAGCCGCGCGGTCTCCGCGTCGAACGGGGTGGCCCAGTCCGGCACCGGGATGCCGGCCGGGCGGCGGCTCAGACAGGTGTCGATCACTCGCGAGCGCAGCGCCGGGTCGAGGTCCAGACTGCGGTCGGTCTGCAGCAGGCCGACCGCGTCACGCAGCCGCAGGGCCTCGTCCGCACACGCGGCGCACTCGGTCAGGTGCGCCTCGACGGCCTCGGTCTCCTCCGCCGAGCAGGCGGCCAGGGCCCAGGCGCCGAGGAGGGCCTTGAGAACGCGGTGGGACAGTACCGGCGGCGGTGCCGTGGGCCGGCCCGACGAGTCCGGTGGCCTCAGGGCGGATTCCGGTTCCGGTGGCGTCGGCCGCGGGACCGTCCCCTGCTCCATGGGCGGCGGCAGGGGCAGGGCGCCGAGGCCGAGGTCGTCCGCGGCGGCCCGCGGTCCCGGTAGCCGCGGCGCGCCCCGCACCTCGTCGTCGCCCTCGTGTCGGTTCGTGCCGTCGTCCGTCACAGCGGCCGTCCGTATCCGGGCGGCGACGCCCCCTCCAGCGGGAGGGTATGTGCGGTGGAGAGCAGCTGGAGTCCGAGTCGCAGCCGGCGGCGGGCCTCGTCCTCGGTGACGCCGAGATCGGCGGCCGTCTGCCGGTAGTCCCGGCGCTGGACGTACGCGAGTTCCAGTGCCGCCCGCAGTGGTGCGGGCATGGACGCCACGATGTAGTCGGCACGGGCCGCGGCCGTCGCCCGGCGCACCCGCTCCTCCAGACCGGTGTCGGCCGTGGGGCCGGTCTCCTCGTCCGTGCGGCCGAGGAGACCGTCGTCCTCGCGCAGCCGGCGTACCGACTGGCGGTGGGTGAGCCGGGCCACCCAGGACCGCATCGAGCCCTGCTTCGGGTCGTAGGCGTCCGGGTTCTCCCACACGTAGCCGAACACGTCGCGGGTCACCAGATCGGCGGCGGTCTCGTCGTCGAGTATCCGGTGGGCCTGGCTGTGCACGAGCGCGGCGAACCGGTCGTAGAGCTCGCCGAGGGCAGCCGCCTCACCGCGCGCCAGCCGCTGCTGCATCTTGCGGTCCCAGCGGGGTGGTGCGTTCTTCGTCATGCGACCCCCAGCCTGTTCCCCTCGTCACACCGAATGTAGTCGGCGGCAGCGGCGATGCGTGCCCTTTGCGGCAAGTCCGCCCGGGATGGGGCCCGGGATGGTAGGGAACACGCCGTTTGGCGACGGTCCTGGTGGTGTGCTCCTGGGCACCCGGTGTTTCATGAATCCGCGGCGAGGGCAGCCGCGAGAAGGAACGGAGAATTCCGGAACGTCGGAATCCACGGAACGAGAGGCCCAGTCCGTGACCTTGAAAGTGGCCGAGACCGTGCACCGGGACTGGACGGTGCTGTGCATACGCGGCGAGCTGGATCTGCTGACGTCGCACGCCGTCCGCCAGTCCGTCCATGACGCGGTCGCCGTCGGCCGCCACGACGTGGTGCTCGATCTCTCCGAGGTCCAGTTCTGCGATTCCACCGGCGTCGGCGTACTGATCGCGGCCCGCCGTCTGATGCACTCCTGCGGCGGCCGGCTGCGGTTGATCCTGCCGTCCCGCGGCGCGGAAGAGGGCTCCCACGTCAACCGGGTGCTCGCCGCCCTCGGGGTGCGCAGACTCTTCGACGTCTACCCCGACCGCCTCGCGGCCGTCGACGACGAGGCCCGTCCGCTCCCGGCGTGAACCGTCCGCACCGGGTTGTCGCACCGGTGACGCGCGTAAGGGGTCCACGGCGGCTGCCGGCGTCGTACGCTCCCCGCATGGACAGCGCAGAATATGAGCGCAAGATCGCCTTCCGCTTCGCCGCCTTCGACCAGGACGGCAACGGATACATCGATCGCGCGGATTTCAGTGCCGCCGCGGCCCGGCTGCTTGCCGAGTTCGGCACGGCGGCCCGCAGTGACCGGGGCCAGGCGCTCTACACCGGGGCCGAGGCCCTCTGGCAGGGCATGGCGGGCATCGCCGACGTCGACGGGGACCAGCGCGTCACGCGCGAGGAGTTCGTGGGCGGGGCCGTGAAACGGCTGCGCGACAGCCCGGAACGCTTCGCGGAGATCGCCCGCCCGTTCCTGCGCGCGGCGATCGCCGTGGCGGACGGGGACGGCAGCGGAACGGCGGCCGTCCCCGCCGTCGAGCGGGCGCTGAGGGTGCTGGGCGCAAGCGCGGAGACGGCGGCTCTCGCGGCACGGAGCCTGGACGCGGACCAGGACGGCCGAATCGCCGAGGACGAGGCGGTGGCCGCGCTCGCCGACTACTTCACGGTGGTCGCCCCGGACGCGTAGGACCTCTCCTCTGGATCACGCCGGGCCGGACTGCGGGGTACGCCCCTTCCGCCCGGCGGCCTCAGGGAAGCTCTCCGTCACCGGACGCACCGGGGGCGGAGAACTGCTCCCGCAGCCGGTACTTCAGCACCTTGCGCAGGGTCTCGTTGCGCGGCAGCGCCGCCATCAGCTCCAGCCGCTCCGGCAGTTTGTGCACGGCCAGGCCCTCCGCCCGCAGGTAGCCGGTGATCTCCGGCAGGGTCAGCGGGGCGGCGCCGGCCGGCTGTTCCACGACCGCGCAGACGCGTTCGCCGCGCTCCGGGTCCGGAAGGCCGATCACCGCCACGTCCGCGACGCCCGGATGCTGGTGCAGCAGGTCCTCGATCTCCTTGGCGGAGATGTTCTCGCCCTTGCGGATGATGATGTCCTTCAGCCGGCCGGTGAGCACCAGGTGTCCGCTGGGTTCGACATGCCCGACATCACCGGTGATCAGGAACCCCTCCGCGTCGAAGGCCGCCGCCGTCGCGGCCGGGTCCAGATAGCCCTGGCAGACGGCCTCCCCGCGCAGGCGCACCTCGCCGTCCGTGCCGTACGGCAGTGGCTTGCCGTCCTCGTCGGTGATGCGGATCTCCATGCCCTCGGGCGGGCGTCCCTCCGTCCCGGCGAGGTGGTCCACGGTGTCGTCGGGGGCGCCCATGGTGATCATGGGGACCTCGCTCATGCCGTATCCGTGGGTGAGCTGGACGCCCATCTCCCGGACCACCGCGTGGTAGAGCTCCGGCGGTTTCGGCGCGCCGCCGCCCGCCAGCAGCCGCAGGGTGGGGATCAGCTTCCGGTCCGGCGTCTTGCGCTGCTCGGTGAGGAACATCGAGTAGAACGCCGTGGAGCCGCCCGCGACCGTCACCCCGTGCCGGCGGTAGCCCTCCAGCGCGTCCGGCATCGCGAAGTGCTCGAAGAGGACCGCGGGGAAGCCGTACAGCAGCAGCATCACCGTGTAGTCGGGGCCGCCGATGTGGGCGAACGGGAACGCGATCGAGCCGATGTCGTCGGCCGACAGGTGCAGTGCGTGGGCCAGGCAGGAGCCGCCCGCGATCAGGCTGCGGTCGGTGTGCAGGACCCCCTTCGGATCGGAGGTGGTGCCCGAGGTCCAGTAGATCCAGCGTGCCGCCGTCCCGTCGGTGGGCGGCGGGGGCAGTACGGACGGGTCGCCGTCCGGCAGGGTCGCCCAGGCCTCGAAGACCAGCGGCGGGTGGGGTGCCCGGGCGGCCAGCCGGTGCGCCATCGCCGTGTGGTCGAAGCCGCGCCAGGTGCCGGGCACCGCGAAGAAGCCGGCCTTCGACTCGCGCAGCGCGAACGCCACTTCGCGGTCCCGGTAGAACGGGATGACGGGCGTCTGCACGGCTCCGATGCGGGTCAGGGCGAAGGAGAGCAGCGCCGTTTCGAGACGGGTCGGCAGCTGCCAGGCGACGACGCTGCCGGGGCGCACGCCCATGCCCCACAGCCCGGCCGCGACCCGCTCGCAGCGGTCGCGCAGCTCGGCGAAGGTGAGGGTGCGGTCGTCCTGGATCAGGACGGGGCGGTCCGGGGTCAGTGCGGCCCGGCGTTCGATGAGTTCCCAGAGGGTGCCGGACGCGCCCAGGGAGTGTGCGGTCTCGTTCACTGCGTACCCCGTTCCCTCGTAACTGACGGGTAGTCAGATCTTGTGCAGAGCGTAGGGCTCCGCGCCTTGTCGGTCCAGGGGTGCGGGGCTAGCCTGAGGGCCTGAACTGAATCTGACGGACCATCAGATGCGTGCAGTGTGCGCCGGAGGGGACACCATGACGGAACTGCCTCGGATCGTCAGCGTCGACGACCACGTGATCGAACCGCCGCACCTCTTCTCGACCTGGCTGCCCGCCCGCTACCGCGACCGCGGACCGCAGCCGCTCACCGCGGGCATCGGCGAACTGGCCTACACCGGCGGCAAGTACGTGATCACGATGGACCCGGACGGGCCGCCCACCGACTGGTGGATCTACGAGGACCTGAAGTTCCCGTACAAGCGGAACATCGCCGCCGTCGGCTTCGACCGCGACGACATGACGCTGGAGGGGATCACCCGGGCCGAGATGCGGCCGGGCTGCTGGGACCCGGCCGAGCGCCTCAAGGACATGGACCTCAACCACGTCGAGGCGAGCCTCTGCTTCCCCACCTTCCCGCGCTTCTGCGGCCAGACCTTCGCCGAGGCCCACGACAAGGAGGTCGCGCTCGCCTGCGTGCGCGCCTACAACGACTGGATGGTGGAGGAGTGGTGCGGCGACAGCGGCGGCCGGCTCATCCCGCTCTGCATCATCCCGCTCTGGGACATCGACCTGGCCGTCGCGGAGATCAGGCGGAACGCGGCCCGGGGTGTGCGCGCGGTGACCTTCTCCGAGATCCCCACCCACCTCGGGCTGCCGTCGATCCACACCGGCTACTGGGACCCGTTCTTCGCCGCCTGCCAGGAGACCGGCACCGTCGTCAACATGCACATCGGGTCCAGCTCCCAGATGCCCGCCGCCTCCCCGGACGCCCCGCCCGCCGTCCAGGCCAGCCTCTCCTTCAACAACGCCATGGCCTCGATGATGGACTTCCTGTTCAGCGGCGTCCTGGTGCGCTTCCCCCGGCTGAAGCTCGCCTACAGCGAGGGCCAGATGGGCTGGATCCCGTACGCCCTGGAGCGCGCCGACGACGTCTGGGAGGAGCACCGGGCGTGGGGCGGGGTGCGCGACCTGATCCCCGAGCCGCCGTCCACGTACTACTACCGGCAGATCTTCTGCTGCTTCTTCCGCGACAAGCACGGCGTTGCGTCGATCGACGTCGTCGGCCGGGACAACGCCACCTTCGAGACCGACTACCCGCACGTCGACTCGACCTTCCCGCACACCGAGCAGGTTGCCCTCGAACACGTCGAGGGACTGGACGACGAGACCGTCTACAAACTGATGCGCGGGAACGCGATCCGCATGCTGGACCTGGACCTGGACAAGTAGGCGCGCGATGGACCTCGCGTACACGGAGGCCGAGGAGGAGTTCCGGGCACGGCTGCGCGTGTGGCTGACGTCGGTGCTGCCCTCGCTGCCCGCGAAGCCGCGCCCCGACGACTGGCCGGGCCGTCGCGCGTACGACACCGCCTGGCAGCGGATGCTGTACGACGCCGGCTACGCGGGCCTGCACTGGCCCGTCGACGCGGGCGGGCAGGGCGCCACCCCGACCCAGCACCTGATCTTCCTGGAGGAGACGGAACGGGCCGGGGCACCGTACGTCGGCGCGAACTTCGTCGGTCTGCTGCACGCCGGGCCCACGATCGCGGCCGAGGGCACGGCCGGACAGCGGGCGCGCTGGCTGCCGCCGGTGCTGCGCGGCGAGGAGATCTGGTGCCAGGGGTTCAGCGAGCCCGGCGCCGGCTCGGACCTGGCCGCGCTGCGGACCCGGGCGGTACGCGACGGCGACCACTACGTGGTCAGCGGACAGAAGATCTGGACCTCGCACGCGGAGGTCGCCGACTGGTGCGAACTACTGGTGCGCACCGACCCGGCGGCGCCCCGGCACCGGGGGATCAGCTGGCTCGCGATGAGGATGGACGCCCCCGGCGTCACCGTCCGCCCGCTGCGCACCCTCGCCGGGTCCACCGAGTTCGCCGAGATGTTCCTCGACGAGGTGCGGGTGCCGGTCGAGCACCGGGTCGGCGCGGAGAACGACGGCTGGCGGGTCACCATGGTCACCCTCTCCTTCGAGCGCGGCACGGCGTTCGTCGGCGAGGTCGTCGCCTGCCGCCGCACCCTGACCGCCCTGGCCGAGGAGGCGCGGGCGAACGGCCGCTGGGACGACCCGGTGCTGCGCCGCAGGCTGGGCCGGCTGAACGCCGAGTTCCGGGCGCTGTGGCGGCTCACCCAGTGGAACGTCAGCGAGGCGCAGGCGGCCGGGGGCGGCGGCGTGCCGGGCATCGGTGGCTCGGTCTTCAAGCTGCGCTACTCGCAGGCCCGTCAGGAGCTGTACGAGGCGGCGGCCGAGGTGCTCGGCGCGGACGCCGCCGACCTGGACCGGGAGTGGGTCCTGGACCGGCTCTCCTCGCTCTCGTACACCATCGCCGCGGGCACCTCACAGATCCAGCGGAACATCGTCGCCGAGCGGATCCTCGGCCTGCCGAAGGGGCGCTGACGCGGCCATGGACTTCCAGCTCTCGGACGACCAGCGGGCCCTGCGCCAGGGGATGCGGGAACTCCTCGCCGGCCGGTTCGGCAGGGACCGGATGCGGGCGGCCCTCGACGACGGCGGAGGCGTCGACCGGGCGCTGTGGCGGGAGCTCGGCGAGGCCGGGTTCTTCGCGCTGCGGCTGCCGGAGTCCCGGGGCGGTGCCGGGCTCGGGCTGCCCGAAGCGGTCCTCCTCTTCGAGGAGGCGGGGCGGTCGCTGCTGCCCGGACCGCTGATCGCCACCCATCTCGCCGCCGGTGCGGTGAAGGGGGCGGCCGAGGGCGAGGCGGTCGTTGCCGTACTGGAGGAGGGCCGGCCGGCCGGGCACCTCGGTGAGGCGGACGGCGTGCTCGTGCTCGGACCGGAGGAGGCACGGTCGGTGGTCCCGGCGCACCCGCTGCCGGCGACGGCACGGCAGGTGCGCTCGCTCGATCCCCTCACACCCCTGTGGCGGCTCACCGGCCCGGTCGGAGCCGGCGAGATCCTGCCCGGTGGGCCGCGGCTGCGCGAGGAGGGCACCCTGCTCGCCGCCGCCGAACAGCTCGGCAGCGCCGCCCGGACCATCGAGATGGCCGTCCAACACGCCGGTGCACGGGAGCAGTTCGGTTCACCGATCGGGTCCTTCCAGGCGGTCAAACACCTGTGCGCCGAGATGCTGGTCCGTGCCGAGCTGGCCCGCAGCGCCGTCTACGCGGCGGCCGTGACGGCGGACCGGACCGAGATCGCGAGCGCCAAGCTGCTCGCCGACGAAGCGGCCGTCCGCAATGCGCGCGACTGTCTCCAGGTGCACGGCGGCATGGGCTTCACCTGGGAAGCAGACGTCCATCTGCACCTCAAGCGGGCCTGGCTTCGCTCCGGGCAGTGGCTGACGGCGGCGGCGGCCGAGGAGGTGCTCGCGGCCGACCTGCGGTGACGGTGCGCGGGTTCCGTGGAGGCTTCGCACACGCGGGGGAGAGCGGATACGGAGCGTGTGCATGCTACAGACAGCCCGCCAAGCCTCACGCTGCGCAGTCACCCAGTGCAGTCGGCGCTCGCTGATACCGGCTTGTGTCCTTTGCGTTATTCGTGACGGGCCGGAGCCGCCGCCGGGCTCGGGTACGCTCCGTGGGGTGCGAGAGGTATTGGAACCGGTCTGTCCGGATGTTGCCCAGGGGGCTGCTCCGGTCCGGGAGGGCTGCCCTGCGCGCCTTCCGGGTGCGGGCGCCGGTCCGGTCCGGGGGGTGGCTCCCGCGGTCTCGAAGTGCCTCTGTTCGACTCCCCGCAGCGCGCGTCGCACAGTATGCGGCACGCGTACTCCTTCGCGCTGGAATATGCCCGAAGCGCTTGTTGCGGTGACTGTACGTCAACCAAGCTGTCTCGTAAGGGAATCACGTTCCGTGACCCTGAGGAGGCGCGAGGCGATGTGTCCGCCGGTTCGGATGGTGTGAGCGGTGCAGGTGCTTCAGGTTCAGCTGGAAGTCGGTCCGGATCCCGCGGAAGTCGGGAGGGCTCGGAGATGGGCGCGGTCGAGGCTGGTCGGGTCCGGGATAGGAGACGACGAGCCGCTGGCCGAGACGCTCATCCTGCTGATCTCTGAACTGGTCACCAACGCGGTGGTCCACACCGGCTGTCCGGCCGTGCTGCGGATGCTGTTCGGTGCGGCCGAGGCGGCCGGGACCGTGCGGGTCGAGGTGGCCGACGTCAGCTGCCGTCCGCCGCAGCCGCGGCACGCGAAGGGCGAGGACACCGGCGGCCGGGGCCTGGAGCTCGTCGACGGTCTCGCGGACCGCTGGGGCTGGCAGCCGGAGGGTGCGGGGAAGCGCATCTGGTGCGAGGTCGACCGGAGCGCCCCGCTGGCGCACCGGGTCCCGGCACCGGGTGGCCGCAGGCGGAGCACCGCGGACACCCCCGGCGCGGCGCAGGCGCCGGGGACGGCGGACCAGGGCCGTGCGGCGTACGAGCCGTCACGGGTCATCACGCCTCGCGGATAGCCACCTCGCGCCCCGGGGGGACGCGCCCGGTCCGGGGCGCGGTCCGCGTCGGTCCGCTCCTCTCCCTCGGAGAGCGGCGACTTCAGAGAACGGCGACTTCAGAGAACGGCGACCGGGGCGACCGGGGTGCCGGTCGCGCCGACGAACGGTTCCGGCATGGCGGAGAGCAGGAAGCTGTACCGCTTCTCTTCCGCACAGGCTGTGGACAACGTCTCCAGATTCCAGTTCTGGCCCTGCAGCATCCCCATCTCGACCAGGTCCAGCGCGTGCACCCCCAGCCACAGGTCCTCGATCTCGGGCGGGAAGATCTCGAAGGTCAGGGTGTCATTGGCGACCGCGGCCACATCGCGCGCGTGGAACCACTCCGGCGTCCGGATCGAGAGCCCGGGTGACGGATGGGAGTACCCGTGGGTGTCGCCCGCCAGGTAGAGCTGCATCTGCCCGGTCCGTACCAGCACGATGTCACCGGCCCGGACCCGGACCCCCGCCAGTTCCTCGGCCGCCTCCAGGTCCTCGGGAGTGACCGCGTGGCCGCCGGGCAGCCGGTCGACGCCGTGCGCGCGTGCCACGTCGAGCAGCACCCCGCGCGAGACGATGTGCGGTGCCTTGTCGATCCCGCTGAACTGGGCGCCGCCGTGCGCGGTGATCGTGGCGGCCGGGCGGCCGTTGTAGATCTTCCCGGAGTGCGAGGCATGGGTGAGGGCGTCCCAGTGGGTGGCCGCCTGCAGCCCCAGCACGGCGGTGTCGTCACTGGTGGCGACGGTGCCGGGGCCGAAGATCTCCTGATTGATCTGGACCATGGTGTGCAGGGGATTGATCCGCCCGGGGATCAGCCCGCTCTGGACGCCGTTCTCCTGGAGCGGGAGCGCGAGCGGGACGCGCCGCCCGGTGCGGACGGCGGCCGCCGCCTCCCGTACGACCGCGTCGGTGATCAGGTTCAGCGTGCCGATCTCGTCGTCGGGCCCCCAACGGCCCCAGTTGCTGACCCGCTTGGCCATCTCGTGGAACTCGGCGGGCAGTGACATGGGACCTCCCGGGGCTTGTGTTCGTGGACCTGATGGCCCATAGAATCTAACGGACCGTCAGAAACCGCGGGAAGGGGCCGGGCGTGGGGAACTTCTTGGCAGGCAAGGTGGTGGCCGTGACGGGTGCCGGGCGCGGCATCGGGAGGGCGGTGGCGCTCGCGGCGGCGGCCGAGGGTGCGCGCGTCGTGGTGGGCGACTACGGAGTGTCCATCGAGGGCGACGAGCCGAGCAGCGAGATAGCCGAGTCCGTCGTCAAGGAGATCGAGGCGGCGGGCGGCGAAGCGGTCGCCGTTGCCGACGACATCTCGACGATGGCGGGCGGGCAACGGCTCGTGGACACCGCGCTCACGCGGTACGGGCGGATCGACGGCGTCGTGTGCGTGGCCGGGATCCTGCGCGAGCGGATGCTGTTCAACATGTCCGAGGAGGAGTGGGATCCGGTCGTCGCGACCCACCTCAAGGGCACCTTCACGGTGTTCCGGGCGGCGTCGGCGGTGATGCGCAAGCAGGAGGGCGGCGGCACGCTGATCGGCTTCACCAGCGGCAATCACCAGGGCAGCGTCGCCCAGGCCAACTACAGCGCGGCGAAGGGCGGGGTCATCTCGCTGGTGCGCAGCGCGGCGCTGGGCCTGCACAAGTACGGCGTGACGGCGAACGCGGTCGCGCCGGTCGCCCGGACCCGGATGTCCGCGAACGTGCCGATGGAGCTGAAGGAGATCGGCGAACCCGAGGACGTCGCGGCGCTCGTCGTCTACCTGCTCAGCGAACGGGCCCGCGAGGAGGGCATCACCGGGCAGGTCTACACGATCGCCGGCCCGAAGATCGCGGTCTGGGCCCAGCCGAGGGAGCTGCGGGCGGGGTACGCGGAGGGGGCCTGGACCCCGGAACGGATCGCGGACTTCCTGCCGGGGACGGTGGGCACGGACCCGATGCCGATGCTGGCTCGGCTGGAGGAGATGGCGGCCGCCGCGGCGGCGAAGGCGAGGCCCAACGCGTGAGGCCGGACCAGAGGCCGCCGCGCTCCGGCGCGGGGCCCGGCCTCCGCCACGGCGGCGCGGAAGGGATCCGGCGGGACATCATCGCCGAGCGGGTGCTCGGCCTACCGAGGGAGCCGAGATGAGAGGTGTCGTCTTCGACGGCAAGCAGACCGAGGTCGTCGACGACCTGGAGGTACGCGATCCGGGCCCCGGCGAGGTGCTGGTGGCGGTGGCCGCCGCCGGGTTGTGCCACAGCGATCTGTCGGTGATCGACGGGACGATTCCGTTCCCGTCGCCGGTGGTGCTCGGGCACGAGGGTGCGGGAGTGGTGGAGGCGGTCGGCGCGGGCGTCGTGCATGTGGTGCCCGGCGACCATGTGGCGCTGTCCACGCTGGCCAACTGCGGGGCGTGCGCGCACTGCGACCGCGGCCGGCCGACCATGTGCCGCAAGGCGATCGGGATGCCGGCACAGCCGTTCTCGCGGAAGGGCAGGCCGCTGTACCAGTTCGCGTCCAACTCGGCCTTCGCCGAACGGACCCTGGTCAAGGCCGTGCAGGCGGTGAAGATCCCGGCCGCTCTGCCGCTGACCTCGGCGGCACTGATCGGCTGCGGGGTGCTGACGGGGGTCGGGGCCGTGCTCAACCGGGCCAGGGTGGACCGGGGTGACACGGTCGTGGTGATCGGCACCGGCGGCATCGGACTCAACGTGATCCAGGGCGCACAGATCGCGGGCGCCCTGACCATCGTCGCGGTCGACTCCAACCCGGCGAAGGAGGAGGTGGCGCGGCGGTTCGGCGCGACCCACTTCCTGACCTCCGCGCAGGACGTGCGGGAGATCCTGCCGCACGGCGCGGACCACGCCTTCGAGTGCGTGGGCCGTACGGAGCTCATCCGTACCGCGATCGACCTGCTGGACCGGCACGGCCAGGCGGTCCTGCTGGGTGTTCCGCCCGCGACGGCCGAGGCGTCGTTCCTCGTCTCGTCGATGTACCTGGACAAGTCGATCCTGGGCTGCCGGTACGGCTCCTCGCGTCCGCAGCGGGACATCGCGCTCTACGCGGACCTGTACCGGCAGGGCAGGCTCCTGCTGGACGAACTCATCACCGAGACCTATCCGTTGGAGGACTTCGCCAAGGCGGCGGACGACGCGCACCACGGGCGGGTGGCGCGGGGGGTGCTGGTGTTCTGAGGACTCGCGCACGGCCCGGGCCGGGTCCCTGCCGCGGCCGGCGCGGGCCGGTGCCCTCGGCCGGTCAGTCGCCGCAGGGGCCGCTGTCCCGGCGGGTGACGCCGGGCCGTGTGTTCACGGACCACATATGGGTGCACCGCGGGCACTGGAGGTGGACGACCGGCCCCTGGTTGGCTATCAGATAGCGCCAGTGCTCACCGCAGGTACGGAGGTCGGCGCAGGTCTGGCAGTGACGGGCGTCGTCGCAGACCGGACACGGCATCCAGGCGCGACGGGCCGCGTCCGCCTGCGGATCAATGGGCAGTCGCACGGCCCGGTCCCTCGTGAGGCAGGACGCCGTTCGTCACCAGCAGGTCGTAGGTGCGCTGCTGTTCGGCGTCGAGGCCCGAGTAGAGGAGGGCGTACGCCTCCTCCTCGCCCTGGAGCGCGGCGACCGGATCCCAGTCGGGTCCCAGTGCGGCCACGACCTCGGCCCGGCGTCGCACTTCCTCCAGCGTGAGATCGATGGCGAAAGGTATGAGACTGTCTTGATTTCCCTTGTTCATGGCGAAACTTCCGATGTGTCGGTGGGGCTCCACCTGCTTATCAGGCGCACGGGGTTCCGGGGAAGGGTGACCTAAGTCGCTCTGCGGGGGAGTGATCTTCCTCCTCGGAGGGAGGAACCCCTCGGATCGGACGGCATGGATGGGGTGTTACGGGGGTCGGGGGCCTCGGCCGTCGGCACGCTCCGGGTGCGGCACTGTGAGGAAGCTCATGACCCGGCGCGAGGGGAAACGGCCGGAACATCCGGGGCGGGGGACAGGGGGCAGGCGGGGGTCAGGCGCTCTGGGCGCGGAAGGTGCGCCGGTATGCCGTGGGGGACACCCCCAGCGCCGTCTGGAGGTGCTGCCGCAGGGACGTGGGCGTCCCGAAGCCCGCATCCCTCGCCACCTGGTCGATCGACAGGTCGGTCGACTCCAGCAGGTGACGGGCCCGCTCGATCCGCTGTCCGGTCAGCCACTGGACGGGGCTGACGCCGACCTCCTCCCGGAACCGCCGGGTGAACGTCCGTACGCTCATCGACTCCTGCCGGGCCATGTCGCGCAGCAGGATCGGGCGGTCCAGCCTGCCCAGTGCCCAGGCGCGCGCGGAGGAGGTGGTGGTCGCCGACCGTGTCTCGGGAACGGGGCGCCGGATGTACTGCGCCTGCCCGCCGTCCCGGTGCGGCGGCACGACCGTGCGGCGGGCCACGTCATTGGCGACGGCGGCGCCGTGGTCGCGGCGCACGATGTGCAGGCAGAGGTCGATTCCGGCGGCGACCCCGGCGGAGGTCAGGACGTCCCCGTCGTCGATGAACAGGACGTCCGGGTCGACCCGGACACGGGGGAAGAGCCGCTGGAAGTGGTCGGCCGACGCCCAGTGGGTGGTGGCCGGGCGCCCGTCGAGATACCCGGCGGCGGCCAGGACGAAGCTGCCCGTGCAGATGGAGACCATCCGGGTGCCGGGTCTGATGTGGGCGAAAGCGGCGGCGAGTTCGTCGGTGAGCCGGCCCTCCGCGTGGACCGGGCCGAGTTCGTACGACGCGGGGATCACGACCGTGTCGGCGGTGGCCAGGATCTCGGGACCGTTCTCGACCACGACCGTGAAGTCCGCGTCGGTGCGGACCGGCCCGGGAGGGCGCACGGAACAGGTCACGACTTCATAGAGCTTGCGGCCCTGCCCGTGCGGCTCGGACGCGCGGGAAAGCCCGAAGATCCTTTGTGGGATGCCCAGTTCGAAGGGGAGCAGACCGTCGAGGGCCAGGACGACGACGCGGTGCGGCATCGGCGGGCTCCCTTCACCTCTAGTGGTATAGACCTTGAACTGGTACATGTCACTGATGTGAAGGAAAAGTCAGCAGAGCACGTGCGCATTCCCGCCGCCGCCCGTGGAGAGGTGACGCCTCTTGTTCCCCGCCCTTCGAGCGCGGGGTCGTTGGATGGAGGAGCGGGAGACCTGGGACACCGCCTGGGGGGTGACCTGGGACTCGGTGGGGGCGATGGCGGGCCGGTCGAACTCTGGAACCGCAACTTCCGGCTCTTCTTCGTCGCCCGGACCATCGCGCTCTTCGGCGACGGCATGATTCCGGTGGCGCTCACCGCGGGCCTGCTGGGCGCCGGCCGGCCGCACTCCTCGGTGGGGTACGCACTGGCGGCCTGGATGGGGCCGCTGGCGCTCTTCGTACTCTTCGGCGGCGTACTGGCGGATCGTTTCACCCCGCGCCGGATGATGATCCTCGCGGATGCGTTGCGCCTGGTCGGGGCCTCGGTCCTGGCGGTCTCCTTCGCCACCGGCAACCCTCCGCTGTGGGCGGTGTACACGCTCAGCGCGGTGGCCGGCGTGGGGGCCGCGCTCTTCCAGCCGGGCGTCGCCTCCACCGTGCCGCGGGTGTCCTCGGACGTGCAGCGCGCCAATGCGGTGCTCCGGGTCTCCGAGGCGCTGATGACCATGGCCGGCCCGGCCTTCGCGGGCATGCTCGTCGGACTGACCGGTGCCGGGGCGGTGTACGTGGCGAACGCGTCGACGTTCCTGGTCTCCGGCCTCTGCCTCTTCCTGATGCGCCTCGCCCCGGCCCCGTCGGACGAGGCACAGCGAGGCACCTTCGTCGCCGAACTGGTCGACGGCTGGCGGGAGTTCCGGGCCCGCAGCTGGCTGTGGGGGGTGATCGCGATCTGGACGGTGTACGGCTTCGCGGTGGTCGGCCCGATGCTCCCGCTGACCGCCGTCCAGGTCACCGAGGCGCATGGCTCGGGGATGTACGGCGTGATGATGGCGGTGAACGGTGCGGGCAGCGTCCTCGGCGGGCTGGTCGCCCTGCGCCTGCGACCCCGCCGCCCGCTCGCGGCGGGAGCGATCGCACTGAGCGCGGTCTGCCTGAACCTGGTGGCGCTGGGCCTCGGGCTGCCGGTGGCGGCGCTCGGGGCGGGGCAGTTCGTGGCGGGTGCGGCGGCCGCGTTCTGGCTGGTGATGTGGTCGACCACGGTCCAGACCCATGTGCCGCCCCAGGCACTGAACCGTCTGCACGCGTACGACGTGGCGGGCTCCCTGCTCATGCTGGCAGCGGGGCGGGCCCTGGCGGGACCGGTGGCGGACCGGGTGGGCGCACCGGAAGTACTGCTGGCCGGAGCGGTGATCAACACGCTGGTGGTGGCGACACTGCTGGTCGCCCGGCCGATCCGGCGGCTGGAGCGGATCGGTTAGGGGTCCTCGTTCGGATCAGGCCGGATCAGGGAGCGTGCCCCAGTGCCGCACCTCGCCGCGTTGTCGGCGGTCGCCGACGGGCGGGGGCTCCGAAAACCCCTTCGCACCTGCTCACCCCGCCCGGTACGGTCCCGAGCGTGTTTCCACTGCGGGGGCCCAAGAGGTCCGCGCGCGACCGCCCCGGCAAGTTCCCACGCTGAAAGCAGGTTTCGTCCATGGCATGTCGTATCAGTGAGCTCGTGCTCGGTTGCCGCGACCCCGAGGTGCTGGCGCGGTTCTGGTGCGAGGTCCTGGACTTCGTGGTGCTCGATCGCGAAGAGGACGGCACGCTCGAGATCGGGCCGCGCGAAGGGTTCGGCGGCCCGCAGCCGACGATCATCCTCAGCCGCAGGGAAGAACCGGAGCAGGGGAAGCCGCGGCTGCACATCGACGTCAACGCCACCGACCGCGATCAGGACGCCGAGCTCGAACGCCTCCTGAGGCTCGGGGCGCGCCCGGCCGACATCGGCCAGACCGGCGAGGAGTCCTGGCACGTTCTCGCCGACCCCGAGGGCAATGAGTTCTGCCTGCTCAAGGCCCGCCTCAACCCGCTCTGACGGCTCCGCGCCCCTGGTGTGGGCCTTGTGCCTGAGGGGGCCGAGGAGGTGCGGCGGACAGCGCCGCACCTCGGACGGGCCGGGAGGCCGAGCTCCCCGCCCTCGGTCGTGGCCCGATTCCTGCGAAGCGCGTCCCTCCGGCCACTCGTGAGGACCTGTTCCCCGACCCGATGCTGAGTGACGTGACACAGACAACCGAAAGCGCCGCCGCCCGGGACGACGACCCCCGGGCGGCCCGCACTCCGACACCGCGGCCCTCCCGACGGCGCATCCACCGCGCCTGGATCGTCGCCGCCGTCACCTTTCTGACGATCATCGGCGGGGCCGCCTTCAACTCCCTGCCCGGTCTCCTCATCGACCCGCTCCACACGGAGTTCGGCTGGTCGCGCGGGGAGATCGGACTCGCCGTCTCCCTCGACATGGCGCTGTACGGGCTGACCGCACCGTTCGCCGCCGCCCTGATGGACCGCTTCGGTATCCGCCGGGTCGTCGTGGTGGCCCTGTCCGTGGTCGCGGCGGGGGCCCTGGCCAGTGTCTGGATGACGGCCGCCTGGCAGCTGATGCTCTACTGGGGCCTGCTGGTCGGCCTCGGAACCGGCTCGATGGCAACGGCCTTCTCCGCGACGGTCGTCAACCGCTGGTTCATCGCCCGGCGCGGCCTGGTGACCGGCATCCTCACCGCCGCGGGCGCCTCCGGCCAGCTGGTCTTCCTGCCGCTGTGCGCCTGGATCGTGGACGAGCACGGCTGGCGGCCCGCCTCGGTGACCGTCGCGCTCGCGGCCCTGGTGGTCGCCCCGTTCACCTGGCTCCTGCTGCACGACCACCCGGCCGATGTGGGCCTCGCCCCGTACGGCGGCACGTACGTCGAGAAGCCCGCGCCGGCGCGCGGGGCGGCGAGGCGCGCCGTGCGCGTCCTGTTCGACGCGGCGCGCACCGGACCGTTCTGGCTGCTGGCCGGTACGTTCGCGATCTGCGGGGCCTCGACCAACGGCCTGATCCGGACGCACTTCGTGCCGTCGGCCCACGACCACGGGATGCCCATCACGGCCGCGGCCTCGCTGCTCGCCGTCATCGGCGTCTTCGACATCATCGGCACCGTCTTCTCCGGCTGGCTCACCGACCGCTTCGACGCACGCCGTCTCCTCGCCTCCTACTACGCCCTGCGCGGTGTCTCGCTGCTGTTCCTGCCGATGCTGATGGCGCCTTCGGTGCATCCGCCGATGGTGTTCTTCATCGTCTTCTACGGACTGGACTGGGTCGCCACCGTCCCGCCGACGCTGGCCCTGTGCCGCGAGCAGTACGGCGAGGACAGCGCCATCGTCTTCGGCTGGGTCCTCGCCTCGCACCAGGTGGGAGCGGCAGCGGTGGCGTTCCTGGGCGGCGTGGCCCGCGATGTGTTCGGCTCGTACGACGTGGTCTGGTACGCGGCGGGGGCGCTGTGCGCGATGGCGGCGCTGATGGCGCTGGTGATCCGGCGCCGGCCCGAGGTGATGACGGACGGGGTTCCGCTCACGCGCTGAAGCGCCCGAACTTCCCCCGGTGGAACAGCAGTGGCTCGCCCTCGTCCGCAGCCCCCAGCGCCTCCACCCGGCCGACCACGATCAGATGGTCGCCCCCGGTGTGGACGGCCTGGATGCGGCAGTCGATCCAGGCCGGTACGGAGTCCAGCAGCGGCGACCCGGTCACGGGGGCCGCCTCGTACACCACCCCGGCGAACTTGTCGGCCCCGCTCACCGCGAAGCCCCGGCACAGCGCACCCTGGTCCGCCCCGAGGATGTTGACGCAGAAGGACCCGGCGCGGGCGATGCGCGGCCAGGTCGTCGACGTACGGGCGACCATGAACGCGACCAGCGGCGGGTCGAGCGAGAGCGAGGCGAACGACTGGCACGCGAAGCCCGCCGGTGCGCCCACGCCCTCCGGGTCGTGCGCGGTCACGATCGTGACCCCGCTCGCGAAGTGCCCCAGTACCCGGCGGAATTCGGCCGGGTCGACGGGCGCCCGCTCGCCGTCGGCGACGGCCCGCAGATCCGGGCGCGGCAGCGGTTCGACCGGCGCCGGCCCTGCGGAGGTGGCGGCGCCGACGGACCTGAGGTACCGGACGGCGGTGGCGGCCATGCCTGCGTGTCCCATCACGCTTCCCATTGAAACTGACGTTGCGTCAGATCGGAAGGCCGGGGAGGGGTCCAGTGCGGACCGGAGGCGTGGCGCCGCGTGGGGCGGTGCCTGCGGTGCCTGTGGTGTCTGCGGTGTCAGCTCCGGGCGGCGTACGCCACGAAGTCGGCCCAGGCCTCGGCGGTTACGGCGAACCGGGGGCCCGGCGCGTTCTTGGAGTCGCGGACGTGGACCGAGCCGGGGGTGGCGGCGACCTCGACGCAGTCGTTGGGGTTGCTGCTGTCGCTGTAGCTGCTCTTGAACCACGCCAGCTCGGAGTCGTCCTCGGCAGAGGGCTTGCGAATCATGTTTCTCCCAGCGCTCGCTCGATGAAGGTCAGCGACTCCCGTGCGCTCAGAGCCTCCGCCCGGATGATGCCATAGCGGAGTTCAAGGATCCTCAGCTGTCGCGGGCTGGAGACGGGACGGCCGCCGAATTCGTCATCGGAGCGCCCCACTGCCGTGCCGTCTTCGAACTTCAGCATCTGGATCCGGCCGCCTGTCCCAGGGTGGTCCCAATGGGCAGTCGGCATCACCTGAATTTCGACGTTGCGCAACTGCCCCACCTCCAGGAGGTGTTCCAACTGCCTTCGCAGGACCATCTTGCCTCCGATGGGACGGCTGAGCGTCGTCTCTTCCTGGACGAAGCTCAGTTCAGGTGCCGGTGAGCGGTCGAAGATGGAACGCCTGGCCATGCGGGCTGCCACGCCACGCTCCACTTCATCGTCCGACAGCGCAGGACGCCTCGTCCTCAGCAGGGCCCGGGCATGCTCTTCGGTCTGGAGCAGACCGTGGAGGTTGTGGCTCCCGTACGACAGCAACTCGACCGCCTTCGCCTCCATCCGCGCCAGATCCCGAATCTTCTTCGGGTACCGGACCTCTGCCACGTCCTTCTTCATCGCGGCGATCAGCCCGCCGGCTCCCAGCACCTTGTCCGCCCTGTCCAGGTACTCCGGGCGTGGAATCCGCTTGCCGGCCTCAACCTTGTAGACCTGGTCCTCCCCGTAGCCGATCGCCACCCCGAACTCGGCCGCCCGCATCCCGACGGTCTCCCGGCGCAGCCTCAACTGCCGCCCCACCGTGGCCACGACGGCCGCGCCCGACTCGTCGTCGGGGTCCAGGTCCCAACCGGGCTCGTCCTTCTCGCCGTCGGACCGTTCCGTACCGTCCGTATCCACCCGCATTCCCGCACCTCCCATGTGCCGTCACCCTCGCGGCACGCCTACCCGCGCGCCTCCCCCGGACAGCCCGGACAGCCCCGGACAAACGCCGGACAGTAACCGTACGTATCCGCGTGATCACTGGTCAGCGTAAGCGGGTGCGGCCACGCTGAGTGACGTGAACCAAGAAATTGCACCCCTTCAACTCCTCGCCCCCAGGCGCGCGTTCAGCGTGCTGCTCTCGCCCACCAGGCGAGGGGCCAGGCTGGCCCGACTGCTCGCCACCGCGCATCTGGGCGAGTGGGGGATTCCGTCGGAGTCGGCCGCGCAGATCGTTGCCGAACTGGCGGCCAATGCGATGGTCCACGGCTGTGTGCCGGGCAGGGACTTCCGGCTGGATCTCACGGTCTGTGAAGGGGGCGGTGTTCTGCGGATCGAGGTGAGTGACGCCCGAGGGGAGTGCCTTCCGCCCGGACCCGCCGATGTTGTGATTCCGCACGACGACAGCGAGTCCGGGCGCGGTCTTCTGATCGTCGAGGCGCTGGCCGATCGCTGGGGTGCAAGTGCCGGGCCGTTCCCCCGTAAAACCGTCTGGGCTGAACTCGACCTCGTGCCGTTGCATCAACAGGCTTGAGGAGCGTGCGTTATCACGCTCTCCGGGCCCCGTCGGCCTCTCTTCACTCGCACGGGTGAGGTTTGCCAACTTGGTTATCTTTCAAGCTGGTTGGTGGGCATATGCTCCCGGCAACAGGCGCCGCGATCGGGCCTTTCGTGCGGCAGGACCGGGTGAGCGCCCCGATGGTCCGACCTGCATCTCTCATCCGACTGTTCAAGAACTCTGAGGAACCACATGGTCAGCTCGTCCCACGAGGCGATGCACCGCATCTTCCAGGAGTATCCGGGACTCTTCTCCCGCGTCTCCGAGGTGCTGGGGGTGACGATCGGCCCACCTGCCTCGGCCACCGTCATGCCCACGGACCTCACCGAGAACCGGCCACTCGAACGCCGCGTCGACACCCTTCTGCGCATCGATATGGAGGACGGCCAGTCCTACCTCCTGGCGATCGAGGCCCAGGGCAAGAAGGATCCGGACAAGCCGGTGAGCTGGATGTACTACTTGTCGTACCTTCAGGCGAAGTACAAACTGCCGCCCATGCTGCTGGTGGTCTGCCAGGACCGGGCCACCGCCGAATGGGCCGCGCGTCCCTTCACCGCCGGACACCCGCAGTCACCCGTGCTGACCCTGCACCCTCTCGTCGCGGGCCCGCACAACATGCCGGTGATCAAGGATGTGGCCGAGGCCCGCAAGGACCTGGCACTGGCCACGCTGGCGACGATCACACACGCCGACAATCCGGACGTCGATGCCATACTGAAAACCCTGTCCGCCGCACTGCGGGACGTACCGGAAACCATTGCCAACCCCATCGTCGAACTCACCGCACAGGGCCTGGGCAACCGCCCGGCCGCACAACAGTGGAGGAATCTGGTGGCCGTGGACCTTTCTTTCTACAAGTCGCCCCTGTCGGAGGAGATCCGAGACGAGGGTCGTGCGGAGGGTCGTGCGGAATCCCTTGCGTACGCCATTCTTGAGGTTTTCGAACGGCGCGGGATCGATATCCCCGACGAGGTCCGCGAGCGGATTATCCGCTGTGATGACCCTCAGCCCATGTACCCGTGGTTCAGTCGCGCCTTCACCGCCGTAGCTGCTGCAGACATCTTCACTGAGGGGTAACCCCGGCTTGTGCCGGGCCCTGCGGTCTGCTGCATGAACCAGTGGGGCCCGGCCGCACAACAGTGGAGGAATCTGGTGGGCAGGGAACTTTCTTTCTACAAGTCGCCCTTCTCGGAGAGGATCCGAGAAGAGGGCCGTGCGGAGGGCCGTGTGGACGGCTTCCTCTACGCCATCCTTGCGGCTTTCGAACTGCGCGGTATTGATGTCCCCGACGAGGTCCGTGAGCGGATTGCTCGCTGTGGCGACGCTCTGATCATGTACCTGTGGCTCAGCCGCGCACTCACCGCTGTAGCCGCTGCTGACATCTTCGTCGAGGAGTAGCCCCGGCCCCGCCGGGCCCTGCGGTCTCTCGCGCGACCCGGCGGGGCCCGGCCGCGCCACAGCAGAGGAACACCCCGTGACGCCGCTGCCGCCGGTCACAGACCCCGGTACTTCGGGGTGCGCCGCTCCACGAAGCTCGCCACTCCCTCGCCGGCGTCCTGTGTCGTCATGTTGATCTCCTGGGCCATGGCCTCGGCCGCGAAGGCCGTCGCCCGGTCGGAGTCCAGGGAGGCGTTCACCAGCTGCTTGGTGAGGGCGATCGCCCGCGTGGGCCCGTCGGCCAGCCGCTGGGCCCACGCGCGGGCCGTGGCCGTCAAGTCCGGGTCCGGGACCACCCGGTTGACCAGCCCCAGACGTTCCGCCTCGGTCGCCGGGAGCGAGTCGCCGAAGAACATCAGCTCCTTGGTGCGCTGCGGACCGATCAGGCGCGGCAGCAGATAAGCGCCGCCGCCGTCCGGTACGAGGCCACGGCGTACGAACACCTCGATGAACTTCGCCGACTCCGAGGCCAGCACCAGATCGCAGGCGAGCGCCAGATGGGCGCCCAGGCCGGCCGCCGTGCCGTTGACGGCCGCGATCACCGGCTTCTCGCAGTCCAGGACCGCGGAGATCAGACGCTGAGCGCCGAGCCGGATGGTGCGGGCGACATCCCCGGGCACCCGGTCGCCCGTCGCCGGGGCGCCGCGCAGGTCGGCGCCCGCGCAGAAGCCGCGGCCGGTGGCGGTGAGGACGACGGCCCGGACCGCGGGGTCGGCGGAGGCGTCGGCGAGGAGCGCGATGACGCGTTCCCGCTGGTCCCAGGTGACGGCGTTCATCGCCTCGGGGCGGTTCAGGGTGATCCAGGAGACGCCGTTGTCAGTGGCGTGGAGTACCCATGAATGGAGCGGGTCGGCCGACACGGCGGATCCGGTGTGTTCGGTGTGTTCAGTGTGTTCGGTGTGCTCGGCGGTGTCTTCGGGGGAGGACGGCATGAGGCAGCTCCTTGGCAGGTGGTGGCGGGACGTCCGGCAGGCCTGGTGGCGTGCCGGCCGGTGCGGTCGGCGCTCTGGCCGGTCAGCGGCAGACGGCCAGCGCGTCCAGGGCCACCGCGCCCTGCCCCCGCCCGAGCACCATCAACGGGTTGATGTCCAGTTCGGCGAGGTCGTCGCCCAGTTCCAGCGCCATCCGCTGGACGCGCAGCACGACCTCGACGAGCGCGTCGACATCCACCGGCGATCCGCCGCGTACGCCCTCCAGGAGGGCCCGGCCGCGCAGTTCGGTCAGCATCGACCGGGCCTGGTCCTCACCGAACGGCGGCACGCGCACCGCCGCGTCGTGCAGCACCTCGACCAGTACGCCGCCGAGCCCGACCGTCACCGTCGGCCCGAACAGGGCGTCCTGGGTGACACCGACCATCATCTCGACGCCGCGCTCGACCATCTGGCAGACCAGGATGCCGTCCAGCTCGACGCCCTCGTAGCGTGCGATGTCGGTCAGCTCGCGGTACGCGTCCCGCACCTGGCTGGCGGAGGTGAGCCCGACCTTGACCAGGCCCAGTTCGGTCTTGTGGGCGAGCCGGGCTCCCGATGCCTTCATGACGACGGGGTAGCCGACCAGCCCCGCGGCCCGGACGGCCGCCGCGGCGCTCGTCACCAACTGCTCGCGCGGGACACGGATGCCGTAGGCCCGCAGCAGTTGCTTCGCCGCGTGCTCGCTCAGCTGCTGACCCGGGCGCATCAGTGCCTGCGCCTTGCGGAACGAGGGCGACGGTGTGCGCGGCGCCTCGTCGAAGGGAGAGCGGTAGGAAGCGGCGAACCGGTGGTGGTCCAGATAGGCCTTCACGGCGGTGATGCAGTTGCCGAAGGTCCGGAACGTGGCCACCCGGGACGAGCCGAGCAGCGTCGTACGGTACGCCTCCTCCGTCCCTACGGGAGAGCCCCACACCACGCAGACCAGCTTGTCCGTGGTCTCGGCCGCGTCCACCAGGTCCTGCGCCAGTCGGTCGCTCATCGGGGGGAAGGGCCCGGTGATCGGGCAGATCAGCACGCCGACCTCGGGGTCGGCGAGGATCGCGTCGATGATCTTCCGGCCGCGCCAGTCGCCGACGGGGTGGCCGCCGTTGTCGACCGGGTTCGCCACGTTGAGGTAGTCGGGGATCCACTGGTGCAGTTCACGCTGCTTCTCCTCGGACAGGGTGGGCAGCGTCAGCCCGGCTCCGGTGGCCAGGTCCGAGAAGTGCGCGCCCGTGCCGCCCGAGATCGAATACACCACGACCCCGTCCGCCTGCGGCTTCCGTGCCCGGGCCAGCAGGGCCGCGGTGTCCTGGAGTTCGTCGAGCCCGTCCACCCGGATCACGCCGAACTGCCGCATCGCCGCGTCCACCACCTGGTCGGCGCCGGTCAGCTTGCCGGTGTGGGAGGCCGCCATCCTGGCCCCCGTCTCGGTACGCCCGACCTTGACCGCCACGACCGGTACCCCGGCCCGCGCCGCCCGGTCGGCGGCGAGGAGAAAGGAGCGCCCGTTCTTGAGCCCCTCCACGTAACAGGCGATGGCCCCGACCTCCGGGCACTGTGAGAAGTACGAGATGAAGTCGGCGGTCTCCAGATCGGCCTCGTTGCCCGTGGGGGCCCAGTGCGAGAGCCGTATGCCCAGCTCCTGAAGGGTGTAGACGGGGCGTCCCTGGTGACCCGACTGGGTGATGAGGGCGATGGCCGGCCCGTCCAGGTCGTCCCGGAACTTCTCGAAGGCGTTGAGGTTGGTGTTCGGTCCGAGCAGCCGCAGCCCGGACCGCTCCACTGCCGCGGCCAGCCGGGCCTGGGCGGCGGCGCCCTCCTCGCCGGTCTCGGCGAAACCGGAGGCGAAGGCGACGGCGAACCTCACCTTGGCCTGCGCGAGTTCCTCGATCACCGGGAGCGGGTCGCCGACCAGTAACACGGCCAGATCGACCTGTTCCGGCAGGTCCGCGACGGAAGGAGCACAGGGCAGCCCGAAGACGGACTTCCTGGTGGGGTGCACGGGATGCAGCCGGGCCCCGACCCGTTCGGCCCAGGCGATCAGCTGCCGGGTGATCCCGGTGTTGGGCCGCCCCTCGCTGTCGGACGCGCCGATGACGGCCACGGACTGCGGCCGGAAGAACCGGTCCAGATCCGGTACGGGCGCGTGCAGCGGGCGTCCGCTGACATCGAGGTCGCCCTCCGTGGCGGCGGCTGCCATGCTGCGGACGATGGCGTGCGGCTCTTCGCCGCAGGCCACCACCCTGGCGCGGAAGTCGGTGGTGAGAGTGCCGTGAGTCGATCCAAGCATCGTTCCGCCCACTCCTGCTCGAAGTCCGTCGGGTGTCCGTACCCGGCCAGCTGGAAGCTG
This sequence comes from Streptomyces sp. NPDC052052, assembly GCF_040680455.1. Lineage (NCBI taxonomy): Bacteria > Bacillati > Actinomycetota > Actinomycetes > Kitasatosporales > Streptomycetaceae > Streptomyces > Streptomyces sp. NPDC052052. Next base: position 166,150 of record NZ_JBFAWU010000003.1, on the reverse strand, counting down.
ACGCACTGTCAGGTTACTGAACTGACGGCCCGTCAGGAATGGGTGTGCAGGCAAAGGCTGAGCGGACGGATGTCCGGTCCGGGTCCTGCGCGTGTGGGGCCGCGCGGGCCGCAGCGCCCCACGTGTGCGGGGCCGGATGTGCGGCGGTTCCCCACGTGCCCGGGGTTGGGTGTGCGGCGGTGCGCCATACGCCCGGGGCGGAAGTGCGGCGGTTCCCCGTGCGTGCGGGGCCGGGCGGCTCAGCCGGTGCGTGACAGTCGCTTGGCGATCTTCTGTGCGTCCAGGGCCATTTCGCGGAGCATCCCGCTGATCGGGTTGGTGAACCCGGTGAAGTACAGGCCGGGCGCCTGCGCGGGCGTGCGGCCCCCGTGCGCCGTCGGCCGGCCCCGCGCGTCCAGGACGCCGAGGTGGCCGACCAGCCCCTCCAGGGCCCGTCGGTAGCCGGTCGCCACGATCACCGCGTCCGGGGTGATCCGGTCCCCGTCGGCCAGCACCACCGCGTTTTCGTCGAACGACTCGACGGCGGCCACCGGCACCACCCGGCCGCTCCTCACCGCGTCGATCAGCCCCACGTCCTGCACCGGAATGGCACCGTCCTTCACTCGCGAGTACAGCCCGGTGTCCGGACGCGGAAGCCCCTGGGCGGCCAGGTCGGGCACGGCCGCCCGGGCCATCAGGCGCCCGGCGCGGTCGACGAGCCGGACCGGCAGCCTGCGCACCAGGATGCCGGTCGCCTGGGCGGGCCAGCCCGCCGTCGAGCGGCGCACGATGTGCGGCACGGTGCGCACGGCGATCCGCACCCGGGACGCCCCGCCCTCCACCAGGTCGGCGGCGATCTCCGCACCCGTGTTGCCGATGCCGACGACGAGGACGTCCCTGCCTGTGTACGGGGCCGGGTTGCGGTACTCGGAGGCGTGCACCAGCTCCCCGGTGAAGGTGTCGCGGCCGGGCCAGTCGGGGACGTGCGGGGTGTGATTGAAGCCGGTGGCGACGACGACGGCGCGGCCGGTCAGCACCCGGCCGCCGGTCGCGGTCAGCTGCCAGCCGGTGCCGTCGGCGGTCCGGTCGATCCGGGACACCTCGACACCCGTCACCACTTCCAGTTCGTGATGCTCGGCGTACCGCTCCAGGTAGCGGACCACGTCGTCCCGGGCCACCCAGCGTCCGAACCGGCGCGGCATCGCCAGTCCCGGCAGTGCGGACCAGCGCCGGGTGGTGTGGAGGTGGAGCCGGTCGTAGTGGCGCCGCCAGGAGGCCCCCACCTGCCCGGACTTCTCCAGGATCACCGCCCGCACCCCCTGCTCGCGCAGGGCCGCCGCGGCGGCGAGACCACCCGGTCCGCCGCCGATGACGTATACGGGCCGGTCCTCGGTGAGGTCGATGCGGGCCGGGCCGGTACTGCCGGCGGCAAGAGGGCTGTCGGACATGGTTCGGAGCGTAATCGCCCCCCTGGTTGATGGGTCTCGGTCAAGGCCGGAATCGGTTGCGAATTGATCACGGGGTGCGACGCCCCGAGGTTTCCCGGGCGCTTCTCGCGCACCTCTTGCGCATGTCGCCGCCATCAGGTCAACTGACGTACCGTCAGATCCATTGAGCAGGAGGGCCCATGCAGACGATCTGGCTCGGTGGCGCCGAGTGGCTCGCCGTCCTCCGGATAGGCCTCGGCCTGTGGTGGCTGGAGAGCTGGCGGCACAAGGACAAGAAGGGCTGGTTCGAACGCGGCACGGGTATCGCCTGGGCTGCGGATGTGGCGGAAAAACACCGGTGGCCGGCCGTGGGCGCCGGATTCCGGCGGATCGTCGCCCCGCATCCGATCCTGATGGCCCACGTCGTCGTGTATGCCGAACTCGCCCTGGGCCTCGGGCTGATCGCCGGTTTCCTCACCCCCGTCGCGCTCGTCGCCGGGCTTCTCCTCAACCTCCTCTACCTGGTGCTGATGATCCACGACTGGGCCGAGCAGGGGCAGAACGCGATGATGGCGCTCATCTCGCTCGTGGCGCTGTTCGCGATGTCCTGGCAGACCTGGTCCCTCGACGACGCGATCGGACTCTTCCTGTGACCTCGTCCGCCGTACGCTTCGACCGCCCCGAGCCCGATGCCTTCACCCGTCCCTACTGGGACGCCGCCGCCCGGGGGCAGCTGCTGCTGCGTCGCTGCCGCGCCTGCGGACGCGCCCACCACTACCCCCGCGAGTTCTGCCCGCACTGCTGGAGCGAGGACGTCGTCTGGGAACGGGCGGGCGGAGACGCCACGCTCTACACCTGGTCGGTCGTCCACCGCAACGACCTGCCCCCGTTCGGCGCCCGCGTCCCGTACACCGCGGCCGTCGTCGACCTCGCCGAAGGGCCGCGGATGATGACGCAGATCGTGGACTGCGCGGAGGCGGACCTGAGGATCGGCATGCCCCTGCGGGCCGCCTTCCGGCAGGAGGAGGGCGAGGAGGCGGTGGTGGTCTTCCGGCCCCGGTAGTGCCGTGGCCCAGGTAGTGCCGTGACAGGCAACGGCCGAGTCAGGCCCGGCCATGGCCGCGGAACATCGCCGGCGGTCGGCGCGGTCACAGCCCCGGCGCTCCCCATACCGGGAACCACCGGGACAGGTCCTTCTCCATCCTGAGGTCGTCCTCCAGCGCCGCCCGGACCTGCAGTTCCAGCGGGTTGTCGCGCCTCTCCTCGCCGCCCGGAACCGGTGCGAAGGGATAGAACGTGCCGCGCTTGTAGAGATAGACCAGGGCCAGCGGACGGTCCCGTGCGTCCCGGAACCCGATCAGGGAGCACAGCAGCTGCGGCCCGAAGCCGCCTTCCTGGAGCAGGGTGTTGACCGCGTGCAGGTCGTTGACCAGGGACGCCACGTCGTCGGGGGACTGGCGGGCGAGCAGCCAGGTGTAGCCGTAGGGGTCCTGGCTGAACTCCACCGGGATGCCGCCCCGGTCGGTGTCGGCGTCGAGCAGGTCGCGTACGTCCTGCTGGATCCGGGCGAAGGTGCCGCCCTCGACCCCCGCGAAGCAGACCGAGCCGAGCCCGGTGGGGGTGAATCCGACGCCGGCCTGGAGGGTGAGGGCCGCGGAGGGCACGCCGAAGAGCTGGTCGAGGTCGGGGCGGACCGGTTTGCTGCGTCCCAGGATGGCGTCGAGAAGACCCATGAAAGCGTCCTTACGGGCGGGCGAGGTCGGCGGAGATACGGGCCAGTTGCTCCAGCCGCTGTTCGAGGGTCGGGTGGGAGGAGAGCAGCCGGCTCAGGCTCTCCCTGGAGGAGAACGCGGGAACGAAGTAGAAGGCGTTGTACGGCTCCGCCTTCCGCAGGTCCTCGGTCGGGATGCGTGCCATCTGGCCGCTCACCTTCGTGAGGGCGGAGGCGAGGGCCGAGGGGCGGCCGGTGAGCAGGGCGGCGGCGCGGTCGGCGGAGAGCTCGCGGTAGCGCGACAGCAGCCGGGTGAGCAGGAAGCTCAGCACGTAGACGACGGCGCTGACGAGCGGGATCAGCATGATGATGAGGCCGCTGGGGTCGTTGCTCCGGCTGCCGCGGGCCAGGCCGCCCCAGAGGGCCATGCGGGTCATGATGCCGGCGAGCACCCCGAGGAACGAGGCGATCGTCATGACGGCGACGTCGCGGTGCGCGACGTGCGACATCTCGTGGGCGAGTACGCCCTCCAGCTCTTCCGGTTCCAGTCTGCGGAGGAGTCCGGTGGTGGCGCAGACCAGGGCGGTCTTCTCGTTACGGCCGGTGGCGAAGGCGTTCGGTACGTCGCTCTGGGCGATCGCCACCCGGGGTTTGGGCATATTGGCCAGGGCGCAGATCCGGTCGACGGTGCCGTGCAGTTCCGGCGCCTGTTGCGGGGTGACCTCCCGGGCGCCCATCCCGAAGGCGGCGATGCGGTCGCTGAACCAGAACTGGGCGATGAAGAGGACCCCGGTGAAGATCAGGATGATCGGCCAGGCGCCGCGTAGGACCGCGAGCAGCACACCGACCAGCACCACGTACAGCAGGCCGATCAGGAACATGGTGGTCAGCATGCGGGTGGTCAGACCGCGGTCGGGCGCGTAACGGGAACGGGTTCGGCTCATCGGTGCCTCCACTCCTCATCTCTCCCATAGTGCCCCTTCGTGGTCGATTCCGAATAAATCTGTACAAGGGCCGTGGCCGGTGGGCGCCGGCCACGGACGGGGTGGGGTGCCGGGCGCCGTGGGCCCGGCCCGATCCGGACGAAAGGCCCTACGGCCAGAGGAGTTCCCGCGTCCAGCCCGCACCGTCCCGGCGGTAGCGCAGCCGTACGTGCCGGCGCTTCGCGTCGCCCTGGAAGAACTCCACCTCCCGCGGTTCGGCCACGTACCGTGTCCAGCTCGCCACGTCCGCGTCCGGTTCCGCCTGGGCGCGTTCCCAGGCCGCGTCCGAGGCACGGTTCAGCTCCTGGGGGGTGTCGAGCACCTCGCTCTGCCGCCCGACCAGCGCCGATGCCAGCGCCCCGGTCGAGCGGGCGTGCAGATCGGCCCGGCTCTCGGCGGGGGTGCAGGCGGTGACCGGGCCCCGTACCCGTACCTGCCGTCCTTGGACCGGCCAGTAGAAACCGAGCGCGGCGTACGGGCGGGCGGCGAGCTGGCGGCCTTTGGCGCTGGTGCGGTGCGTGGCGAAGTGCCAGCCGCGCTCGTCCGCGTCGTGCAGCATCAGCGTCCGCAGGTCGGGGTGGCCCTCGGCGTCGACCGTGGCCAGCGTCATGGTGTGGGGTTCGGTCTGTCCGGCGGCGACGGCCTGGGCGAACCAGGCGTGGAAGAGGGGGAGTGGAGCGGAGGGTGCGGTGGCCGGGTCGAAGGCGGGAAGGTCCACGTCCCAGACGCGTTGGGTGTGGAGGAGTTCCCGGAAGGCCTGCTGGGCGGAGTGCGGATCGGACGCCATGTCGGTCATGCGGCCCCATCATGCCCGCAGGCCGCACACCCGCCGGGCGCGGCCGTACGACGGAACGCCGACAGGGCGCCGGCCGGCAGTGTCCTGCCGGGCGACGCCCTGTGCGGTGTGCGCCCAGAGCGGTGAGCGCACGGTCATGTGGTCGTGGACGTGCATGCGGTCGACGGTGGACCGGCGCCGATGCGGCCCGATCGAACGAAGGACCCTAGTAGGTCTGCGGCTGCGTGGCCTTCGGGTCCGGGCCGTACGCGTTCGCGCTGCGGTCGCCCTCGATGCAGGTGAAGACGAGCAGGGTGATCGCACCCACCAGCGGGACGAAGCCGATCAGCAGCCACCAGCCGGAGCGGCCGGTGTCATGCAGGCGGCGGACGCTGACGCCGAGGCTGGGCAGCAGCACGGCGAGGTAGTAGAGCCCGGTCAGGGCCGGCGCCGTGTCGATCAGCGAGTCGATCACCGACACGATGATGATGGCGATGACGTTGAAGAGCACGTACATCCAGAATTCCTGGCGGCGCGCACGGCCGTTGAACACCGCGTACTGCTTCAGGACATCGAGGTACCACTGCATGTTGTCCCCCCAAGGGCGATGGAAGCCCGTCCTGAGCGGACCGAGCCTGAACGGCAGAACTTAGACGCCAGAACCCAGGTGCTTGAAGTGGTCGAGTCAAAACGTTATGGAACGTGGGCTGCTCTGCCGTGCTTGTCCTGGTTCGGGTTCTCAGTTCCGTCCCAGTACGACGGTTCCCGAGGAGCAGAACCAGCCACCCGTTCCCGAGGCCACCGCGAGTTCCGGAAGGCTTCCATCCGGCCTTCTGACCTGTCGTTCGCCCGCCTCGCCGCGGAGTTGACGGACGGCTTCCACCAGGAGGAACAGTCCACGCATCCCGGGATGGCAGGCCGAAAGTCCACCTCCGTCGGTGTTCACCGGGAGTTCGCCGGACAGCCCGATCCGGCCCTTCTCCACGAACGGACCGCCCTCGCCCTTCGCGCAGAAGCCCAGGTCCTCCAGGGTCACCAGGGTCATGTAGGTGAAGGCGTCGTAGATCTCGGCGAGGTCGATGTCGCCGGGCCGCACCCCCGCCCGCTCGAACGCCAGACGGCCCGAGACCGCCGCGGGGGAGACCGTGAAGTCGTCCCACTCGGACAGGGTGGAGTGCGAGACGTGCTCGCCCGTACCGAGGATCCACACCGGTTCCTTCGCGGTGTCCGGGACGCAGTCCTCGGCGGCCAGCAGCACCGCGCAGCCTCCGTCGCTGCGGATGCAGCAGTGCAGTTTGGTGAACGGGTCGGCGATCATCGGCCCCGACAGGACGTCGTCCACGGTGATCGGGTCACGGAACATGGCGTCCGGGTTGGCCGCCGCGTTCGCCCGGGCCCGGACGGCCACTTCGGCGAGCTGCTCCAGGGTCGTTCCGTACTCGTGCATGTGACGACGGGCGGCCATCGCGTACTTGGCGATCAGCGAGTGTCCGTACGGCACCTCGAACTGGAGCGGGCCGCGGGCCCCGAAGGAGAGATTGGACGTCCGGCGCCCCGCCTTGATGTCCGCACGCGCCGTCGACCCGTAGACCAGCAGGACGGCACGGGCGTGACCGGCGGCGATGGCGTCCGCCGCGTGGGCCGCCATCACCTCCCAGGTCGCTCCGCCGACCGCGGTGGACTCCACCCAGTGGGGTTTCAGTCCCAGGTATTCGGCGACCTCGACCGGGGCGAGCGTGCCGAGTCCGGCGGAGGCGAAGCCGTCCACGACGGACCGGTCCAGGCCCGAGTCCGCCAGTGCCCGGCGGGCGGCCTGGGCGTGCAGGGCGTACGGCGTGGCCTCGTCGACACGTCCGCAGTCGGCGAGGGATATGCCGACGACAGCGACCTTGCGGTGGGAAGAAGGCATGGATCTGACGGTACATCAGATAATGGCCGAACGGACCGCCCCGGCGGTGCGGGGATCTTCTCGGCCCCTCCCGCGCGCGACTCTGGGCATCTGCCGGGATCACCCCTAGCATGACGGACCGTCAGATCAGGGGATCGGTGCCCCTGAGGGGAAGGAGTCCGATGATGGATGCCGCCTTCACCGCGGAACAGGACGAGATCCGCCGCACCCTGCGCGCCCTGCTGGTCGAGCGCGGCCGGTCCGACGACATCGGGAGCGCCGTACGGACGGCCGCCGGGTACGACGACGGCCTGTGGCGCCAGCTCGCCCAGGAGCTCGGGCTGCCCGGTCTCGCCCTTCCGGAGGAGTACGGGGGCGCCGGCGGCGGGCTCGCCGGGCTTGCCGTCGCCTGCGAGGAGACCGGCCGTGCGCTGCTGCCGTCGCCGCTGATCGCCACCGCCGCACTCGCCGCACCCCTGATCGCCGCCCTCGGCACCGAGGCCCAGCGCGCCGCCCTGCTGCCGCGCATCGCCGCCGGCGGGCTGACCGCGACCCTGGCCGTCCCCGGTGCCTCGCTCGCCACCGCACTCGGCCTCACCGGTGACCCCACCCGGGGCGCCTGGGCGGGAGGTGGCCGGGCGGGCGGCATCCAGGCCACCTTTGTCGGCGGCGCGCAGGGCTGGCGGCTGTACGGGGAGGCCGCGCAGGTCCTCGACGGGCACAGTGCGGGACTTCTCCTGGTCGCCGCCCACACCGGCGGCTTCCCGCGCAGCCGCACGCTGCTCTTCCTGGTCCACCCGGACGAGGCGGCCGGACTCGTCCGCACCCGCAGGACCGTGCTCGACGAGACCCGCGCGGCGGCCCGGGTCGAACTGCGCGACACCGGCGCGGAACTGCTCGGCGAGGACGGCGCCGCGGATGTCGCCGAGGCGCTCGCCGCGACCGGACAGGGGGCCGCCGCACTGCTCGCCGCGGAGGCGGCGGGGGCGGCGGCGAGCGCACTGGAGCGGACCGCCGCCCATCTCGAGACGTGCGAACGGTCCGGCCGGGCAGGCGACTCCTCCCCGGTCGTGCGCCTTCGCCTCGCCGACCTGTACGTACGGGTGCAGGCGGCCCGCTCCGCCGCGTACTACGCGGCCCGGGACCCGGCCGCCGGGGGCCTCGCCCTCGCCCAGTGCCTGGAGGTGCTGCGCATCACCACCGCCGAGGCCGTCCAGCCGCACAGCGGCATCGGCTGCACCTGGGAACACGACGCGCATCGGTACTTCAAGCGGGCCGCGGCCGACGAACTGCTCTTCGGCCCCACCCACCGGCTCCGCGACCACGCCTGGCAGCAGGCGGAGCTGTCCGGGCCATCGGGCGGGCCACGGGACGGCCTGCCTTCCACGTCCGCGGAGCGCGTCGCCCCGGGCTCGGCCGAACAGGTGGTGGCCCGATGAATGTCGGCGTCCGGCTGGTCCAGAAGGTCTCCTCGACACGCACGTTCGCGCGGATCGCCCCGCATGTCATCCCCGCCATGGACCGTGCGGTGCACCGGCTCACGCGCGGCAAGGTACTGCTCAGCTCCAGGATGCTGCCCGGCCTGATCCTGACGGTGCCGGGGGCGAGGAGCGGTCTGCCCAGGACCACTCCGCTGGCCTGCATGCCGGAGAACGGTCCGGAACAGAGCTGGATCCTGGTCGGCAGCAATTTCGGCCGTACGGGGCACCCGGCCTGGACCGCGAATCTGCTGGCCCGGCCGGAGGAGGCCGTCGTCAACTGGAAGGGCCGGGACATCCCGGTGCGTGCCACGCTGCTGAAGGGGGCGGAACGGGACGCGGTGTGGCGGACGGCGCTCACGTTCTGGCCGCCCTATGCGGCGTACCAGGCACGGATCGAGCGGGAGATCCGGCTCTTCAGACTGGAGCGGCGGAGCGACGAGGCGGCCTGAGAGGGCCCGGACGCGGAAGCGGTGCACGGTTCCGCTGTGCGGGGCTGTGCGCGGGGCCGCACGGGGGCCGTGTGCGGGGGGTGTGGAAACGGTCCGGGTGCACCGACGGCGGACCACGCAGGTGGTCCGCCGTCGGTGAGACAGGACCTGGGGCGCCCGGAACGTGCCGCGCGGTGCCCAGTGCGGGAAGTGGCCTGAATGCGGTGCTATTTGGTCGGCTTCTTGCCAGTGATGCCCAGATGTACCAACAGGGCGAGATTCGGCTTGAGTTCGGCTTGCTTCACACCCCAGGTCGTGAAGCCCTTCTGGTGCGAGGCCACTGCGGCGAGCATCGCGACCAGGGAACCGGCCATCGCGGCCGCGCTGACGTCCTTGTCGACCTTGCCCTTGGCCTGGAGTTCCTTCACCGATTCCGTGAGGGAGTTGGTGACCGAGTTCAGGATCTTCATGCGGATCTTGTAGAACCGTTTGTCGCCCTCGGCCGCTCCGAGGTCGACCACGCGCAGGATCGCGTCATGGTGCCGCCAGAAGTCGAGGAACCCGTCGACGAGGTCCTCGGCGGTCTGCCGGCCGGCCTTGCCGACCCAGGAGCGGCCTGCGACCAGTTCGGTCAACTCGGCTCCCTCCTTGGCCATTTCTTCGGCGATTTCAAGGACGGCGCCCTCGACGTCGGGGAAGTATTGGTAGAAGGTCGCGGGGGAAGTGCCCGCCTTCCGGGCGACGTCGATGACCTTGACGTCCCGGTACGGCTCGGAACTGAGCATCTCGCCGAGGCAGTCGAGCAGCTTCTGCCGCGTGGCCTGTCCGCGCCGACCGGCTACGCGGCCGTCGACGGTGCGTACTTGTCCTGTCATGCCGTCAGCTTACCGACGGGTGATCGGAGCGCTATTCGGCCGAGTGCAAATGGGGAGCGCCGCAGACGGGGTAGGGGGAGTGGCCGGATGTCGACGGAGGCGACCCCCCACAGAGACAAGTCTTATCAACAGCCTGTGGATAACTTCCGTGGATAAGTTTCCGTGGCACTGCGGGTGACCCACCTCCCCTGTCGGAAATCTGTTCGATTTAAAGGTGTCGAGGCGCGGCACAGGCCACTCGCGGTTAGGTTTGCCGTGAGGAGCGTCACCCGTGGTGGACGGCGGGTGCCCGCGAGCGACCGCGGACAAGTGCTGACCAACCTGAACAGACTGCGAACGACCGCGACCCCTCGCGACGGAAGGATCCGGGCCCATGGCCGCATTCGCGCACTTCGAGCCGTGCTGGGTGGACGCGCAGCTTCCCGATCTGGAAGCGGGCAAGCGCTTCTACGGTGAGCTGTTCGGCTGGACCTTCCGCCCCGGCGACGGCCCGTACGCGGAAGCCCTCGGCGGCGGGAAGCTGGTCGCCGCGCTCGCCGCCAAACAGGACGGCCGGATGCCGACCGCCTGGGGCGTCTACTTCGCCACTGACGACATCGCCGCGACCGTCGCCCGTATCAGGGAGGCGGGCGGGCAGGTGATCATCGAGCCGCTCCCGGCCGGTGGGGCCGGAGTGCTCGCGCAGGCGGCCGACCCCGGCGGGGCCGTCTTCGGTCTCTGGCAGGCCGGGGAGCGCAAAGGCTTCCAGAAGTGGAACGAACCCGGTTCCTTCTGCTGGACCGAGGTGTACACCCGGCAGAAGGACCGCGTGGACGCCTTCTACGAGGAGGTCTTCGGCTTCCAGGGCACCGACCTGGGCGGGCCCGAGGAAGGTGCACCCGAGGAGGACGGGCCGGAGCAAGGTGCGCCCGGGGAGCGCGAACGCGAGGAAGGTGCACGGACGGAAGGCACCCCCGAGGAGGGCGGACCGGAGCAGGGCGGACCCGAGGAAGGCACCCCCGAGGAGGACCGACCGGACGCGGACCAGTCCGGAGCCGACGAGTCCCGGGCCGACGAATCACGCACGACCGGGTCCGGCACGGCCAGGTCCGCGGCCGACTTCCGCGTGTGGTCCCCCGCGGGCACGGAACCCGGGCCGGACACGGCGATCGGTGGGCGCCGCGTCCTCACCGACGCCTTCCCGGCCGAGATGCCCAGCTACTTCCTCATCTGCTTCGCCGTCGAGGACTGCAACACCACCGCCGGACACACCGTGCGCCTCGGCGGACGCATCACCACGCCACCCTTCGAGATTCCGTACGGCAGGATGGCGGTCCTCCAGGACGATCAGGGTGCCGTGTTCGCCGTACTCCAGCCCTCGGCGGCGGGAAGAGGGCAGAGTGGGCTGTGACACCCCGGCCCGCCCCCGGGTTCGCAACCGGAGCCTCAGCCAGGAACAATCGGGGTGCGCACCGCCGGGTGGTGCCCAGTGGTGAGACGCCGGACAGGGCGGGTTTCGCGGGTCTCCTCTTTGTGAGGCCCGTACGGGGAGGTGGCAGGGCAAGTGGTGGAGCAGCTGACGCAGCACGACCCGAGGCGGATCGGCCCGTTCGAGGTGCTGGGACGGCTCGGAGCCGGCGGCATGGGGCTGGTCTATCTCGCCCGCTCGGCTTCGGGCCGGCGGGTGGCGATCAAGACGGTGCGTACGGAGCTCGCCGAGGACCAGCTGTTCCGCGTCCGCTTCACGCGTGAGGTGGAGGCCGCGCGGGCCGTCAGCGGCTTCTACACGGCCGCGGTGGTGGACGCCGACCCGCGCGCCGCCGTGCCGTGGCTGGCCACCGCCTACGTGCCCGCCCCGTCGCTCGAGGAGATAGTGAACGAGTGCGGGCCCATGCCGGTCCAGGCGGTGCGCTGGCTCGCCGCGGGCATCGCCGAGGCGCTCCAGTCGATCCACGGAGCGGGACTCGTCCACCGGGACATGAAGCCGTCGAACGTGCTCGTCGTCGAGGACGGCCCGCGGGTGATCGACTTCGGGATCGCGTCCGGGGTCTCCAACACCCGGCTGACCATGACCAACGTCGCCGTCGGCACCCCCGCCTACATGTCGCCCGAGCAGGCGCGGGACTCGCGCGGCGTCACCGGCGCCAGCGACATCTTCTCGCTCGGCTCGACGCTGGCCTTCGCCGCCACGGGCCATGCGCCGTTCCACGGAGCCAACCCCGTCGAAACGGTCTTCATGCTGCTGCGCGAGGGACCGAACCTGGAGGGACTGCCCGACGAACTGCGGCCGCTGATCGATTCCTGTATGCAGATGGACGCCGGGCTGCGCCCCAGCCCCGCGGACCTGCAGGCCCGGCTCGCCCCGCACCTCTTCGCCTCCGGCAGCGACGACAGCGGCACCGCCTCGGCATGGCTGCCGGTCTCCGCCACCGCGATGATCGAGCAGCGCCGCGGCGGTGGGCGCAGGACGGCCGCCCCGGTGCCGCCGCCGCCCCAGCAGCCGCCCGCCGTCGACCCGGTCCCGGTGGCGCCGCATCGGCCCGACGGGGGTGGCCCGGTACGGCTGGCCGGCGCGAAGGTGCCGATCGGTCCCGGCCCGCGCGCCCAGGACGTACGGGCCGCCGCCACGGCCGTCGCGGACGCCGGCCCCGCCACCGGCTGGCTGCGCCCGCCCGCCGGTGTGAACGGCATCGCCCCCACCGCCCCGCCCGGTCCTCTTCCGGCGCCCGCGCACACCCCCGAGAGCGCTCCTCCGGACGCCGAACGCTGGCGGCCCTGGCGGTTCCGGATGTCCAACGACGTCTGGGGGACGCCCGTCGTCGCGGGGGACCTCCTCTACGTCACCTCGTTCGAGGTGCACGCCCTGGACGTCGGCAACGGACGCCGCCAGTTCAAGACGCGGGACGTGGCCTGGGTGATGGCCGTCGAGGGCGGCCGTATCCATGCCTCCGACGGGCCCTCGCTGTACGCCCTGGACGCGACGACCGGCGCCGAGCGGTGGCGGCTGCAGACGGATGCCTGGGTGTACTCCCTCAAGGCCGACCGTGGCACCGTCGTCACCGGCACCCGGGGCGGGGGCGTCCAGGCGTGGGAGGCGTCCACCGGCGAGAAGCTGTGGGAGAGCGGTGGCCTGCAGACCGACTTCGAGACACCGGAGGCCGGGCCCGCAGTCCACGACGGCACGGTCTACCTGTGGCAGGACGCCCGGTTGCGGGCCGTCGACGCCCGCACCGGCATCGAGCGCTGGTCGTACCCCATCGGCGACGCGGCCTCCTGCGGCGGTGTACCGGTCCGGGTGACCGCGGCGCCGGACGGTTTCGTGTACGTCAGCGCGGGTGCGCGGGTCCTGGCCGTCGACGCGGTGTCCGGTCACGTCCGCTGGCACTTCGAATCGCCCGCGGTCTTCCTCTCGCCGCCCGCCTTCGCACCCGGGCCTGCCGTCGCCGGCGGTGGCGTGTACCTCGCCGACTACCTCGGCACGGTGTACGCGATCGACGCCTCGACCGGCAAGGACCGCTGGCGCATCGCCACGGAGCCCCGGCAGTCGATCGAAGCGGTCCTGGTGGCGGCCGGGAACGTCCATGTCGGCAGCGGCAGTGCGCTGTACACGCTCGACGCGGTCACCGGCACCCCGAAGTGGCGGTTCGCGGCGGGCGGTGAGGTGGTGGGGGCCCCGGTGGTCGCCGACGGCCGGGTCCACTTCGGCTCCGCCGACCACGTCCTGTACACCCTGGACGCGGTCGGCGGCCAACTGCGCTGGAAGCTGGCGACCGGCGGGGAGATCACGGGTTCGCCGGTGGTGCGGGGCGGTGTCGTGTACGCGTGCAGCAAGGACCGGTGCGTGTACGCGCTGGACGCCGTGAAGGGGACGGGCACGGGCAACCGGCCCCGGACCTAGGGCCTTTCGTTTGGATCATGCCGGTCTCGCGTGCCCCGGCACCGCACCTCGCCGCGTTGTCGTCGGTCGGCATGGCTCCTTCCCCAAGCTCTCGGCTCCGCTCGAGCAGGGGAGACCTCATCCGACTCCTTCCTCCGCCTTGCGATGCACGGCACCGGACCCCGCTTCCTGGTCCAGCCTGATCCAAACGAAAGGCCCTGGGGGCGAGGGGCTGCCCATACCGCCCGGCCGCGTTCAGCCGTGCGGGGGCCGGTCCGTGCCGGGGTCCGGGCGGGCCGCCGGGTCGGGACCCGTGTACGGGTCCGGTTCGGGCTCCGGGAAGGTGCTCGTCTGCACGGACGGCCCCGGCTCCTGCGTGGGCGGCCAGGTGTCCGGGTGCGCCGAGCCGGGCGCCGGGTACGGCCGGTCGAGGTCCGCACGGCGCCTGCCGCGCCACCTGTCGCGCCGTCCCGACATGACCGCCGCGCCCACCAGCAGCAGTACCCCGCCACCCACCGCGCCCGCCACGCCCCAGCCCAGCCCGGAGCCGTCGCTCGCGACCGTCAGCCTGCCCAGCGCCTGCCCCTGGCGCACCATCCACAGCACGGTGAACCCGAGCACCACCACACCCGCCGCCGCCACCAGCAGCCGCGAGCGCAGCACCACACCGACCACCGTCAGCACGGCGGCGAAGAGAAAGGCCAGGAAGACCGAGCCCAGCGGTCCGGGCCGGGCGGCGGTGACGCCGGTGAACAACTCCTCGATCCGGTACTGGCGGCCGAGACGGCCGTCGTACCAGTCACGGAAGGGGCTCAGCACGGCGGCCGCCGCTCCTGCGAGAGCGAGAACCGAGCCGAGGACGTTGCGGACCATCATCGGCCTCCTGCCTGTGCCCGGCCGGCGTCACGAATCGGCACCACTTCGGCCTCGACGCTACGCCCGGTCCCCGGCCTTCGCCACCGTCCGCTACGGTGTCGCGCGTTCGTTCGACGAATCCAACAGCGTCGGCGTGGACATCGACATCGGGGGACATCGATGATGCGGCAGCACATAAAACTCTCTGCGGTACTGCTCGTCGTGGTACTCGCACTCACCGGCTTCTCCAGCTCCAGCCAGAAAAAAGGCCGGAGTGGCAAGAGCAGGGGATCGAGCAGCAGCAGCGGCGGCAGCAGTAGCAGCGGTGGAGGCTGCTCGAACTCCAAGAAGAGCAACGGTGGTTACCACGACTACGCCGACGAGAACGACGACGACAACGACGACTACGGCTCGTCGAGCGACTCGTCCTCCGGGGGCGGCGGGACACCGACCCCGACCGCCACCGCGTCCGAAGCGCCCAGCGCGTACGTCATCCGCTGCGCCCAGCCCCGCAAGGGCAAGCGCAAGGCCGTCACCTTCTCCACCGTCCGGCTCACGGCGAACGCCGTCGGCCCGCACACCTACGAAGTCGATGTGCAGTTCCTCGACAAGCTGGGCAACCTCGTCACCACGGGTGATGCGGAGGTGGACGCCGAGGGCGGCGAGACCACGACCGTGACCGTGCGGATGGACAGCACGCGCAACATCTCCCAGGTGGCGAAGTGCAAGGTCGACGCCGAGCTGAGCTACTGAGTGAGTGTCGTGACCGCGACTAACGCAACCTGAACCCGTTGCCGCCCCGCCCCTCGAACGCCTCCGCCTGCCGCTCCAGCGGCAGGTTCCCGAGCGTGATCAGGTGCGGGGCATGGGCCATGGCCTGCGCCCTGGCCGCCTCCTTCGCGGACCACACCGCCCGTACCGTCCCCTGCACGGCCAGGGTCGGGTACGAGGCGACCACGGCCGCCGCCCGCAGCGCTGCTGCCACCGCACCGCCCGGCTCCGTCACCTCACTGACCAGCCCGATCTCGTACGCCCTGCGGGCCGTGATCCGTTCGGCGGTGCCCATCAGCGACATCCGGGCCACTTCGCCGAACGGCATCCGCTGGGCCATGGAGATCGCCTCGTACGCGCTGACCATGCCGTACGTCGTGTGGGGGTCGAAGAACGTCGCCTCCTCGGACGCGATCACGAACTCGGCCTCGCCCAGCAGGTAGAACGCCCCGCCGCAGGCCATCCCCTCCACGGCCGCGATCACCGGCTTCCACAGGTCGTTCGCCTTCGGTCCGATCGTGAGCAGGGGATCGTCGATCGTGTACGGGGACGAGGGCTGCGGCACCTGAACCGACCGGTCGATCCCGGTGCAGAAGGCCCGGCCGCCCGCCCCGGTGAGGACGACCGCCCGCACCTCGTCGTCGTACCGGAACGCCCGCCAGGCGGCGGAGAGTTCGGCGGCGGTCGCCAGGTCGATCGCGTTGAGCTTCCCGGGCCGGTCGAGGGTGACGAGCGCGACCCCGGTCTCCTTGTCCGTCTCCGTCCGCAGTGCCATCGACGCTCACCTCTCCAACTGCCAGCGCACCAGGGTCATCCCGGACGGATCAGGGCAGAACACCGCCCGCACCGGCGCCCCGATCCGCAGCCGCCCCGGATCGACCGAGTCCAGCGGGGCGTCCGGACCGCTCACCACGTTCCCGACCAGCCGGATCTGCGGGGCCTCGGCCAGCTCGACCAGGACGGCGTTGTACGGGGCCTGTGCGGCGTACGCGGGCAGCAGCGGTGGGTGCGGCAGCACGTAGGACCAGATGCGTCCGCGGCCGCTCACCGGGCGCCACTCGTGCGCGAAGGACTGGCAGTGCGGGCAGCACGGCCGGGGCGGGAAGCGCAGTTCTCCGCACTCCGGGCCGGCGCAGGCCTGGACGCGGAGTTCGCCGCGGCCCGCGTACTCCCAGAAGGGGGCGCCGTCCTCGTCCACGACGGGCGTCAGCAGGGCATCCATCCCGGTCAACTCCTCAGTTCCTCAGCAGTACGGCGGACGTGGGAACGCCTTCACCGGCGGTGACCAGACAGGTCCCGGCATCCGGGACCTGCGCGGTGGAGACGCCGCGCAGTTGCTTCACGCCCTCGTTGATGAGGTTGAAGCCGTGCACATACGCCTCGCTGAGGCCGCCGCCCCCGGTGTTGATGGGCAGCCGCCCGCCGCTCTCCAGGGCCCCGCCCTCGGTGAACGCGGCGCCCTCGCCGCGGGCGCAGAAGCCGTAGCCCTCCAGGGAGAGCGGGATGAGCGGGGTGAACGCGTCGTAGATCTGCGCGACATCCACATCGTCCGGGCCGAAGTCGGCCTGCTTCCACAGCTGCCGGGCGGCCGTCCATGCCGGGCCGGAGAGCGGGTCGTCGTTCCAGTAGTTGACCATGCCGTGGTGCTGGGCGGGCAGCCCCTGGGCGACGGAGTGGATGTAGACGGGCTTCTGCCGGCAGTCGCGGGCCCGCTCGGCGGAGACGATGACGCAGGCCAGTGCCCCGTCCGTCTCCAGACAGTTGTCGAAGAGGCAGAGCGGCTCGCTGATCCAGCGCGAGGACATATACATGTCGCGGGTCAGCGGCCGTTCGTACATCACCGCGTCCGGGTTCTGGTTGGCGCGGTTGCGGCAGGCGAGGGCGACGTTGAAGAGATGGTCACGGGTCGCCCCGTACTCGTGCATGTACCGCCGCGCCAGCATCCCGATCTCGTCGGCCGGCCGCAGCAGCCCGTAGGGCCGGGTCCACTGGGCGGGGGTGGGCAGTTGCACGGAGGTGTTCTTCCAGGGCCGGGGCCCCGACCCCCGCTTCCGGGAACGCCAGGCCACCCCGACGCTCGCCTGCCCGGTCGCCACCGCGGCGGCCAGGTGCGCGACCGTGGCGCACGAACCGCCACCCCCGTAGCCCACCTTGCTGAAGAAGGTCACATCGCCCGCGCCGATCGCCTTCGCGACCTCGACCTCGTCGGTCTCCTCCATCGTGTATGAGGCGAAGGCGTCCACCTCCGACGCCTCGATCCCGGCGTCGTCGAGCGCCGCGACGATGGCCCGGCAGGCCAAGGTCCTCTCGGATTCGGGCAGTTGCCTGGCGAAGGCGGTCTGCCCTATGCCCGCTATCGCTGTCACGTCCTTGAGCGCCGCCACCCGCCACCTCCGAGACCGCCACGACTGCTGACAGCGGCAGAGGGTACAGCTAATCTGACGGATAGTCAGCTACTGCGTCAGGGAGGGCATCGATGCGCGGTGACGAGGAGTGGGGCAGCATTGCGGAGCTGATGCGCGCGGCGGCGCGGCGGTACGGCGACCGGGAGGCGGTCGTCGAGGGCCGGACCCGGATCTCGTACACCGAACTCGGCGACCGCGTCGAACGGGCGGCCGCCGCCTGCATGGCCTCGGGGGTCGAGCCGGGGGATCGGGTCGCGGTGTGGGCCCCGAACACCCTGGACTGGATCGTCTGCGCCCTGGGCGCCGTCACGGCCGGGGCGGTCCTCGTCCCCCTCAACACCCGCTTCAAGGGCACGGAGGCGGCGTACATCCTGGAACGCAGCCGGGCGAAACTGCTCTTCGTCACGGGCACCTTCCTCGGCACGTCGTACGTGGCGTCCCTGCGCCGGTCCGACCTACCGCTCCCGCACCTGGAACGGGTGGTGGTGCTGGCGGACGGCGCCCCCGACGACTACGTCACCTGGAAGGACTTCCTGGCGGCGGGGGAGCGGGTGTCCCCGGAGTCGGTGCGCACCCGGGCCGCCGCCATCGCCCCCTCGGACCCCTCCGACATCATCTACACCTCGGGCACCACGGGCCGGCCCAAGGGGGCCGTCATCACCCACGCCCAGACCCTGCGCGGCTACGCGATCTGGAGCGAACTGGCGGACCTGCGCGAGGGCGACCGCTATCTGATCGTGAACCCCTTCTTCCACACCTTCGGCTACAAGGCGGGCATCATCGCGTGCCTGATGCGGGGCGCGACGATGGTCCCGCAGCCGGTCTTCGACGTGGACACGGTGCTGGCCAACATCGCCGCCGAACGCATCTCGGTCCTGCCGGGCCCGCCCACCCTCCACCAGTCCCTCCTGGACCATCCGGCCCGGGACGCGCACGACCTCTCCGCCCTCCGCCTGGTGGTGACGGGCGCCGCGGTGGTCCCTCTGCGCCTGGTCGAACGCCTGCGCGGGGAGCTGGGCATCGCCACCGTCCTCACCGCGTACGGCCTGTCCGAGGCGAGCGGCATCGTCACGATGTGCCGCCGTGGCGACCCGGCCGAGACGATCGCCTCGACCTCCGGCCGGGCGATCCCCGGCACCGAGGTCCGCGTCGAGGCCGCACCGGGTGCCCCCGGTGAGATCCTGGTCCGCGGCTTCAACGTGATGCAGGGCTACTTCGAGGACCCGAAGACCACGGCGGCCACGATCACCCCCGACGGCTGGCTGCACACCGGCGATGTGGGCGTCCTCGACGCGGACGGCAACCTGCGGATCACCGACCGGATCAAGGACATGTTCATCGTCGGCGGCTTCAACGCCTACCCCGCCGAGATCGAACAACTCCTCGGCCTGCACCCGGACGTGGCCGATGTGGCGGTGATCGGCGTTCCGGACCCCCGGCTCGGCGAGGTGGGCAAGGCGTACGCGGTGCGCAGACCGGGCGCGACGGTGACGGCCGACGACCTGATCGCCTGGTCGAGGCGCGAGATGGCGAACTACAAGGTCCCGAGGTCGGTGGAGTTCGTGACGGAGCTGCCGCGCAATGCGAGCGGCAAGGTGCTGAAGGGGGAGCTGCGGGGGCGGGCGGGGGTCTGACGGCTCGGGGTTCGAGCCGGGGTGCGCGAGTCCGGCTCGAACCCCGAGCCGGACGAGGCGCTAACCGAGGTTCTTCCAGAAGGCGTAGCGGTGGTCGGCCGTGAAGTCCGTGCGCGTCCAGGTTTGGGAGGACAGCGACTGCACGTATCCCCGCTCGCCGCGGAAGGCCGGCCAGTCCGTCCGGCCCGAGGCGGCGAAACCCACCCAGGTGCGGAGCATCCGCTCGCGGAAGGGTTCCTGCTCATCCTTGATGTCCGTAAAGAGGGACAGGTCGAACAGGTACGGGAGTTCGGCCATGTGCTGGGCGCGCTGGTCGAAGCTGGGGGCCGGGTACCCCCGGAACCACGGGGTGTCGCGCTCGCTGAACTCGTACATCCGGGTCGGTGTCCACTGCGACAGCAGGCGCGCGGTGTCGAGTGCCGGGACCGACCACATCGCGTCGGTGAGGACCGTGGCCAGGGCTTCGCCCGCGGAGGGGAACGCGCTCAGGGGGTAGCGCTTCAGCACGGCGTCGGCCCGGTCGCCGAACCGCTCCCGGACGGCGGGTCCGTACTCCTCGGACTTCATCGGTTCCGCACCCGGGGCCAGTTCCTCACCGAGGACCCTGCCGCGTTCCTCGTCGTGGTTGACCCCGACGAGCACGGGCACCCGGTTGAACTTCCCGGTGCGCAGGGCCTGGGCGGGCGCAAGGGGAAGCAGTTTCGTCCCGGCCACCGGGCGGGGCTCGTTGAACGCGCCGTACGCCTCCAGCAGTGTCGCCACCGGCACCTTGCGCATGCAGGGCGCCGTGTTCTTCTCGCAGCCCACCGCCGCGACGACGCGCTCGGCGTCGGCCTCCGCCTCCGCCCTGGTGCGGCTGCCACCGGTGGCGCACGGCGCGCTCTGCACGACGGCCCTGTCGAAGAGCCCTGCCGACAGGGGGGAGGCGAGGTGGTCGCAGACGCTGTAGCCACCGCCCGACTGGCCCATGACCGTGACGTTCCGAGGGTCGCCGCCGAAGGCCGCGGCGTTCTCGCGCACCCAGCGCAGGGCGGCCTGCTGGTCCTGGAGCCCGAGGCCGTCCGCGCCGGGCAGGGACGGGTCGCTCAGGAAGCCCATGACGCCGAGCCGGTAGTTCATCGAGACGACGACCGCGCCCTCGGCGGCCAGCCGCTCGGGTCCGTACAGGTCGCCGGTGCCGTACATCAGGCTGCCGCCGTGGATCCATACGATCACCGGGCGTTCTCCGTCTGCCCCGGCCGGAGTCGTGACGTTCAGATAGAGGCAGTCCTCGCTCTCGCTGGGGACCCCGATCGGAAGCCCTTGCGGCTGCGCGCAGGCCGGGCCCGGGGCGGTCGCCGCGCGCACCCCCGTCCAGTCCGCCGCGGGCCCGGGTGCCCGCCAGCGCCGTTCGCCGACGGGCGGGGCGGCATACGGAATGCCCTGGAAGCTGCGTACCTGCCCGTCGGTGCTGCCACGCACCGTGCCGTGCGTCGTGCTGACGACCGTGCTGCCGGACTGGGCGGGCCGGGTCGCGGCAGCGGCGGTCGGGGCGAGCCCCGACCCCAGCACCAGTCCTAACGCCAGGGCGGCGACGGACCCTGCGGAAACGCTCTTGGTGTGAGTCATGGCAAGGACCGTAGAAGGATTAGATCGATCGCGCAATGCGTTCGCATGAATCGACCGCCTCAGGCGTTCGCGTGAGGTGTGCTAATTTCCTGGCATGGGAAACCGTGAAGCCTTGCTCATCGGCGCGAAGGCGTGTCTGCGGGAGAAGGGGTACGACCGCAGCAGCGTCCGGGACATCGCCACCGCGGCCGGTGTGAGCATGGCGGCCATCGGCTACCACTACGGCTCCAGGGAGGCGCTCCTCAACCAGGCCCTGTTCGAGATCCTCGACGAATGGGGGGACGCGATGGGTCGCGCCCTGGTCCCCGATGCCGACGGATCGACCCGGCGTCACTTCGAGCGGATGTGGGAGGGCCTGATCGCGGATTTCGGGGCCCATCCCGATCTGTGGGTGGCCTCGGTGGAGCTGTTCATGCAGGCTCGGCGGCAGCCCGAACTGCGGGCCGCGCTGGCGGACGGCCTCTGCCAGGGGCGCCGCGGCATGGCGGCGATCCTCGGCGGCGTGGCCGAGGATCAGGTCACCGAGCATGCCGCGCGGACCATCGGCAGCGTTCACATGGCCCTGATGTCAGGCCTGTTGATCCAGC
Organism: Streptomyces sp. NPDC052052; assembly: GCF_040680455.1. NCBI lineage: Bacteria > Bacillati > Actinomycetota > Actinomycetes > Kitasatosporales > Streptomycetaceae > Streptomyces > Streptomyces sp. NPDC052052. The sequence goes on along the minus strand of NZ_JBFAWU010000003.1, from coordinate 144,887 downwards.
ACCTCGGTGACCCGGGGGCCGCGCCCACGGCCGGGGAGGTTCTCGAAGGGCTCCGGGGTCTGGCTGAACTCGCACGCTGAGCCGTACGCCGGCCGGGCTCCGGGGGAGCATTCCCTGGCTCACCGGCCGCCACCGGACAGGACGCTCTCCCCGCCCCGGCTGACCCGACCGGGCCATCACCACGACGCGGGAAGGGGCGGCCCGCAGGAGACTGGTCCCGACCGTCCGACCGGCCGTGGTGAGAGGTTCCGATGGCGTTTGGCCTGGCACGTCGCGAGCTGGAACCGCGTGTTCCGTTACGCCCGGGCGAGGGCGAGAAGCAACGCCTCACGAGCCTGGAAGGACTGGCGGCGCTGTCGCTGGACGCACTGACTTCGGTCGCCTATGGCCCCGAGGCCATCGTGCTGGTTCTCGTCGCCGCCGGGACCACGGCGCTCACGACCACGCTGCCCATCACTCTCGTGATCGTCCTCCTCCTCGTCGTCCTGGTGGTGTCGTACGGCCAGGTGATCGCCGCGCACCCGGACGGCGGAGGCGCCTACGCCGTGGCCAAGAAGGACCTGGGCACCCGGCCGAGCCTGCTCGCCGCGGCCAGCCTGGTCGTCGACTACGTACTGACCGTCGCCGTCAGCCTGACCGCGGGTGTCGACGCGCTCGTATCCGCCTTTCCCGCCCTCGGCCACGACAAGCTGCTGGTCTGCCTGGTCGGCCTGGCCCTGCTGACGGCGGTGAACCTGCGCGGCGTCGCCGACAGCGCCCGGGTGCTGATGGTGCCGACCGTGCTGTTCATCGTGACCGTTCTGGGCGTCATCGTGTTCGGCCTGTTCCGCTCCCACCCGGTGGCCGTGGTCGGCACGACGGAGTCCTTCCCGGCCCACGAGACGCTCGGTCTCCTGCTGGTGCTCAAGGCGTTCTCGGCCGGATGCTCCGCGCTGACCGGGGTGGAGGCCATCGCCAACGCCGTGCCGACCTTCCGCACGCCCCGCGTCAGACGCGCCCAGCGCACCGAACTCATGCTCGGCGCACTGCTCGGTGTGATGCTCATCGGGATCGCCGTACTGATCCGCCGCGACCACCTGGCCCCGCGCGGCGGCGTCACCGTCCTCGCCCAGCTCGCTGCCGGCGCCTACGGCGACGGGTGGGCCTACACCGCGACCAACCTCATCGTCACCCTCGCCCTGATCCTCGCCGCGAACACCAGCTTCGGCGGCCTCCCGGTGCTCATGAGCCTGCTCGCCCGCGACAACCGCCTGCCCCATGTGTTCGGGCTGCGCGCCGAACGGCCGGTGTACCGCTACGGAGTCGTGGCGCTGGCCGTGCTGGCCGCCCTGCTGCTGATCGCGACCGACGCCGACACCCACCGGCTGATCCCCCTCTTCGCCATCGGCGTGTTCACCGGCTTCACCATCAGCCAGCTCGGCCTGGTCCGGCACTGGGCGAGCGGGAAGCCCGACGGCTGGCGGCACCGCGCGCTGATCAACGGCTTCGGGGCGCTGCTGACCACCCTGGCCGGGATCATCCTCCTCACGACCAAGTTCCTGGAGGGCGCCTGGGTGGTCGTGATCGCCGTACCGCTGATGATGCTGCTGTTCGCCCGCATCCAGCGCTACTACACCGACGTCCATGAGGAACTGGAGCTGGGCCGGATCCCGCGGCCCCCGGACCGGCGCCACGCGAACCTGGTCATCATCCCGCTCGGCGAGGTCAGCGAACTCGCCCGGCACGCCGTCGGCACCGCCTTCGCCCTGGGCGACGAGGTGGTCGCCGTCGCCGTGCACTCCGACCCGGACAGGGCGCGGGCCCTGCAGGACTCCTGGGACCGCTGGAACCCGGGGATCCGGCTCGACATCATCGACAGCCCGCACCGCTCCCTGGTGAAGCCGATCGTGCACTACGTGGAGCGCGCCGCCGAGGACGGGCGTCAGATCTCCGTTCTCATTCCCGAGGTCGAACCCCGGCACCGCCGTTACGCGTTCCTCCAGAACCAGCGCGGCCTCCTCCTCGCCACAGCCCTGTGGACCCACACCGACGTGGTGGTGTGCATGCTGCCCTACCGGCTCCGGGTCTGAGCCGCTGCCTCGCCCCCGGCGGTGGCGGGACGCCCGGCGGCCCGGGGTGCACCATGGGAGGCGCGAGCCCGACAGCGCAGGAGAACAGGGTCGGAGAACAGGCGAGGAGAACAGCGGGGGAGACGAGTCGGCAGGAGCCCGCCGGTGCCACGTGGACGGTTGCGGATCTACCTCGGGGCCGCCCCCGGGGTCGGCAAGACCTACGCCATGCTCGCGGAGGGGCAGCGGCTGCGCTCGCTGGGAACGGACGTGGTCGTGGGCCTCGTCGAGCCGCACGACAGGCGGCCGACCGCCGCCATGGCGGAGGGCCTGGAGATCATCCCGCGGTGCGCCCTGAGCCATCGCGGGGCGCTGTTCACCGAGATGGACCTGGACGCGGTACTGGCCCGCCGCCCCCAGGTCGCGCTCGTCGACGAGCTGGCCCACTCCAATGTTCCCGGGGCCCGCAACGCCAAGCGGTGGCAGGACGTGGAGGAACTCCTGGCCGCCGGCATCGATGTCGTCACCACGCTCAACGTCCAGCACCTGGAGTCCCTGAACGACGTGGTCCGGCAGATCACGGGCGTACGGCAGCGCGAGACCCTGCCCGACGAGGTGGCCCGCCGGGCCGACCAGATCGAACTGGTCGACCTGCCGCCGGAGGTGCTCCGCCGGCGGATGGTGCACGGCGACATCTATCCTCCGGACCGCATCGAGTCCGCCCTCACCCACTACTTCCGGGTCGGCAACCTCACCGCCCTGCGCGAGATCGCCCTGCTGTGGCTCGCCGACCGTGTGGAGGAGGGGCTGCGGCGCTACCGCGCCGCACACGGAATCGTCGCCCCCTGGGAGACCCGGGAGCGCATCCTGGTGGCCCTGAGCGGCGGCCCCGAGGGCGAGACCCTGATCCGCCGCGCCGCACGGATCAGCGCCCGTACCCCCGGGACGGAGCTGCTGACCCTGCACGTGGTGCCGGAGGACGGGTTCACCCGGGTCGACCCGGCGGTGCTCGCCGCCCAGCGCACCCTGGTGGAGACGCTCGGCGGCAGCTATCACCAGGTCAGCGGCGAGGACGTGGTCGAGTCGCTGCTCCAGTTCGCCGAGGCGGAGAACGTCACCCAGATCGTGCTGGGCGCCAGCCGGCACGGCCGGCTGGCCTCGCTGCTGAGAGCGGGCGTGGGCGAGCGGACGATCAGGGGGTCGGGCCCCGTCGACGTGCACATCGTCACCCACGAGGAGGCCGCGGGGCCGGCAGGGCTGAGGTTTCCGCGCGCGAGCCACGGCATGGGCGCACGCCGGTACTGGGGCGCGCTGGCCGGGGCCGTGGTCCTGCTCCCCGTGCTCACGCTCGTACTCACCGCACTGCGCGGCCGTCTCGGTCTCTCCAGCAACCTGGTGATCTATCTGCTGGCGGTCGTGGTGGTGGCCCTGGTCGGCGGTGTCGGGCCCGCACTGTTCGCGGCCTTGGCGGCGGCACTGACAGCGGACTACTACTTCACCGCGCCCGTCCACTCGTTCGACATGGCGCGTCCTGACGAGATCACCGCGCTCGTCGTCTTCCTCGCCACGGCGGCCCTGGTCGGCACGGTGGCGGCCGCGGCGGCCCGGCGGGCGCACCAGGCCGCGCGTGCGACAGCGGAGGCCCGTGTGCTGAGCAGACTCTCCGCGGCCATGATGCGCGGTCAGGACCTGCCCGCACTGGTGGAGCTGATCCGGGAGAACTTCGCGCTCAGCGCCGTGAGCCTGCTCGAACGGGACTCCGAGGCGACGCCCGCCCCCGCCTGGTACGTGGTGGCCAGCGCGGGCGAGCTGCCGCCGGAGCGACCGTACGAGTCCGACGTGGAGAGCCCGGTGGGCGACGATCTCACCCTGGCCGCGCGAGGCTCCGGGCTCAGTCCGCAGGACCGGCGGGTCTTCGCCGCCTGCGCCGCCGAGCTGGGGCTGGCGCACGCCCGGGGCCGGATCACCGGAGGAGGCGACCGTGGCGCGGACACGTTCGCCGACGCCGAGCGCACCCGGGCGTCCCTGCTGCTCGCGGCCTGCCGTGATCTGGGCGCCGTGCTGCGCACCGGCGAGGAGTCGCTCGCACGGCTGCGGAGCCGTCGTCCGGGCGGGCACGGGCAGGACCAGGCACATCTGCTGGACACCGCCCGCGCGGCGGTTCACCGTGCCGCGCAGCTCGTCACCGATCTCGACGACCTGAGCCGTCTGCACGCCGGGGCGCTCGACCTCTATCTGCGCCCCGTCGACCTCGACGAGGTGCTGGGTGCGGCGCTGGACGACCTGGGGCCCGGCGGCCACTCGATCGTGCTGCGGCTGCCGGAGTACATGCCCGATGTGATCGCGGACGCAGCCCTCCTCACCCGGACCCTGACCGCCCTGGGAGCCGACGCACTGCGCCACAGCCCACCGGACCGGCCCCCGGCCGTCACCGCGGAGGTCCGGGACACCTGCGTGAGGATCCGGGTGGCCGACGGGGCGCCCGGCGCCGCCGCGGAGCCGGTGACCACGGGCCCGTCCGGGGGGCCGCCGGCCGGCCGGGCCGACAGTCTGGCGCTGCGTCTGTCGCGCGACATGGTCGAGGCCATGGACGGGACCCTGGAGACGGCCACCGACGAGTCCGCCTTCTCGGCGACGCTCACCCTGCCGAGCTCCGCGCCGGGAGGCGCCGCCCCGGCCGGCCGCTGAGACCGACAGCGCCCGGACGCGGCCTTCACTCCGTCGGACCGCAGGGCGGCAGAGCCGTTTCCATCACGCCTGATATAGCGTCAGAAACGCTCATGAGTCTGCCTCGATCGGGCTGGGCCGGCGTCCACGCCCCTGACCGCTCTGCGGGGTGTCACGCATGCCGGACGTCGCCTACATCGGCCTGACCGTGGTGCTGTTCGCCCTCATCGGCCTGGTCGCCAAGGGAGCCGGACGCCTGTGAGCGCGGACAACATCGTCGGCCTGGTGGTCGCCGTGTGCCTGGTGGTCTATCTGGTCCTCTGCCTGATCTTTCCCGAGAAGTTCTAGGGGGAGAGCCACATGGACGACACGCTCGCCGGATGGCTCCAGGTGATCGCCCTGGTGGCCGCGCTCGCCCTGTCGTACCGCCCCCTGGGCGACCACATGGCCCGCGTGCTGACCACCGAGCGCCACTGGCGGGTGGAACGCCTGATCTACCGGGTGGGTGGCGTGGACGGCGACACCGACCAGCGATGGCCCGTCCATCTGCGCAGTGTGCTGGCCTTCGCCGCGGTGTCGGTGCTGTTCCTGTACGGGTTCCTGCGACTGCAGAGCCATCTCCTGCTCTCCCTCGGCATGAAGCCGGTCCCCGCGGACCTGGCGTTCAACACCGCCGCCTCCTTCGTCACGAACACCAACTGGCAGGCGTACTCGGGTGAGTCGACGCTGGGGCATCTGGTGCAGATGGCAGGCCTGACGGTGCAGAACTTCGTCTCCGCCGCCGTGGGCATCGCCGTCGTGGCCGCGCTGATCCGCGGCTTCACCGGACAACAGACGGACCGGGTCGGGAACTTCTGGGTGGACGTGACCCGGATCGTGCTGCGCGTGCTGCTCCCCCTCTCCTTCGTCTTCGCGATCGTCCTGGTGGCCTCCGGGGTCATCCAGAACTTCCACGGCGCCCACGACATCGCCACCATCGCGGGCGGCCACCAGACCCTGACCGGCGGCCCGGTCGCCTCGCAGGAGGCCATCAAGGAGCTGGGCACCAACGGCGGCGGCTTCTACAACGCGAACTCCGCGCACCCCTTCGAGAACCCCAGCGCATGGACGAACCTGATCGAGATCTATCTGCTGCTGGTGATCTCGTTCTCGCTGCCGCGGACTTTCGGCGCGATGGTCGGCGACCACCGTCAGGGGTACGCGACCGTCACCGTGATGGCGGTGATCTGGGCCGTATCCGTCGCCCTGGTGACCGCCAACGAACTGCACAGTGTCAGCAGCACCGCGGGCCACACGGCGGGAGCGATGACGGAGGGCAAGGAGACCCGGTTCGGGATCTGGTCCTCGGCGCTGTTCGCGGTGTCCACCACCCTCACGTCCTGCGGGGCGGTCGACTCCGCCCACGACTCGTACACGCCGGGCGGCGGCGGAATGACCATCTTCAACATGATGCTGGGCGAGATCGCCCCCGGTGGCACGGGTTCCGGGCTCTACGGGATCCTGATCCTGGCCGTCGTCGCCGTCTTCGTCGCCGGACTGATGGTCGGCCGTACACCCGAGTACCTGGGCAAGAAGCTGCGCGGCCGGGAGATGAAGTTCGCCTCGCTCTACATCCTGACCACGCCCGCCCTGGTGCTCACGGGGGCGGCACTGGCCATGTCGTTCCCCGGCGAGCGGGCGGCCATGCTCAACTCCGGTCCCCACGGCTTCTCGGAGGTCCTGTACGCGCTCACGTCGGTGGCGAACAACAACGGCTCGGCCTTCGCCGGCCTGGGCGCCGACACGGTCTGGTACAACACCGTCCTCGGAGCGGTCATGATCCTCGGCCGGTTCCTGCCGATGGTGTTCGTCCTGGCGCTGGCGGGCTCGCTCGCCGGACAGCGGCCCGTTCCGGTCACCGCGGGCACCCTGCCCACCCATCGGCCGCAGTTCGTCGGGTTGCTGACCGGCGTGATCCTCATCGTCGTCGGCCTGACGTACTTCCCGGCGCTCGCCCTGGGACCCCTCGCGGAGGGTTTGCACTGATGCCCACCACCGTCTCCACACCCGCCCCGCAGGGGGCGGGCCGCCGGCCCCAGCAGGTCGCGGGCGGACTGCTCGACCCGAAGCAACTGCTGCGGTCCCTCCCCGACGCGTTCCGCAAAATCGATCCGCGCCACATGGTCCGCAACCCCGTGATGTTCGTGGCGGAGGCCGGCGCGGTGCTGACCACGTTCTCGGCCATCAGATCACCCAGTGTCTTCGCCTGGGTGATCACCGTCTGGCTGTGGCTGACGGTCGTCTTCGCCAATCTGGCGGAAGCCGTGGCGGAGGGCCGCGGCAAGGCGCAGGCGGACACCCTGCGCCGGACCCGGACCACCGTGACCGCGCGTCGGCTGACCGGTTGGCGGCCCGGTGCGGCCGACCATGTGGAAGAAGTGGTTCCAGGGGTCGAACTCCGGCCCGGGGACCTGGTGGTCGTGGAGGCCGGCCAGATCATCCCGGGCGACGGTGACGTGGTCGAGGGCATCGCGAGCGTCGACGAATCGGCCGTCACCGGTGAGTCCGCCCCGGTGATCCGCGAGTCCGGCGGCGACCGGTCGGCGGTCACCGGCGGCACGAAGGTGCTCTCGGACCGGATCGTCGTGAGGATCACCTCGAAGCCGGGGGAGACCTTCATCGACCGGATGATCGCCCTGGTGGAGGGGGCGGCCCGGCAGCGGACCCCGAACGAGATCGCGCTCAACATCCTGCTCGCCTCGCTCACGATCGTCTTCCTGATCGCCGTGGTGACCCTGCAGCCCTTCGCCGTCTTCGCAGGCGCCGAGCAGCCCCTCGTCATCCTGGTGGCCCTGGTCGTGGCCCTCATCCCGACGACGATCGGCGCGCTGCTCTCGGCCATCGGCATCGCCGGCATGGACCGGCTCGTCCAACGCAATGTCCTGGCGATGTCCGGACGCGCCGTGGAGGCCGCCGGTGACGTCAATACGCTGCTGCTCGACAAGACCGGCACCATCACCCTGGGCAACCGCCAGGCGGCGGAGTTCCTGCCGGTGCAGGGGGTGAGCGTCGAGGAACTCGCCGACGCCGCCCAGCTGTCCTCGATCGCGGACGAGACACCCGAGGGCCGGTCGATCGTCGTCCTCGCCAAGGAGCGCTACGCGCTGCGCGGCCGTGGCCCGGGCGAACTGGAGGGGGCCGAGTTCGTCCCGTTCACCGCCCAGAGCCGGATGAGCGGCGTCGACCTCGTCGACGCGGGGGAGAGCCGCTCGCTGCGCAAGGGAGCGGCGACCGCCGTGATGCGCTGGGTCCGGGAGAGCGGCGGGCACCCCACCGCCGACGTGGGACACCTCGTCGACGGCATCTCCGCGAGCGGAGGAACCCCGCTGGTCGTGGGCCAGGTGACCCGGCACGGCACGGTACGGACCGCCCGGGTGCTGGGCGTCATCCACCTGAAGGACATCCTCAAGGAGGGCATGCGGGAACGCTTCGACGAACTGCGCCGCATGGGCATCAGAACCGTCATGATCACGGGCGACAACCCGCTCACCGCGAAGGCGATCGCCCAGGAGGCCGGCGTGGACGACTTCCTCGCCGAGGCCGCGCCCGAGGACAAGATGGCCCTGATCAGACGCGAACAGGAGGGCGGCAAGCTGGTCGCGATGACCGGGGACGGCACCAACGACGCACCGGCCCTCGCCCAGGCGGACGTGGGCGTCGCCATGAACACCGGTACCTCCGCCGCCAAGGAGGCCGGGAACATGGTGGACCTGGACTCCAACCCCACCAAGCTCATCGAGATCGTGAAGATCGGCAAGCAGCTGCTGATCACCCGCGGGGCGCTCACGACGTTCTCGATCGCCAACGACGTCGCGAAGTACTTCGCGATCATCCCCGCGATGTTCGCCGGCGTCTATCCGGGCCTGGACCGGCTCAACCTCATGCGCCTGCACAGCCCGACGTCGGCGATCGCCTCCGCGATCGTCTTCAACGCGCTGATCATCATCGGGCTGATCCCGCTCGCGCTGCGTGGTGTGCGCTACCGCCCGTCCGCCGCGGCCGAACTGCTCAGCCGGAACATCCTGGTGTACGGGCTCGGCGGGCTCGTTCTGCCCTTCGTCGGCATCAAACTGCTCGACCTCGTCATCCAGTTCGTCCCCGGCCTGCGCTGACAGCCGGCCAACGACAGGAGAAGCCCGCCATGGTGCCGACCGTCCTGCGCCACCACCTCCCGGCCCTGCGGATGCTGCTGGTGTTCACCGTGGTCACGGGCGTGGTGTACCCGCTGCTGGTCACGGCGGTCGCCCGGACCGGCTTCTCCCACGAGGCCGACGGCTCCCTGCTGACCACCGACGGCAGAGCGGTGGCCTCCCGCCTGATCGGCCAGAACTTCACCCTGCCGAAGAAGAACCCGCACGACCCCCACGAGGCGCCGCGCCCCGATCCCGCCTGGTTCCAGCCCCGCCCCTCCGCCGGCGGCTACCGGCCGACGAACTCCGGCGCCTCCAACCTCGGTCCGAACAACCCGGAACTGATCGCGGAGATCCGGGCCCGCCGGGCCGCCATCGCCGCCTTCGACGGAGTCTCCCCGGCATCCGTCCCCGCGGACGCCGTCACGGCGAGCGGCTCGGGTCTCGACCCGGCGATCTCCCCGGCCTACGCGTACGAACAGGTCCAGCGCGTCGCGCGGACACGCCACCTCGCCCCCGCCCGGGTCCGGGACCTGGTCACCCGGCACGTCCAGGGACGGGACCTGGGCTTCCTGGGCCGGCCCCGCGTCAATGTCGTCGAGCTCAACCACGCGCTGAGCCGGCTCGGCCGCTGAGCGAGGGGAGGTGACGCGATCACCTCTACCAGTACCCGGACACGCGGCGGCCGCGACGGCTCCCCCTCCGCACCGCCGCGGCCGTTCCCCCGTACCCCCGCTGGAATGAAGAGCTAGTTCGCGGGCTCCGACGTCGCGTGCATGTCGTCGGTCGTCGCCGTGCCGCCCGTGGCGTGCATGTCCTGCGTCGTGAGCTCGTCGACGTCACCACCGGTGGCGTGCATGTCCTGCGTCGTGAGCTCAGGGTCCTTCTTCGTCGCATCAACCATGGTGGTCTGCTCCCCTTGGCATTTCTTCGTGATGGGTGGGCAAGGCCCGTCCGGCTGTTCCCCCGTGGACTGCCGGACGGGCCTTTCGAGGGCCGCTCACACTACTGCCACGGCCGCCTCTCGCCCCGCCTGCCCCCCGACGCGGCGGATCGATTAGCAGAAGACTGACGGGTCCTGATAAACGAATGATGAACGCCTCCGGCAGACGTCCTACGAGGCCGTCACGGAGGCAGCGGCGGACAACAGGGTGCGCACATCGGCCGCTTCGTGTGAACCCAGTTCCTCGTAGATGGCCAGGGCCTCGTGCCAGCAGACCTGAGCACGCCCGAACTGCCCGATCTCACTGAGGGCGCGCCCGAGCACGGTGAGCACATTGCCTCTCCGCCATTCGCCACCGATGCCTCGCAGCGCAGTCAGGGCCTGCTCGGCCTTGGTCGCGGCATCGGCCGAGCATCCGGCAGCGAGGTCGACCTCGGCGAGCCTGAAGAGAGTCATTCCCTCCCACAGGCGCTGGCGGCTGTCCCGGAAGACGTCCAGTGCTTCCAGAAGGCTCCCCGTCGCGTCGGTGAACTGGCCGCTCTGAGTGAGGGCCATCCCGAGCGCATAGCGGCCGTTGGCACCCCGGAGGGCGTGCCCCATGCTGTCGTAAATGTCTATGCCCTGCTGAGCCAGGGACACGGCACTGTCGGTGCGACCCGTGGCCAGGTGAATGCGCGACAAGTTGCACAGAGCGCTCGCCTCGCCCGGCCTGTCCTGAATCCGGCGGAAGCTGTCGATGGCCTGGCTCAGATATGTCTCGCCGTCATCGTGCCGACTCTGGTAAAGCGCCATGATGCCGCGCGCATTCGAAGCCCAGCAGCCGGGCAAGGGATCGAGATCGGCTTCGACGAGTCGCATGATCCCCTCCGCCTCCTGCTCGGCCTGGTCGAACCGCCCCGACGTGTGGTGCACATCGGCCAGGGTGACCAGAGCCCGCACCTCGGTGCGTCGGTCGTGGCAGGCGCGGGCAGCGTCCCGTACGGCAAAAGCGGTGGTCTCGTACTGTTTCGAGTTGGCACCGGACTCGCCCAGATCCAGCGCGGCCCAGAGAAGGTCCACGGCCCTGCGCAGGGTGCCGGGGCCGGACGACTGGCGCACGCAGGCGAGAAGCGTGCCGGCCTCCGCGTAGAGCCAGTCCAGTGCGGCGTGCCGGTCCGCGAACGACAGGCCCTCGTGCTGCGTCGGCTCCAGGTGGTCCACCAGCCGGTCTCCCGGCCGCTCCAGCGCGTACACCCCCGCCGCCGTCGCCAGGTAGAAGTCCAGCAGCCGCGACAGCGCCAGCTCGCGCTCCTCGGGCGGCTGTTCGTCCCGCTCCGCGCAAGAACGCGCGTAGAGGCGCACCAGGTCGTGATAGCGGTAGCGGCCCGGGGCCGCCGACTCCAGGAGGCTGGTGTCGACCAGGGACTCCAGGACGTCCTCCGCCGTGTGCACCTCCAGGTCCAGCAGCGCCGCTGCTGCCGCCAGGGAGATGTCCGGGCCGTCGGCCAGGCCGAGGAGGCGGAAGGCGCGGGCCTGGGCGGGCTCCAGCTGGCCGTAGCCGAGTTCGAAGGTGGCCTTCACCGCGAGGTCGCCGGCCTGGAGCTCGTCCAGCCGGCGGCGCTCGTCGGCGAGCTTGGCGGCCAGGACGGAGACCGTCCAGGTGCGGCGGGCGGCCAGGCGGGAGGCGGCGATACGGATGGCCAGGGGGAGGAAGCCGCAGGCGGCGACCACGTCGAGGGCGGCCTTGCGTTCGGCGGCGATGCGCTCCTCGCCCACGATGCGGGTGAAGAGCTGGAGCGCCTCCTCCGGTGACATCACGTCCAGGTCGACCAGGTGGGCGCCGGCCAGGTCGACCATCCGGACGCGGCTGGTGATCAGGGCCGCGCAGCCCGCCGTGCCGGGGAGGAGGGGACGGATCTGGGCCGCGTCGTGGGCGTTGTCGAGGAGCACCAGGACGCGGCGGCCGTCGAGTGTGGAGCGATAGAGCGCCGCGCGTTCGTCCAGGGATTCGGGAATCGCCGAGTCCGCCATGCCCAGGGCGCGCAGGAAGGCGCCGAGGACCGTCTCCGGTTCGGCGGCGCGGGCGCCGGCGCCCTGGAGGTCCACGTACAGCTGACCGTCCGGGAAGTGCTGCCGCGCCTGGTGGGCGACATGCACGGCGAGGGTCGTCTTGCCGACGCCGCCGATACCGGCCAGGGCCGACACGGCCATGACCGAGCCCTCGGCGGTCGCCAGCCGGTCGCCGAGTTCGCGGACGAAGGAGGCGCGGCCGGTGAAGTCGGGGACGGTGGCCGGGAGCTGGGCGGGGCGGACGGGCGCGGGGGCCGGGGCGGGTTCGTCGACCGGGCGGGCCAGGTCCTCGTCGGCCTGCAGGATGCGCTGCTGGAGCTGGGAGAGTTCCGGCCGGGGGTCGACGCCCAGTTCGTCGGCGAGCAGCCGGCGCGTGTCGGCGTACACGGCGAGCGCCTCCGCCTGGCGGCCGCTGCGGTACAGGGCGACCATCAGGAGCTCCCGCAGCCGCTCGCGCAGGGGGTGCGCGGCGGTGAGTGCGGTCAGCTCGGAGACCGCCTCCGCGTGGCTGCCGACCTCCAGGTCGAGGTCGAGGCGGGTCTCGATGAGCTGGAGCCGCCACTCCTCCAGGCGGGCGCGCTGATTCTCGGCGTACGGTCCGGGCACGGAGGCCAGGGTCTCGCCGTCCCACAGGCCGAGCGCCCGGCCGAGGAGGTCGCGGGCCTGCGCGCGGTCGCCACGGGCTCGCGCCTTGTCCGCCTCGGCTGCCAGCTCCTGAGCCTTGGTCAGGTCGAGGGAGTCGTTCCGGGTCCGGATCGCATACCCCCCGGCGTCGCTGACCAGCGTCTGCGGGTCGAGGACCTTGCGGAGCCGGGACGCGTACGTGCGTATGGCGGCGAGCGCCTGCGAGGGCGGTTCCTGGCCCCAGATGGCGTCGATGAGTTCGGAGGCCGTGGCCGTGCGACCGCCGCGCAGCAGCAGCGCGGTCAGCAGGGCGCGCTGCTGCGGTGAACCGGACGGCAGTGCCTCGCTGCCCCGCCATGCCCGTACCGGGCCGAGCACGGCGAAGCGCAGATCGGTGCCTTCGGCCGCCCGCCGTTGCGGAGCGCGTTGCTCCGGAACATGTGCGCGCGGCCCGTCGTCACGGTCCATTGCTGCCCCCTGTCCTGGTCGCCCCGCCGTTCCCGCCGATCGTGCTGGTGCTGTCCGTCCCGGAATGCCTGTCGAGCGCGGGTCCGGCGCGGGTGGATCCGGACTGCTCAGTACCGCTGGAATTGTGCTCAACAGTCTGCCTTGTTTTGGGTGGACACGTCAGCAGGGGGTGACTCTCTGCGCAAGCATGCGAGAACGATTACCGAAAAGGTGCCGACGCAGGGAGCTGACGGGTCGTCAGATCGGCGCTACCGTGGAGGTATGGAGACCTTCCCGAAGATCATCTCGGTGGACGACCACACGGTGGAGCCCGCTCATGTCTGGCGGGACCGGCTCCCGTCCAGGTACCTCGACCGCGGCCCGCGGATCGTCCGGGCGCCGCTCAAGGAAATGACCTTCATGGGCGGCAAGTTCGCGCCCGTGATGGGTGCGAAGGGTGACGACGGTCCGATCGGCGACTGGTGGGTCTACGAGGACCTGCACCGCCCGCTCACCCGGCTCGACACCGCGGTCGGCTACGACCGCGACGAGATCAGACTCGAAGTGATCACCTACGAACAGATGCGTCCGGGGTCGTACTCGGTGCCCGACCGGCTCGCCGACATGGACGTCAACCACGTCCAGTCCGCTCTCTGCTTCCCCACCTTCCCCCGCTTCTGCGGCCAGACCTTCACCGAGGCGAAGGACCGCGAGCTCGGTCTGCTCGGGGTGCGGGCGTACAACGACTGGATGGTGGACGAGTGGTGCGGCCCCGAGGCGCACGGCCGGCTCATCCCGCTCACCCTGATCCCGCTCTGGGACGCGCAGCTGGCGGCGGACGAGGTCCGGCGGAACGCGGCGCGCGGTGTGCCCGCGGTCGCCTTCTCCGAGATACCCCCGCATCTCGGGCTGCCGTCCATCCACACGGACGAGTGGGATCCGTTCCTGCGGGCCTGTGACGAGACGGGGACGGTGATCGCGATGCACATCGGCTCGTCCTCGAAGATGCCGTCCACCTCGGCCGACGCCCCGCCTGCCGTCGGGTCCACCATCACCTTCGCCAACTGCTGCTTCTCCATGGTCGACTGGCTGATGAGCGGCAAGTTCGAACGGTTCCCGAACCTCCGGATCATGTACGCGGAGGGGCAGATCGGCTGGATCCCGTACATCCTGGAACGCGCCGACGTGGTCTGGGAGGAGAACCGGGCCTGGGGCGGCGTCGCCGACAAGGTCAGCCGCCCGCCGTCGGAGCTGTTCGCCGAGCATGTGTACGGCTGCTTCTTCGACGACGCCTTCGGACTGCGGAACCTGGACTCGATCGGCGTCGGGAACGTCCTGTACGAGACGGACTACCCGCACTCCGACTCCACCTGGCCCAAGTCGCGCGAGGTCGGCGAGGCGCAGATGGGGCATCTGGACGCCGAGGTCGTGGACCGCATCGTGCGCCGCAACGCGATCGACCTGCTGGGGCTCACGGACGACGGGCTGTGGGCGGGTCCGGGAGGGCGATAGTCCGCGGGTCCGCGGGTCCGCGGGTTCCCGGGTTCCCGGGTCCGTGGGTCCGCGGGGAGGGAAAGGCCAGGGAACAAAGGCAGGAGCCCCGTCCCCGCCGAGGCGGAGGAGCGGGGCTCCTTGGGTACTGCTAGCCGACCGCGACCGGCCGACCCGGGCAACTAGGCCGGGGTGACGTTCTCAGCCTGCGGACCCTTGGGGCCCTGAGTGACGTCGAAGTTCACGACCTGGTTCTCCTCGAGGGAGCGGAACCCGGACGCGTTGATCGCGGAGTAGTGGACGAAGACATCCGGGCCGCCGCCGTCCTGGGCGATGAAGCCGAAGCCCTTTTCAGCGTTGAACCACTTGACGGTTCCGGTAGCCATAAGCCCTCCTTGGGCCAAAGGGTTGCCCTGCTCCAGAACCTGCAAAGAAGTCTGAAAACTACAAAAGCCTGCGGGTTACATGCTCCGCAGGCTTCGTACTGCAAGGGAAACCAAACTGCAACTTGCGTCGAGCCTAGCATGCAGGGTGTACAGAAGGGTAGAGGGAGAGATCACTTCACCCGGACGTTTGATTGCCTTGCCGGTGGGCTGACGAAGGGCGTCTCCCCGGGGTGCGTCGGACCGTGCTTCCGACGGTGCCGGAGCGGGCTTCGGTGGCCGCCCCGGAGTGGTTCCCGAAGCGGTGCCGACGCGGCCCTGCGAGTGGCGTCGGGAACACCCGCGCACCCGGTGCCGTCCGATCGGTACCGCGGGTCTAGCCTCGCGATGTGGACAATTCAACCGTCTCAACCGTCGCAGGCGACGACCGTCGCAGCAGGCCGCGCGTCGGCCACATCCAGTTCCTGAACTGCCTCCCCCTGTACTGGGGACTGGCGAGAACCGGAACCCTGCTCGACCTGGAGCTCTCGAAGGACACCCCGGAGAAGCTCAGCGAGCAGCTGGTCAAGGGCGATCTGGACATGGGCCCCATCACGCTGGTGGAGTTCCTCCGCAACGCCGACGATCTGGTCGCCTTCCCCGACATCGCGGTGGGCTGCGACGGGCCCGTCATGTCGTGCGTGATCGTGTCGCAGGTGCCGCTCGAACAGCTGGACCGGGCCCGGGTGGCGCTCGGTTCGACCTCGCGCACCTCCGTGCGCCTGGCCCAGCTGCTGCTCGCCGAGCGCTACGGGGTCAGCCCCGACTACTACACCTGCCCGCCGGACCTCGGCCTGATGATGCAGGAGGCGGAGGCCGCCGTGCTGATCGGCGACGCCGCGCTGCGCGCCAACCTGCACGACGCGCCCCGGCTCGGGCTCCAGGTCCATGACCTGGGCCAGATGTGGAAGGAATGGACCGGGCTGCCGTTCGTCTTCGCGGTCTGGGCGGCCCGCAAGGACTACCTGGCGGCCGAACCCCATCACGTGAGCAAGGTGCACGAGGCCTTCCTGTCCTCGCGCGACCTCTCCCTGGAGGAGGTCACCAAGGTCGCCGAGCAGGCGGCGCGCTGGGAGGCCTTCGACGCGGAGGTGCTGGAGCGCTACTTCACCACCCTGGACTTCCGCTTCGGCCCGGACCAGCTGGCGGGCGTGCGGGAGTTCGCCCGCCGGGTCGGTCCGACGACCGGTTTCCCGGCCGACGTGAAGGTCGAGCTGCTCGGCGGCTGACCCGGCGGCGGAGCGGTGCGCGGGTCCACTGGATCAAGCAGATCAAGTGGATCAAGCGGATCAAGCGGGCCAAGCGGAATAAAAGGGCGGGGACGGGCGGCGAGTGCGCCGAGCGCGGGAATGTGCCGGGACCGGGGGAATCCGGTCCGGCCGGCTCGGAAATCTCTTCCGGCGGCTTCTCCCCGTCCCCGGTCCGGTCATCGGTGCGGGTCAATGCACCTCGAATAGCCGGCCCGCGGATGATGTCGTGGAGAGTCCCGGCCGTGCAGAAGAATCGCTCAGACGAACGACGCATTCACGCCTTTTATTGTGCCGAAACGATTTCCTCATTCCCTTGCGGAGGAAATCGGCGGATGGTTTCCCTGCGACCGGATGACCTTGAAGCCCCTCAGCGCCGTCCTGACGGGACAGCCCTTAGGCTTCGGGTCGTCGGAGGTCCGGCCGGTCCACAGGGGGAGTCCATATGCAGCCGCTGGAAGCCGGGGAACCGCTGACCATCGGCGCCTACCGGCTGCTCGGCAGGCTCGGTGCGGGCGGCATGGGACGGGTCTATCTCGGACGCAGCGCGGGCGGCCGCACCGTCGCGGTCAAGGTCGTGCATCCCCACTTCGCCCTCGACGAGCAGTTCCGGGCCCGTTTCCGCCGGGAGGTGGACGCGGCCCGACGGATCGGTGCGCAGTGGACGGCACCCGTCCTGGACGCCGACCCGGACGCCCCCATCCCGTGGGTCGCCACCGGCTACGTGGCCGGCCCCCCGTTGTCCGCCGCGGTCGCCGAGCACGGCCCGCTGCCCGAGCACGCGGTGCGCACCCTGGGCGCCGGACTCGGTGAGGCGCTGGCCGCGGTGCACGCGCAGGACCTCGTCCACCGTGACGTGAAGCCGTCCAACGTGCTGCTCGCCCTCGACGGCCCCCGGCTGATCGACTTCGGGATCGCCCACGCGCTCGGTGCCACCGCCTCGCTCACCTCCACCGGAGTCTCCGTCGGATCGCCCGGCTACATGGCCCCGGAGCAGATCCGCGGCGTGGACATCTCCGGCGCGGCCGACGTCTTCTCGCTCGGCGCGGTGCTCGCGTACGCGGCGAACGGCACCGCACCCTTCCTCGGCGACTCCTCCGCCGTACTGCTCTACAAGGTGGTGCATGAGGAGCCCGAGCTGGGGGAGCTGGAAGGGGACCTGCGGGACATCGTCGCCGGGTGCCTGGCGAAGGATCCGGAGGACCGGCCGACACCCACGGAGCTGGCCCGCCGACTGGCTCCGCAGGGGGCGGCGGCCCTGGTGGCGACGGGCTGGCTGCCGGGTCCGCTGGTGCGCGAAGTCAGCCGGACGGCGGTCGCGCTGCTGGACCTGGAGCCGCAGGACGCGCCGGTGCAGTCGGGGCCGGTGCCGTTCAGCGGTTCGTCGTGGGGCGCGAACGCCGCGGACGGCCCGCACGGCGCCGGCCCGGGGTTCGGCCCGCCGGTCGAGCCGCCCCCCGCGCAGGGGACGGCCGGCGGTCCGCCCGGCTGGCCCGCGGCCGCCGCCACGGACGGGGCGGCCGGTCCGTCGCCGCTGACCGGCTCGTCCGGGCTGCCCGGACCGGCCACGCCCGGCCCCCGCTTCTCCGTCACCGCCACCGCCGACGCCGGCCCGACCCGGCCCGGTACGCAGCGCGGCCGGAGGCTCAGCTGCACCGTCGCCGTCGCCGTCGCGGGCGCGCTCGCCGCCGTGACCGTGGGCAGCGCGTACCTCTTCGACCTCATGCCGGGCGGCGGTGGCCGGGACACCGCCGGGCACGGCGATGCCGGCCAGGCCCCGTCATCCACCGCACCCTCCACAAAACCGTCGGAGCCGTCGGACCCGGGCGCGGGCGACGCGGGAGGGACAGAGGACGCGGGGCGGATCAGCGAACTCCCGGAGGCGTTCATCGGCACCTGGCAGGGCCCGCTCACCGAGAAGACCACCGGACAGTCGCACGGCACGCTCACCGCCGTGTTCACCGCCGGGAAGAAGGGCACGGACGTGGTCCGGATGACCACGCGGGTCGACGCTCTCGGACTGACCGTGCGCTGCCACAGCATCGCCGCCCTCTCGTCCGGCACCCAGAAGGAACTGACACTGCGGGAGCGCGCCGATCCGGACCGCCCCGGCGACCGGACCCTCTGCACCTCCACCACCACCGACGTCCACTTCTCGCGCGTCGACGACGACACCCTCCGTTTCTGGTCCGAGGAGAGCGGCGCGGGCCGCCCCTACGGCACGCTCAGCCGGACCGGCAGCTGACGAGCACCAGGGCTGGCGTAGGCTGAGCCGGTTCATGGACCCGTTGACGAATCCGCCGAAAGGTGACAGCCCGGTGACCGAGATGGCCGACCTCCAGCCCGTCCTCGACCGAGCCGCCGCGGGCGGTCGGATCACTCCGGCAGAGGCCCTCGACCTGTACCGGTCGGCGCCGCTGCACGCGCTCGGAGCAGCCGCCGACGCCGTACGCCGACGCCGTTACGCCGGTACGGAGCACATCGCGACGTACATCATCGAGCGCAACATCAACTACACGAACGTGTGCGTCACGGCCTGCCGGTTCTGCGCCTTCTACGCCGCGCCCAAGGACACCGCCAAGGGCTGGACCCGCGACCTCGACGACATCCTGCGCCGCTGCGCGGAGACCGTCGAGCTGGGCGGCACCCAGATCATGTTCCAGGGCGGGCATCACCCGGACTACGGCGTCGAGTACTACGAGAAGCACTTCGCGGCGATCAAGAAGGAGTTTCCGGAGCTGGTCATCCACAGCCTGGGGGCCTCCGAGGTCGAGCACATGGCGCGGATCTCCAAGGTGTCGGTCGAGGAGGCGATCCAGCGCATCCACGCGGCCGGGCTCGACTCCTTCGCGGGGGCCGGCGCCGAACTGCTGCCGGAGCGTCCCCGCAAGGCGATCGCCCCGCTGAAGGAGTCCGGCGAGCGCTGGCTGGAGATCATGGAGATCGCGCACCGGCTGGGCGTCGAGTCGACCACGACCATGCTCATGGGCACCGGCGAGACCAACGCCGAGCGCATCGAGCACCTGCGGATGATCCGCGACGTGCAGGACCGTACGGGCGGCTTCCGCGCGTTCATCCCGTACACGTACCAGCCGGAGAACAACCACCTGAAGGGGCAGACGCAGGCGACGCTCTTCGAGTACCTGCGGATGATCGCCATCGCCCGGATCTTCCTCGACAACGTCGCGCACATCCAGGGCTCCTGGCTGACCACCGGCAAGGAGGTCGGACAGCTGTCGCTGCACTACGGCGCCGACGACCTGGGCTCGATCATGCTGGAGGAGAACGTCGTCTCCTCGGCCGGTGCCAAGCACCGCTCCAACCGGCTGGAGATCATCGACCTGATCCGCAAGGCCGGCCGCGTACCGGCGCAGCGCTCCACCACGTACGAGCACCTCGTCGTCCACGACGACCCGGCGAACGACCCGGTCGACGAGCGCGTGGTCTCGCACATCTCGTCCACGGCGATCGAGGGCGGCACCGCGCACCCGGAGCTGAAGCTCCTCGACGCCAACTGAGGCCGCCGTGCTGACGGTGCACGCCGCCGACGCGGTGCACGGGGTGCCGCACGGGGCCGACTGCGTGGCCGTGGACGGCGGTGTGGTCGTCGCCATCGGTCCGTACGGGGAGCTGACCGCCGCACGTCCGCAGGCCCGGATCCGGCGGTGGTCCGGTCTGATCACCCCCGGCCTGCTGAACGCGGGAGCACCGGCGCTGCTGGAGGCCGCCTACCACCCCGATCCGCGCGAGGCGGACGAGCTGGGGGGTGACCCGCTCACCGGAGACGCGCTCACCGCACTCGGCATGGACGACGCCCGCTGGGGCGCGAGTGCCCGGCGCGGACTGCAACGGATGCTGCGGCACGGCACCACCGCCGTCCGCGGCCCCTTCACCCGCCCCGCCGTGCGCACCGCGGTCGCCCGCTCGGGGCTGCGGGTGCACGCCGCGGGCCCGGTGCCGGATGCCGTCTCCCTCGACCCGCTGGCGTCCGTGGCGGAGCCGGCCGACGCGTTCGCGGCGGCGCTGACCGTCGGCGGGCCCGCGGATCTGGCGGTGTTCGGTGTACGGGACCTGGCGGAGCTGCGCACCGCGGGCGCCGCGAGCTGCACCGCGACGGTGCTCGGCGGCCGGCTGGTCTTCCGCCGCAGCTGACGGGCGCGGGGCCTCTTCGGTGCTCCCCACAGGCCGTGGCCGGACCTCACGGGGCCGACGGGCCGCCCAGGTAGTGGCCCTTGGCGTCGTAGGGCCAGGGATTGGAGACGCACCCCTTCAGCCCGTAGATCTGTTGCATCATCGCGGGGGCGGGGCGTCCCTTGCCCGGACAGGTCTCGTGGCCGTGGCCCAGCCAGTGCCCGACCTCGTGGTTGATGATGAGAGCCCGGTAGTCGGCGAGCGGCCCGTGGAACTCGGGTGAACCCTGTTGCCAACGCTTGAGGTTGACGATCACGTAAGCGCCCACCCGGCAGTTGACCTCGCCGTGGGTGTCGAGGCCGCTCCGCCCGCAGATGGCGTCGGTCGTCCCCGGGGTGGCGATACGGATGACCAGCCCTGCCGGGCCGTCGGAGACCTGGCGGAAGGTGTGCTCGCCGTGGTGCGACCAGCCCCGGGGTGAGGCCAGGATCCGGGCGATCTCGGCGGCGGCCAGGTCGGGGTCCACGCCGGAACCGTTCTCCACCTCGACCCGGTAGGCCTTTCCCTTGCCGGCGCCCTTGTCCTTGCTCGTGCCGGAGTCCGAGGCGTCGGCGCGGGCGACGGTGAAGGAGCCGCTGTTCGGCGGGGGGCCGGACGACCCGGCTCCCCAGGCTCCTGCGTCCCGCCAGGGTGCCGCCACCACGAGGGCACAGATCAGCGCCGCCGGAACGGCTGCGACGACGAGCAGCCGGGCGCGTCCGCGCTCCGGCCACCGCCGACGCGCTCCCTGTACGGACATCCGGCCCCTCCCGGTTCCCGGTGAATGAATGATCCCTTCCTCTATGACCTCCGAAAGACCACATGGGTTCATCCCCTCCGGTACGCGAGGGCCTCTCGTCGCGACCGGCGCGAAGCACCGCGGACCGGGCTGCTTGAATGGGTGGGTGACCCGAGCATCTCTGGACAAGCAGCCGCACGAAGTCGCCACGATGTTCGACGGCGTGGCGGCGAACTACGACCTCACCAACGATGTGCTGTCGCTCGGCCAGGCCCGGCTGTGGCGCAAGGAGGTCGCGAAGGCGGTGCATGCCCGCCCCGCGGAGAAGATCCTCGACCTGGCCGCCGGCACGGCGACGTCCTCGCTCCCCTTTGCCGCGACGGGCGCGTACGTCGTCCCCTGCGACTTCTCCCTCGGCATGCTGCGGGAGGGCAAGAAGCGCCACTCCTGGCTCCCCTTCACCGCGGGCGACGCCACCCGACTGCCGTTCCGCGACGAGACCTTCGACGCGGTGACGATCTCCTTCGGGCTGCGCAACGTCCAGGACACGGACGCGGCGCTCGCCGAGCTGTACCGGGTGACGAAGCCGGGCGGCCGAGTGGTGATCTGCGAGTTCTCGCAGCCGACCTGGGGGCCGTTCCGCACGGTCTACACCGAGTACCTGATGCGGGCCCTGCCGCCGGTCGCGCGCGCGGTGTCGTCCAACCCCGACGCGTACGTCTATCTCGCCGAGTCCATCCGCGCCTGGCCCGACCAGGCCGGCCTCGCGCAGTTGCTGCAGAAGGCCGGCTGGTCGCAGGTGGCGTGGCGGAACCTCACCGGCGGCATCGTCGCGCTGCACCGGGGCACCAAGGCCGTCTGACGCCGAGGGATCCTACTTCGCGTACATGCCGTAACCGCCGACACCCGTGTACACCGCGTCGGCGACCCGCCGGTGGACGTACTTCGACCCGTCGGCGGCTTTGCCGGCGTCCGTCGGCGGCGTCTGCACCTCCGTACCCGTCAAGAGCGTCGTGGAGCCGCCGCCGTCGAGGTTGAGCACATCGACCAGTGCCAGCTCCGACGAGTCGAGCAGCCGCGCGAACGCCTGGAGGTAGTCGCCGTCCTCGTGGGTGACCGAGGGGTCGGTCTGCGTCTTCCCGGTGAGGGTGATGAGTACCGAGTGGCCCTTGGTGTTGGTGCCGAGCGCGGTGCGGGAGTCCGTGCAGATGAGGGTCGTGCCGTCGGCCCCGGTCTCCTGGCCGTTGCACGAGTTGGGCAGTTCGTCGGGGATCGTGCCGACCCGCAGCAGCTGGTGAAAGGAGCTCACGACGTCGACCGAACCGTCCAGCGGTATGTCCCGGTCGAGCGTCACGTCGTGGAGCTTCTGGTCGATCACCGGGCGGTCGTCGCGGGTGAGGTTGCGGCGCAGCCACTCCGCTCCGGTGCCGATGCCCTGCAGGATGCGGCCCCCGGCCGGGACGTGGACCTGCTCGGCCGCAGTCTGGCCGCCCCGGCGCTCCCGGGCGTCGGTGACGACACCGTTTGCGTCGAGGACGACCTCGTAGCCCGGGTCGTCGTCCGCGGTGATGGCCGATTCGATGCCCGGCTTGGGGACGGGGAACGTGTAGTCGTCGGTGAACAGAACGATCTCGTCGGGGTCGGTGTACAGCCCCGACTGGCCGGTCACGGCCACGTCCTCGGCGTCGCGTGCGCAGCCCCGGGCGACGCCCGGATCCCGGTTGATGTCATCGATCCGTACGCTCACGCCGGAGGCGGCGGTCAGTTCCAGGTCCGTACGGAGTGTGGTGATGTACGGGATGCCGTACTGCAGGACCGCCCCCTTGCTGCCGTTTCCGTTCATCCAGCAGCTGGAGCTGTGCAGGACGCCGTCGGTGGCCGATACGCCCATGTGCATCAGGGTCGTGCCCTCGGCGCCGTCGGGCAGGACATGGTCGGGGTGCTTCTGCCTGAACTTGAACAGGCCGCCGTTGACGCCCGCGTACGGATGGCGGGCGGCGACCGAGGAGACACCGGCAAGCTGGTCGGCGACCGTCTCGGTCAGCCCGTCACCCTGACCGACGAGGCTTTCCAGGGTGATCGCAGCGGCGGCCGGGTCGATTTCCACGATGTTGAGGACCCGGCCCTCGTTCCGGTTGTCGAGGACACGCTCGGTATAGCGGATGTGGGTGACACCGGGAGCGAGCGTCCTGGAGACCTCCTGCGCCCAGTTGGCGGCCAGTGGGCTCGGCTCCTGGTCTGCGGCGGGAGCGGTGGGGGCGGTGAGGGCGAGGATGCTCAGCGCCGTGGTCACGGCCACCCAAGTGCGAGTGAGAGCTCTGGTCATGGTTACTGGCACTCCGAGGTTCCGTTGACGAGTTCGTGCGAGCGGAAGGTTCCGGCGAAGGGGGCCGGGATGGTGGTGCTGTCGCCGCGCAGCACGACATAGGCGCCGTACTTCGTGGCGGGGGCGGCCGGGTCGGTCCAGGTGCCGGTGAACGTCTCGGTCGGGTAGAAGCAGACGTGCCGTTTCGTGCGGTTCCAGACGGACGCGGGCGCGACCTCGGCGCCGTACGCGTTGCCGTAGTTCTTCGTGGCCGGGTCGGTCGCAGGGACGTGTACGGTCATGGCGCCGCGGCCGGCCGGCTTGGTGAAGGTGCAGATGCGGTTGTCGGGACAGCGCTCGTATCCGGTGAAGCAGTGCGCCCGGGACGGAACGAGCTTGTGGGAACTGATCGTTCCGGTGAAACGCGGGTCGTTGGCGTACTCGTCGGAGTTGCCTGGCTTGATCGTCTGGAGCAGCCCGCCGTACTCGGTGTCGACGTACACGCAGGCCCAGTAGGCGGTGTTGTTCTTCGCGGAGAGCGCCATGTTGTCCCAGGAGGCGTCGTAGCGCTGCCCGTCGTCCTGCAGCGTGAAGGTCCGTTTCTCGCCGGCGCCGCCCGACGCGCTGTACAGGCAGAGCTGCCCGGCCGGGCAGTCGCCGAAGCTCTCGGCGCTCGCGGGCAGGACCAGGAACGCGGAGCAGAGCAGAGCGAGGACGGCGGCGATCAGGGAGCCGCGCAAGGCGGTGATCTTGTTGACTGTCACGGACGATGATCGTGCCAGCGCCGTCCACGAGGGGAACAGGCGGGATATCACCAGACGGCGACTCATCCGCCCCACCCGGCGTCGAAGGCCGGCTGGTCGCAGGTGGCGTGGCGGAACCTCACCGGCGGCATCGTCGCGCTGCACCGGGGCACCAAGGCTGTCTGACACCCCGGAGACAGCGGGGCGGCTCGGACCCGGCAGCTACTTACTCGAGCCCACCGCTGTCCGCCGTGCGACCGACGACCGGCGCCGCCGGTACCGCCCGGGTCAGCCCGCCTTCGGCGGCTTCTGCGCGTCGAAGGCGAAGAGAGTGTTCTGGGCCGCGGCCACGATCACCGCACCCCCCGCAACGGTGACGCGCGGGCTCGCACCCTGCTCGCCCGTCAGACCATCGGCCTGCGGATCCGTTGTCCACAGGGGTGTGCCCTCGTCCGGGGACAGCGCGACCACCCGGCCGGTGGCCGAGCTGAAGTACAGCGCGTCGGCTCCCGCAGCGGGACCCGACGCACCCTCCACGCCGGTCTGCCGCGACCACTTCTCCCGGCCGGTCGCGGGGTCGAGCGCGGTGACGAGACCGGTCTGCCCGCTCACGTAGACGGTGCCGTCCACCAGGCCGGGCGTCCCCGCGTATGCCTTGGCCAGCCGCGCGTACGTGACCTTCCGCGAGGCCGGGTCGACCCGCACCACCCCGTCGTAGCCGGCCAGCGCCGTTCCCTCCATGCGCACCTGAAGGAGTACGAGCCTGCCGTCGGCGACGCCCGTCGGCACGGCGGGGCCGTCGACCGCGAGGGGCCTGCCCAGTTTCCCCGAGGACCGGTCGACCGTGTACAGGGTGGGGTGGCGCACCTCGAAGGAGTCCACCTCCGCGTTGGTCGCGCACATCGCGAAGAGCTGTGTGCCCGCCGGGACGGGAGCGCACTGGCTGCCCGCGGGGAACGACGTCGTCCAGGCGACCTCACCGCTGTGCGCGTCCCGGGCCTCGAAGCGGGAGTTGGAGGCGTCGACCGTGATGACGGTGGAGCCGAGCACCACGGCGTCCTGGGTCCGTCCCGTGACGGCCGTCGACTGGGCGCCGGACGGCACGGACCACAACTCCTGGCCGGTGTCCGCGTCGATGGCCACCACCTCGCTGGGCGGGTCCTGCGGGGCGTCCTGGGCGGCGAAGCGGTATCCGAGCACCGTGTCGTCGGTGGCGCCCACCAGGTGCATGCCCTGGACGGGGACGCCCGGGCTCTTCACCGTCCACACCGACGAGCCGTCCTGGACCTTGATACGTGTCGCGACGACACTGCCGCCCCCGCAGAACAGCGCGTCTCCGTGCGCGACGCAGCGAAGCTCGTCGGGGATGTCCTCACGACCTCCCTGCACGGTCCTGTGCCACGGCTCGAAGCCGTCCGGAAGCGCGGCGCCCGGCGCCGCGACGCTGGTGCCCTTGCCGTCGCCGCTGTTCCCCCCGAAGCTGCCCGTCTTCACTGCGGCGGCTCCTCCGGCGATCGCTGTCACCGCGACCGCGGCCGCCAGCACCGGACGCCATCGGCGACGTGGGCGGTGGCTGATGTGGGTGCCGGTGCTCCCCGTATCGGGACCGGCCGGGTTGCTGGTCGGGGCAGTCGGCGCCGCTGTGGCCGGTGACGCGAGGTGATGCTGGGTGATCACGTCGCGGGTGCGGTCCGCGCCGACCCCGTTCACGCCGACCCCGTTCACACCGGCCTCCCCGAGGTCGGCCGGCAGGTCCCGCAGCAGTACGAGGAGTTCGTCCGCCGAGGGACGCCCCTCGGGATCCTTGTCCAGGCACCGTTCGACGACCGCACGCAATTTCCCCGGCACGGCACCCAGCGACGGCTCCTCGTGCACCACCTGATAAGCGGCGATGTAGGGGCTGTCCGCGTCGAAGGGGCCGTGTCCCGTCGCCGAGTACGCCAACAGCGTCCCCAGCGAGAAGACGTCGGACCGCGGACCCACGCCACGCGGTGCCTGCAACTGCTCCGGCGACATGAAGGGCGGCGTACCGATGACCCGCCCCGTCATCGTCAGCGTCTGCTGGTCCGCGGCTCGTGAGATGCCGAAGTCGATGACGCGCGGGCCGTCGGACGAGAGCACGACGTTCGAGGGTTTCAGGTCACGGTGGACGACACCCACCCGGTGGATGTCGCGCAGCGCCTCCGCCAGCCCGATGGCAAGCTTCCTCAGCTCCGCTCCGTTCAGCGGGCCCTTCGCGGCGATGCGTTCGGAGAGCGTGTGTCCCTCGATATAGGCCGTCGCCATCCACGGCTGCTCGGCCTCGGGGTCGGCATCGACCACGGCGGCGGTGAACGCGCCGCTCACCCGCCTCGCCGCCGCCACCTCCTGACGGAAGCGGATGCGGAACTCGTCGTCCGCCGCGAACTGCTGGTGGATCAGTTTGATCGCGACAGGTCGTCCCGAACTCGTACGGGCCAGAAAGACCGTGCCCATGCCACCCGAGCCGAGCCGCGCCTCGAGCGGATAACCGCCGATCTCGACCGGATCACCTCCGCGCAGCGACACTCTTCCTGCCCTCCCGTTCCCCGTGCACCTCTGCCACCATGGGCCTGCATACCGGCCCCGACACTAGTGCAGCGACGCATCGGCCCTGTGCGGGTCATGCGGCCCTGAACGGGAGTTGCACCGACGTTTCACAGTCCCGCCCGACACGGTCCGCCGGACCCGGACCCGGGCCCGGGACCGGCCGCCCCTCAGAGTGCCAGTTCGAACCGGTGGCCCGTGCGCCCCGTCGGCGTCTCGAACGTCTCCGCCAGGGTCATGCCGAGGCGGTGGGTCACCGCGATCGAACGCTCGTTGCGGGCGTCCACCATCGCCACCACACGGGGCACCCCGGTCTCCCGCAGCCGGTCCAGGGTCAGCATCGCGGCGGTCGTGGCATAGCCCCGGCCCCAGTACGCCCGGCCCAGCCGCCATCCGATCTCGATCGCGCCCGTCGGACCCCACGGCTGCTCCCAGGGCTGGGCCCCGGTGAAGCCGGCCACCTCGCCCGCGCCGTCCGTCATCGTCCACAGGCAGAAGCCCCGCTCGGCGTCGTGCCGGCGCTGGCGGGCGGTCAGCTCCTCGTACACCGACAGCTCGGCCGACCTGCCCCCGTGGAACTCCATGACGTCCGGGTGGTCGAACACCCGGTGCCACGCGAAGGCGTCCTCGTGCGTCGGAACACGCAGATCGACGACGGGCAGATCTCGGCTCATGGGCTGGCCCTTCGGCTGGCTGATCGGTACCGCTGAATAGACTGCCCATGTCCGTGCCGGACGGCACACCATTTCCGAACCTTGGGGAGTACCCGCCGTGACCGAACCCCAGCCCCTCACCGAACACAGCGCTGATGTGATCGTCGTCGGGGCAGGCCCGGCGGGCTCCACGACCGCGTACTACCTGGCCAAGGCGGGGCTGGACGTGCTGCTCCTGGAGAAGACGGCCTTCCCCCGGGAGAAGGTCTGCGGCGACGGACTCACCCCGCGCGCCACCAAGCAGCTCGTCTCCATGGGCATCGACATCTCCGAAGAGGCCGGCTGGCTGCGCAACAAGGGCCTGCGCATCATCGGCGGCGGCGTCCGCCTCCAGCTGGACTGGCCCGATCTCGCCTCGTACCCGGACTACGGACTGGTCCGCAAGCGCGACGACTTCGACGAGCAGCTGGCCCGCCAGGCACAGAAGGCGGGCGCCCGGCTGTACGAGCGCTGCAACGTCGGCGCCCCGATCGTCGACGACCGCACCGGCCGCATCACCGGGGTGCACGCCAAGCTCGGCGAGGAGAAGACCCCGGCCACCTTCCACGCCCCGCTCGTCGTTGCCGCCGACGGCAACTCCACCCGGCTGTCGCTCGCCATGGGCCTGCACCGCCGTGAGGACCGCCCGATGGGTGTGGCCGTGCGGACGTACTTCACCTCGCCGCGCCACGACGACGACTACCTGGAGTCCTGGCTGGAGCTGTGGGACCGCCGCGGTCCGCAGGACCGGCTCCTGCCCGGCTACGGCTGGATCTTCGGCATGGGCGACGGCACGTCCAACGTCGGCCTGGGCATCCTCGACTCCTCCTCCGCCTTCCGGGAGCTGGACTGGCGCGAGGTCCTCAAGGCGTGGTGCGCCTCCATGCCGGAGGACTGGGGCTACACGCCGGAGAACATGACGATGCCGATCCGCGGCGCCGCCCTCCCGATGGCCTTCAACCGTCAGCCGCACTACACCAAGGGGCTGCTGCTCGTCGGTGACGCGGGCGGCATGGTCAACCCGTTCAACGGCGAAGGCATCGCGTACGCCATGGAGTCGGGCCAGATCGCCGCGGACGTCATCGTGCAGGCCCACGCCCGTACGACCCCGGCCCAGCGCGAACTGGCGCTGAACAACTACCCGAAGGTGCTCAAGGAGACCTACGGCGGCTACTACACGCTGGGCCGCGCCTTCGTGAAGCTGATCGGCAACCCGAAGGTCATGAAGATCGCCACCCAGCGCGGTCTGACGCACCCGCTGCTGATGAAGTTCACCCTGAAGATGCTCGCCAACCTGACCGACCCGACGGGCGGCGACGCGATGGACCGCATCATCAACGGCCTGTCGAAGGTGGCCCCGAAGGCCTGAGCCGACCCCCGGACCCGGCCACGGCCGTGCTCAGTCGATGAGCGCGGCCGTGACCGGCCCTTTTGCTGTACGTGCACCCACGGAGGAGCAGCCGTTGCCCCGTGGGCGCCGGCGGTCACGCCGTGGTGATCGGGCGCCGTCGCAGCACCCCTTCGCGGAACGGGCCGGCCCGCACGGCACCGACGTCCCCCGCGCCGATGTCGTGTTTCAGCGGGTCCGGGCCGGGAGCCGGGCGGCGCCGGGCACGGCGAAGGGCCGTCGCTCCCGGGCGAGCGGGGGAGCGACGGCCCTTCGCCGTCTTCACATGTTCCGGCACACGCTCACGCGCGCTTGTGAATCAGAGAACACGCACCGCGCCCGACGGCGGGTCGTAGGACAGCGGGCGCTGCACCACACCGGTGCTGGAGTTCTGTGCCCCGACGAACTGGCCGTCGCCCACGTAGATCCCGACGTGGTACGCGCTGCCCGCGCCGCCCCAGTACAGGATGTCGCCCGGCTGGAGGTTGCTCAGGGAGACCTGGGTGCCGGCGGTGGACTGGGCCTGCGAGACGCGCGGCAGGTCGACGCCGACCGAACGGAACGCGGCCTGGACGAGGCCGGAGCAGTCCCACGAGTTGGGGCCGGTGCCGCCGGAGACGTACGCGTCGCCGACCTGGGCCTGCGCGAACGCGACGACGGACGCGGCGGAGCCGGTCGCGCTCGACGAGGAGGTGGAGAAGGACGCGGCGACGGCGGCGGAGCCGGAGGACGCGCTGAGCGTCGTGCGCTCGGCCGTCCGGGAGGCGCGCTCGGCGGCCTCCGCCTTGGCCTTGGCGGCCGCCTCCGCCTTCTTCCTGGCCTCCGCCTTGCGGACCGCCTCGGCCTTGGCCTTCTTGGCGGCCTTGGCCGCGGTGGTGGCCGCGGCGTCCTCCTGGGCCTGCATCTGCAGGTCCTGGGCCACCTGCTGCGTGGCCTGAGCGGACGCGGCGACGGCGGTGGAGAGCCCGGAGGTGAGGGTGGGCATCTCGATGGTCTGGGACGCCGCCGGCTCGGCCTGGGCCGGACCGGCTGCGCCGGCGACCGCGATCGTGCTGAGGACGCCACCGGCAACTCCGGTCCGCAACGCCGTCTTCGGCGCGTTCCGGCGGGGCTTCCGGTGGCTGCGTATGTGAGCGGTGTGGGACATGAGTACTAGCGCTATCAGGGCTCCGGGGTCCCCATCAAGAAACGTGTGTTGCGACACAGTTACGTTCGGAATCTGTGAATCCGCTTTCTGTAGACCCTTATTGACGGCGTAACGGGCAAAACGGACTCACCCCGACAACGCTGTGATCACGGACTTTCGCCAATACGCCCGAAATGCCCGCCACTTACCATCCGTTCACGTTGTTGGCCAAGCCCCGTTTATATGACGGTGTGTGAGGAGTGACGCAGGTCACCCTGCGGGTGTCGCGCGAGGGAGGGGTGGGTGGGTCCGGCTTCCGGGGGAGCGACCGGAGCGAGTGGAGCCGTCCGTTCGTCCGGAAGATCACTCATGAGTGGACACGTCCACTTTGCTCCTGGGAACCCCTCGTGCGAGTGAGCCCGGAAGGGTCAGAGTGGGGCAGATGCCCTTATCACGTACGGGTCGCCCATTGCCAATTTGCTTCTACGGGTATCTGATTGTTATTGGGAACAACGCTTTGACCAGCGCTAACAGCATCAGATATCACCTCTCGTAACCGCTCGGCCGCTTTGCGTATGAAGATCACCGCTCAGGCGGCTTCGCGAGCCTTCGCCGGGTGGTGGAGATCACAAACTCACTGTCGTACCCCGTGTCGCAGATCACAGGATGGCGGGCATAAGATGCGGGGCAGTCGGGCTTGTGAACTGCCTCACATGTACACGATCTTGGTGGGGTGGCGAGCCGAATCGCCCGATGCGGTCCAACGGTCAAGGACGACTGGAAGGAGCGAGGAGCGTGAATGCCTACACGCCCATCCTCGTGCTCGGCGCCCTCGGGGCAGGGTTTGCGATCTTCTCCGTGGTCATGGCCACGCTTATCGGCCCAAAGCGGTACAACCGAGCAAAGCTCGAAGCGTACGAGTGCGGTATCGAACCCACCCCCACTCCAGCCGGAGGCGGCCGCTTCCCCATCAAGTACTACCTGACGGCGATGCTCTTCATCGTCTTCGACATCGAGATCGTCTTCCTCTATCCCTGGGCGGTCACCTTCGACGCCCTGGGGATCTTCGGGCTCGTGGAGATGTTGCTCTTCGTGCTCACCGTCTTCGTCGCCTACGCGTATGTGTGGCGTCGCGGCGGCCTGGAATGGGACTGAGGGGCTGAGGGACACACCATGGGACTCGAAGAGAAGCTGCCCAGCGGCTTCGTGCTGACCACTGTCGAGCAGGCCGCCGGCTGGGTACGGAAGTCCTCCGTCTTCCCCGCCACCTTCGGCCTGGCCTGCTGCGCCATCGAGATGATGACGACCGGCGCCGGGCGCTACGACCTGGCCCGTTTCGGGATGGAGGTCTTCCGCGGATCGCCGCGGCAGGCGGATCTGATGATCGTGGCAGGGCGGGTCAGCCAGAAGATGGCGCCCGTCCTGCGGCAGGTCTACGACCAGATGCCGAATCCCAAGTGGGTGATCTCCATGGGGGTTTGTGCTTCATCGGGCGGAATGTTCAACAACTACGCCATTGTTCAGGGTGTTGATCACATTGTCCCGGTTGATATCTATTTGCCGGGCTGCCCGCCGCGGCCCGAGATGCTGATGGACGCGATCCTCAAGCTCCACCAGAAGATCCAGGGCTCCAAGCTCGGGGTCAACGCGGAGGAGGCCGCCCGGGAAGCGGAGGACGCGGCACTCAAGGCACTGCCCCTGATCGAGATGAAGGGGCTGCTGCGGTGAGCGAGAACCTCAACCACGACGAGCAGAACGGCAACGCCGTCCCCGCACCGCGCGACGAGTCCGGCGAGGTCATCGGCGTACGCAGGGGCATGTTCGGCGCCAACAACGGCGGCGACACCTCCGGCTACGGCGGCCTCGTCCGCACGGTGACCCTGCCGGGCGCCACGTCCCGTCCGTACGGTGGCTGGTTCGACGAGGTCGCCGACGAACTCGAAGGGGCCCTGGAGGAACAGGACCTGCTCCCCGGCAACGCCATCGAGAAGACGGTCGTCGACCGTGGCGAGATCACCTTCCACATCGCCCGGGAACACCTGGTCCAGGTCGCCCGCACCCTGCGCGACGACCCGGCGCTGCGCTTCGAGCTCTGCACGGGTGTGAGCGGGGTCCACTACCTCGGCGACAAGGGCCGCGAGCTGCACGCCGTCTACCACCTGCGCTCGATCACGCACGGCCGGCTGATCCGCCTGGAGGTGTCGGCCCCGGACGGCGACCCCCACATCCCGTCCCTCGTCACCGTCTACCCGACCAACGACTGGCACGAGCGCGAGGCCTACGACTTCTTCGGGCTGGTCTTCGACGGACACCCCGCCCTCACCCGGATCATGATGCCGGACGACTGGCAGGGCTTCCCGCAGCGCAAGGACTATCCGCTCGGCGGCATCGCCGTCGAGTACAAGGGCGCCCAGATCCCGGCTCCGGACCAGCGGAGGTCGTACTCCTGATGACTGCTTCCCACGCAACGCCTCGCGCCACGACCGAGGGGACTGTATATACAGTCACCGGCGGCGACTGGGACGAGGTCGTCGAGTCCGCGGCCAAGGCGGACGACGAGCGCATCATCGTCAACATGGGCCCCCAGCACCCGTCCACGCACGGGGTGCTCCGGCTGATCCTGGAGATCGACGGCGAGACCGTCACCGAGGCCCGCTGCGGCATCGGCTACCTCCACACCGGCATCGAGAAGAACCTCGAATTCCGGAACTGGACCCAGGGCACCACCTTCGTGACGCGCATGGACTACCTGACGCCGTTCTTCAACGAGGCGGCGTACTGCCTGGGCGTCGAGAAGCTCCTCGGCATCGAGGACCAGATCCCCGACCGGGCCGGCATCCTGCGTGTGCTCCTGATGGAGCTCAACCGGATCTCCTCGCACCTGGTGTGCATCGCCACCGGCGGCATGGAGCTCGGCGCCACCACGATCATGATCTACGGCTTCCGCGACCGTGAACTCGTCCTCGATCTCTTCGAGCTGATCACCGGCCTGCGGATGAACCACGCGTTCATCCGGCCCGGCGGACTCGCCCAGGACCTGCCGCCCGGCGCGATCGACCAGCTCCGCGAGTTCGTGAAGACCATGAAGAAGAACCTGCCGGAGTACGACAAGCTCGCCACCGGCAACCCGATCTTCAAGGCCCGTATGCAGGACGTCGGTTATCTCGACCTGACCGGCTGCATGGCCCTCGGCGCCACCGGTCCGATCCTGCGCTCCGCCGGACTCCCGCACGACCTGCGCAAGACCGACCCCTACTGCGGGTACGAGACCTACGACTTCGACGTCCCCACCGCCGACAGCTGCGACGCCTACGGCCGCTTCCTGATCCGCCTGGAGGAGATGCGCCAGTCGCTCCGGATCGTCGAGCAGTGCATCGACCGGCTGGCCCCCGGGCCGGTGATGGTCGCCGACAAGAAGATCGCCTGGCCGGCCCAGCTCGCTCTCGGCCCGGACGGGCTCGGCAACTCGCTCGACCACATCAAGAAGATCATGGGCACCTCCATGGAGGCCCTGATCCACCACTTCAAGCTGGTGACCGAGGGCTTCCGCGTCCCCGCCGGACAGACGTACGTCGCGGTCGAGTCGCCCAAGGGCGAACTCGGCGCCCATGTCGTGTCGGACGGTGGCACCCGCCCCTACCGGGTCCACTTCCGCGACCCGTCCTTCACCAATCTCCAGGCCATGGCGGCGATGTGCGAGGGCGGCCAGGTCGCCGACGTCATCGTCGCCGTCGCGTCCATCGACCCCGTGATGGGAGGCGTCGACCGGTGACCGAAGCACGTCAGGAAGTCAGTCTGGGGATGCCGCAGCTCCCCGCCCCCGCCTACCCGGCCGAGGTGCGCGCCAGGCTCGAAGCGGACGCGAAGGAGGTGATCGCCCGTTACCCCGACAGCCGCTCCGCGCTGCTTCCGCTGCTGCACCTGGTGCAGTCCGAGGAGGGCTACGTCTCCCGTACGGGCATGGCGTTCTGCGCCGAGCAGCTCGGCCTCACCACCGCCGAGGTCACCGCCGTCGCCACCTTCTACACGATGTACCGGCGCGGGCCGAGCGGCGACTACCAGGTCGGTGTCTGCACCAACACCCTGTGCGCGGTGATGGGCGGCGACGCGATCTTCGACCGGCTCAAGGAGCACCTCGGAGTTGGAAACGCTGAGACCACCGAGGACGGCAAGGTCACCCTCGAACACATCGAGTGCAACGCGGCCTGCGACTTCGCCCCCGTGGTGATGGTCAACTGGGAGTTCTTCGACAACCAGACGCCCGAGAGCGCGACCCGCCTGGTCGACGACCTGATCGCCGGGCGCACCGTCGAACCCACCCGCGGCGCTCCGCTGTGCTCGTACAAGGAGACGTCCCGGATCCTGGCCGGCTTCCCCGACGAGCGCCCCGGCGCCGTCGAGGCGTCCGGCGGCGCCGGCCCCGCCTCGCTGGTGGGCCTCCGCCTCGCCAAGGGCGAGGAGCCGCACCCGAAGGTCGTGTCCCCGCGCGGCGAGCAGCCCCGCGGCGAGCAGCCGCACGACCCGTCGCCGTCCGAGCACCTCGGCTCGCACGACGCACCGCAGCAGACCTCGGCCTTGGACCCGGACCACCCGGCCGGTCCCGACGCCAAGGAGGGGGAGTGATGACGTTGGCAGCCGAGATCAACGGAAGCGGAAACGGCGGCAGCCCCGAGAAGCTGCTCGCCCCCGTCCTCTCCGCCTTCTGGGACGAACCGGAGTCCTGGACCCTGGCCACCTACCAGCGGCACGAGGGGTACGAGGGGCTGCGCAAGGCCCTCGCCATGTCGCCGGACGAGCTCATCGCCTACGTCAAGGACTCCGGTCTGCGCGGCCGCGGCGGCGCGGGCTTCCCCACCGGGATGAAGTGGCAGTTCATCCCGCAGGGCGACGGCAAACCGCACTACCTGGTCGTCAACGCCGACGAGTCGGAGCCCGGGACCTGCAAGGACATCCCGCTCCTCTTCGCCAACCCGCACTCCCTCATCGAGGGCATCGTGATCGCCTGCTACGCGATCCGTTCCTCGCACGCCTTCATCTATCTGCGCGGTGAAGTCGTGCCCGTACTGCGGCGGTTGCACGAGGCCGTGCGCGAGGCCTACGAGGCCGGCTTCCTCGGGAAGAACATCCTGGGCTCCGGACTCGACCTCGAACTCACCGTGCACGCCGGCGCGGGCGCGTACATCTGTGGCGAGGAGACTGCGCTGCTCGACTCGCTCGAAGGGCGACGCGGCCAGCCCCGGCTGCGGCCCCCCTTCCCCGCGGTCGCCGGTCTGTACGCCTGCCCCACCGTGGTGAACAACGTCGAGTCCATCGCCTCGGTGCCCGCGATCCTGAACCGGGGCAAGGACTGGTTCAAGTCGATGGGCAGCGAGAAGTCCCCGGGCTTCACGCTGTACTCGCTCAGCGGCCACGTGGCGAGCCCCGGCCAGTACGAGGCCCCGCTCGGCATCACGCTGCGCCAGCTGCTCGAGATGAGCGGCGGCATGCGCCCCGGTCACCGGCTGAAGTTCTGGACGCCGGGCGGCTCGTCGACCCCGATGTTCACCGACGAGCACCTCGACGTGCCGCTCGACTACGAGGGCGTCGGCGCCGCCGGATCCATGCTCGGCACCAAGGCGCTCCAGTGCTTCGACGAGACGACCTGCGTCGTGCGCGCCGTCACCCGCTGGACCGAGTTCTACGCCCACGAGTCCTGCGGCAAGTGCACACCCTGCCGCGAAGGCACCTACTGGCTCGTGCAGTTGCTCCGCGACATCGAGGCGGGCAAGGGCCAGATGGGCGACCTCGACAAGCTGAACGACATCGCCGACAACATCAACGGCAAGTCCTTCTGCGCGCTGGGTGACGGCGCCGCCTCGCCGATCTTCTCCTCGCTGAAGTACTTCCGCGAGGAGTACGAGGAGCACATCACGGGCCGCGGCTGCCCCTTCGATCCCGCCAGGTCCACGGCCTGGGCCGACGACAAGAACGCTCACCAGGGGGTGAACGCATGACAGTCACCACGAGTGCGCCCTCCGGGGGCGGCGAGGCGGCCCTTCCGCCCGAGGACCTCGTCACGCTGACGATCGACGGCATCGAGATCAGCGTGCCCAAGGGCACCCTGGTCATCCGGGCCGCCGAACTGCTCGGCATCGAGATCCCGCGCTTCTGCGACCACCCGCTCCTCGACCCGGCAGGCGCCTGCCGGCAGTGCATCGTCGAGGTCGAGGGCCAGCGCAAGCCGATGGCGTCCTGCACCATCACCTGCACCGACGGCATGGTGGTGAAGACGCAACTCACCTCGCCCGTCGCCGAGAAGGCCCAGAAGGGTGTGATGGAGCTGCTGCTCATCAACCACCCGCTGGACTGCCCGGTCTGCGACAAGGGCGGCGAGTGCCCGCTCCAGAACCAGGCCATGTCGCACGGCGGCGCCGACTCCCGCTTCGACGGAAAGAAGCGGACGTACGAGAAGCCCGTCCCGATCTCCACCCAGGTGCTGCTGGACCGGGAACGCTGCGTGCTCTGCGCGCGCTGCACCCGCTTCTCCAACCAGGTGGCGGGCGACCCGATGATCGAGCTGATCGAGCGCGGCGCGCTCCAGCAGGTCGGTACGGGCGAGGGTGATCCGTTCCAGTCGTACTTCTCCGGGAACACCATCCAGATCTGTCCGGTCGGGGCACTGACCTCGGCCGCGTACCGGTTCCGCTCCCGGCCCTTCGACCTGGTGTCGTCGCCCTCGGTGTGCGAGCACTGTGCGGGCGGCTGCGCCACCCGCACCGACCACCGGCGCGGCAAGGTCATGCGGCGGCTCGCCGCCGACGACCCCGAGGTCAACGAGGAGTGGATCTGCGACAAGGGCCGCTTCGGGTTCCGTTACGCGCAGCAGCGGGACCGGCTCACCACTCCGCTGGTGCGCAACGCGGACGGTGTCCTGGAACCGGCCGGCTGGCCCGAGGCGCTGGCCGCCGCGGCCACCGGTCTGGCCGCCGCGCGCGGCCGGGCGGCGGTCCTCACGGGCGGCCGGCTGACGGTGGAGGACGCGTACACGTACAGCAAGTTCGCCCGGGTCGCACTGGACACCAACGACATCGACTTCCGGGCCCGGGTGCACAGCGCCGAGGAGGCCGACTTCCTGGCCGCCCGTGTCGCCGGCCGCGGCCGGGACCTCGACAGCTCGGGTGTCACGTACACCTTGCTGGAGAAGGCCCGGACGGTCCTGCTGGTCGGGTTCGAGTCGGAGGAGGAGGCGCCCGGTGTCTTCCTGCGGCTGCGCAAGGCGCACCGCAAGCACGGACAGCGCACCTACGCCGTCGCCTCGCACGCCACCCGCGGCCTGGAGAAGGCGGGCGGCACCCTGCTCCCCGCCGCCCCCGGCACCGAGACCGAGTGGCTGGACGCGATCGCGGGCGGCGTCGGACTCGACGGCGACGGTGCCGTGGCGGCCGAGGCGCTGCGCGGCGGAGACGCCGTGATCGTCGTCGGCGAGCGGCTGGCGGGCGTGCCCGGCGGGCTGACCGCCGCGCTGCGAGCCGCCACTGCGACCGGGGCCACCCCGGTGTGGATTCCGCGGCGGGCCGGCGAGCGCGGTGCGCTGGAGGCCGGCGCGCTTCCGTCGCTGCTGCCCGGCGGCCGTCCGGCGACCGACCCGCGGGCCCGGGACGAGGTGGCGGCCGTCTGGGGCGTCGCCGAACTCCCGTCCCGCTTCGGCCGCGACACCGGCCAGATCGTGGAGGCCGCGGCCACCGGCGAGCTGGGCGCCCTGCTCGTCGCCGGGGTCGAGCCCGCGGATCTGCCGGACCCGGCCCGGGCCCTGGAGGCGCTGGACCAGGTCGGCTTCCTGGTCTCGCTGGAGCTGCGGCCCAGCGAGGTGACCGAGCGGGCCGATGTGGTCTTCCCGGTTGCCGCGGTGGCCGAGAAGGCCGGCACCTTCCTCAACTGGGAGGGCAGGGCCCGGATGTTCGCCGCGGCGCTGAAGCCCGAGCAGATGACCCGGACGCTCGCCCCGACCGACGCCCGGGTGCTGCACATGCTGGCCGACGCCATGGACATCCCCCTGGCGCTGCCGGATCTGACCTCCGTACGCCGGGAGTTGGAACAGCTCGGCGGCTGGAGCGGTACGCACGCCACCGACCCGAACGAGCCGGCGCGGCCGCTCCCCAGGCCCGGCGACGGCGAGGCGATCCTCGCCGGTCACCGGATGCTGCTCGACCAGGGCCTCCTCCAGCAGGGCGACGACGCGCTGGCCGGTACCCGGCACGCCTCGGTCGCCCGGCTCTCCGCCGCCACCGCGGCCGAGACCGGCGTCAAGGACGGTGACCTGCTGGCCGTCACCGGCCCGGCTGGAAGCGTC
Source organism: Streptomyces sp. NPDC052052 (assembly GCF_040680455.1). Taxonomy (NCBI): domain Bacteria; kingdom Bacillati; phylum Actinomycetota; class Actinomycetes; order Kitasatosporales; family Streptomycetaceae; genus Streptomyces; species Streptomyces sp. NPDC052052. The sequence goes on along the minus strand of NZ_JBFAWU010000003.1, from coordinate 106,724 downwards.
GAACTCCCGTTGAAGATCACCGACATGCCGGACCGGGTGGTCTGGGTGCCGCTGAACTCCGTCGGGCGGGGCGTTCCGGCCGACACCGGTGCCCGGACCGGCGGTCTGGTCCGGATCGGCCCCGCCGCCCCGGGCACTCCCGACATCACACCGGAGGTGGGGGCGTGACTGCCTTCGCTCAACTGGCCGCGGCACCGGACCGCGCCGTACTCGCCGCCGAGGATCTGTCGATGTTCGGCACCGACCCGTGGTGGCTCGTCGTCGTCAAGGCGGTGTTCTGCTTCGCGTTCCTGATGGTGACCGTGCTCTTCTCCATCGTGTGGGAGCGCAAGGTCGTCGCCTGGATGCAGCTGCGCATCGGCCCCAACCGGCACGGTCCCTGGGGCATGCTCCAGTCGCTCGCCGACGGCATCAAGCTGATGCTGAAGGAAGACGTCGTCGTGCGCCGCGCCGACAAGGTCGTGTACGTGCTCGCGCCGATCGTCGCCGCGATCCCGGCGTTCATGGCGATCGCGGTGATCCCGTTCGGCCCGTCCGGCAACGAGGTCTCGATCTTCGGGCACCGTACGGCGATGCAGCTCACCGACCTGCCGATCGCGATGCTCTACATCCTCGCGGTCGCCTCGGTCGGGATCTACGGCATCGTGCTGGCGGGCTGGTCGTCCGGGTCGACGTACCCGCTCCTCGGCGGGCTGCGCTCCTGCGCACAGATGATCAGTTACGAGATCGCGATGGGCGCGGCGTTCGCCTCGGTCTTCCTCTACTCCGGGTCGATGTCGACCTCGAAGATCGTGGAGGCGCAGCAGGACCGCTGGTTCATCCTCCTGCTGCCGGTCTCCTTCATCATCTACATCGTCACGATGGTCGGCGAGACCAACCGGGCCCCGTTCGACATGCCGGAGTCCGAGGGCGACCTGGTCGGCGGCTTCAACACCGAGTACTCGTCGATCAAGTTCGCGATGTTCATGCTCGCCGAGTACGTCAACATGGTCACCGTCTCCGCGGTCTCCACGACGCTGTTCCTGGGCGGCTGGCGGGCCCCGTGGCCGATCAGCACCTTCTGGGAGGGCGCGAACCACGGCTGGTGGCCGATGCTCTGGTTCGTCCTCAAGGTCCAGCTGCTGCTGTTCTTCTTCATCTGGCTGCGCGGGACCCTGCCCCGGGTCCGCTACGACCAGCTGATGAAGCTCGGCTGGAAGGTCCTGATCCCGGTCTCCGTGGTCTGGCTGATGCTGGTCGCGACGGTGCGGGCGCTGCGCAACGAGGGGTACGACTTCTCGAAGATCGTGCTGTACGTGGCCGGGGCCGTGATCGTGGTCCTGCTGCTGTCCTTCGTCGCCGACATCTTCCGCGACAAGAAGGGCGGCCTGGGCGCCGAGGCGGAAGCGGGACCGCCGCCCGAGTTCGACCCGATGGCGGGCGGGTTCCCGGTGCCGCCGCTGCCCGGACAGACCCTGCCGCCGGTGCCGCGCCGCAGGCCGCGGGGCGAGCGGGAGCTCGTCGCCAGCGGTGGTGCGGACACGGGCAGTGACAGCAGTCGGAAGGGCGGAAGTCCGAGCGACGGAAAGGAGGCTGACGGTGTCTGAGTCATCAGAACCCTCGGGAGAGAAGTTCCAGAACCCGGTGGCCGGCTTCGGCGTGACCTTCAAGGCCATGTTTAAGAAGCGGTTGACCGAGCAGTACCCGGAAACCCAGAAGGTGACGGCGCCGCGCTTCCACGGCCGGCACCAGCTCAACCGTCACCCGGACGGGCTGGAGAAGTGCGTCGGCTGCGAGCTGTGCGCCTGGGCCTGTCCCGCGGACGCGATCTACGTGGAGGGCGCGGACAACACCGACGAGGAGCGCTACTCCCCGGGTGAGCGCTACGGCCGCGTCTACCAGATCAACTACGCGCGCTGCATTCTCTGCGGTCTGTGCATCGAGGCGTGCCCCACCCGGGCGCTGACGATGACCAATGAGTTCGAACTCGCCAACACCACCCGCGCGAGCCTCATCTACACCAAGGACGAGCTGCTCGCCGGCCTGGAGGAGGGCATGGTCGACACCCCGCACGCCATCTACCCCGGGATGGACGAGCAGGACTACTACCGGGGGCTGGTCACCGGGGCCGCTCCCGGCACGGAACGCCAGATCGCCGTGTCCAAGGGCGAGAAGCCGTCGGACGACGCCTCCGGCAACGGCGGCAACGGGAACAACGGCTCGGCGCAGGAGGTGGGCGCATGACCGGCCTGGCCGCGGCGGCCTCCCAGACCTCGACGGGGGAGGCCGTCCAGTTCTGGGTGCTGGGCATCGTCGCCGTGTTCGGCGCGTTGTCCACCGTCCTCATGAAAAAAGCCGTGCACAGCGCGCTGAGCCTCGCCGGGACCATGATCGTCCTGGCGGTGTTCTATCTGGCCAACGGCGCCTACTTCCTGGGCGTCGTCCAGATCGTCGTCTACACCGGCGCGATCATGATGCTGTTCCTCTTCGTGGTCATGCTCGTGGGTGTCACGGCGGCCGACTCGCTCAAGGAGACGCTCAAGGGCCAGCACTGGCTGGCCGCGGGCTGCGGAATCGGCTTCGGCGTCCTCCTGATCGCGGGCATCGGCAACGCCTCGCTGCACAGTTTCAACGGGCTCGAAACCGCGAACGCCGCGCACGGCGGGAACGTCGAGGGGCTGGCCAACCTGGTCTTCACCAAGTACGTCTTCGCCTTCGAGATCACCGGCGCCCTGCTGATCACCGCGACGGTCGGCGCGATGGTGCTCACCCACCGGGAGCGCACCGAACGGGCCAGGACCCAGCGGCAGTTGTCCGAGGAGCGCGTGCGCGGCCAGCACATGCCGCCGCTGCCTGCCCCCGGCGTCTACGCCCGGCACAACGCCGTGGACATCCCGGGTCTGCTCCCGGACGGCACCCCGGCCGGGCTCACCGTCATGCAGACGCTGCGCAACCGCGGGCAGATCCGCGACGTCTCGGAGGAGTCGCTGGAGCAGCTCAAGGCGTTGACGCGGCGCTCCGAGAAGCGGCTCGGCCGTGACAACGAAGGGGAGGAGGTCAGCAAGTGAATCCGGTCAACTACCTCTATCTCGCGGCCCTGTTGTTCACCATCGGGGCGTCCGGGGTGCTGATCAGGCGGAACGCGATCGTGGTCTTCATGTGCGTGGAGCTGATGCTCAACGCCTGCAACCTCGCGTTCGTGACCTTCTCCCGGATGCACGGCAATCTCGACGGGCAGATCATCGCCTTCTTCACGATGGTCGTCGCCGCCGCCGAGGTCGTGGTCGGGCTCGCGATCATCGTGTCGGTGTTCCGTTCCCGCCACTCGGCCTCGGTCGACGACGCCAGCCTGATGAAGCTGTAAGGGGACGTTGAATCGTGGAGAACCTGATTGCGCTGCTCGTCGCGGCGCCTCTGCTCGGAGCCGCGGTCCTGCTCTGCGGCGGCCGACGGCTGGACCGCTCCGGACACTGGGTCGGCACCGTGCTCGCCGCGGTGTCGTTCGTCATCGGCGCCGTGCTCTTCTTCGACATGCTGGGGAAGGGTGCGGAGGACCGGGCGCTGCACCAGAAGCTGTTCAGCTGGATCCCGGTCGAGGGCTTCCGGGCCGACGTGGCCTTCCAGCTCGACCAGTTGTCGATGACCTTCGTGCTGCTGATCACCGGTGTGGGCACCCTGATCCACATCTACTCGATCGGCTACATGGAGCACGACGAGCGCAGGCGCCGCTTCTTCGGCTATCTGAACCTCTTCCTCGCGGCGATGCTGATCCTGGTCGTCGCCGACAACTACCTGCTGCTGTACGCCGGGTGGGAGGGCGTCGGTCTGGCGTCGTACCTGCTGATCGGTTTCTGGCAGCACAAGCCCAGCGCGGCCACGGCCGCCAAGAAGGCGTTCCTGGTCAACCGGGTCGGCGACATGGGCCTGTCGATCGCGATCATGCTGATGTTCACCACCTTCGGCACCTTCGCCTTCGGTCCCGTACTGGCGTCGACCGGGGAGACGAGCGAGGGCAAGCTGACGGCGATCGGCCTGATGCTGCTGCTCGCGGCCTGCGGCAAGTCGGCCCAGGTGCCGCTGCAGTCCTGGCTCGGTGACGCGATGGAGGGCCCGACCCCGGTCTCGGCCCTCATCCACGCCGCGACCATGGTGACGGCGGGCGTCTACCTCATCGTCCGGTCCGGCGCGATCTTCAACGCCGCGCCGGACGCCCAGCTGGTCGTCGTGATCGTCGGCGCGGTCACCCTGCTCTTCGGTGCGATCGTCGGTTGCGCGAAGGACGACATCAAGAAGGCCCTCGCCGGGTCGACGATGTCGCAGATCGGCTACATGATCCTGGCCGCCGGGCTCGGCCCGATCGGCTACGTCTTCGCGATCATGCACCTGGTGACGCACGGCTTCTTCAAGGCCGGGCTCTTCCTCGGCGCCGGTTCGGTCATGCACGGCATGAACGACGAGGTCGACATGAGGAAGTTCGGCGGCCTCAGGACGTACATGCCGGTCACCTTCGTCACCTTCGGCCTCGGCTATCTGGCGATCATCGGCTTCCCCGGTCTGTCCGGCTTCTTCTCCAAGGACAAGATCATCGAGGCGGCCTTCGCCAAGGGCGGCACCGAGGGCTGGATCCTCGGCTCGGTGGCCCTGCTGGGCGCCGCGATCACCGCGTTCTACATGACGCGCGTGATGCTGCTGACGTTCTTCGGGGAGAAGCGCTGGCAGCCGGACGCGGAGGGCAACGAACCGCATCCGCACGAGTCCCCGAAGTCGATGACCATCCCCATGATCGTCCTGGCCTTCGGCTCGGTCTTCGCCGGTGGACTCTTCTCCATCGGCGACCGCTTCCTGAACTGGCTGGAGCCGGTCACCGGACACAGCCACGGACACTCCCCGGTCGGCGCCGCCACCGTCACCGCGGCCACCATGGTGGTCCTCGCCGCCGGTGTCGCTCTCGCCTGGGCGATGTACGGACGGGCGCCGGTACCGGTCGTCGCCCCGCGCGGCTCGCTGCTCACCCGGGCCGCCCGCCGCGATCTCCTCCAGGACGACTTCAACCATGTCGTGCTGGTCCGCGGCGGCGAGCACCTCACCCGGTCCCTGGTGTACGTCGACCACACCCTGGTCGACGGCGTCGTCAACGGCACGGCCGCCACCATGGGCGGGCTCTCCGGCCGGCTGCGCAGGCTGCAGAACGGCTACGCCCGCTCCTACGCGGTCTCGATGTTCGGCGGTACGGCGGTCGTCATCGCCGCGACCCTGCTGATGAGGGCGGTCTGATCACATGTCCTTTCCCCTCCTGACAGCGACGGCCGCGCTCCCGGCGATCGGTGCGATCGCCACCGCCGCCGTCCCGGCCGCCCGGCGCACCGCCGCCAAATGGACGGCGCTGCTCTTCTCGCTGGCCACGCTCGTCCTGGCGGGCATCGCGCTCGCCCGCTTCGAGCCGGGCGGCGCCCGCTACCAGCTCACCGAATCGCACGCCTGGATCGCGGAGTTCGGCGTCCGGTACGAACTGGGCGTGGACGGCATCGGGCTGGCGCTCATGGCGCTCACCGCGCTGCTGATCCCCTTCGTCGTCCTGGCCGGCTGGCACGACGCCGATCCCCTGGAGAACACGTCCTCGCGCTGGCGCCCGACCCAGGGCTTCTTCGCCCTGATCCTGGCCGTCGAAGCGATGGTGATCCTCTCCTTCGAGGCCACCGACGTCTTCCTCTTCTACATCCTCTTCGAAGCCATGCTCATCCCGATGTACTTCCTCATCGGCGGCTTCGGGGACCGGGCACACGCCGGCAGCGACGAGAACGCGGCGGCCCAACGCTCGTACGCCGCCGTGAAGTTCCTCCTCTACAACCTGGTCGGCGGCCTCATCATGCTGGCCGCCGTGATCGGGCTGTACGTGGTCGCGGGGACGTTCTCGCTCTCCGAGATCGCCGAGGCGCGGGCGAACGGCTCACTCTCCATGGCGACCAGCACGGAGCGCTGGCTGTTCCTCGGGTTCTTCTTCGCCTTCGCGGTGAAGGCCCCGCTGTGGCCGCTGCACACCTGGCTGCCCAACGCCATGGGCGAGGCGACCTCCCCGGTCGCCGTCCTGATCACCGCGGTCGTCGACAAGGTCGGCACCTTCGCGATGCTCCGCTTCTGCCTCGGGCTCTTCCCGGAGGCCAGCAAGTGGGCCACCCCGGTGATCATCGTCCTGGCGCTGATCAGCATCGTGTACGGGGCGCTGCTCGCCGTCGGCCAGCGCGACATCAAGCGGCTGATCGCCTACGCCTCGATCTCGCACTTCGGCTTCATCATCCTGGGCATCTTCGCGATGACCAGCCAGGGCCAGTCGGGCGCCACGCTCTACATGGTCAACCACGGGATCTCGACCGCCGCGCTGATGCTGGTGGCGGGCTTCCTGATCACCCGCCGCGGCTCGCGGCTCATCGCGGACTACGGCGGGGTGCAGAAGGTGGCGCCGGTCCTGGCCGGCACCTTCCTGATCGGCGGTCTGGCGACCCTGTCGCTGCCCGGCCTCGCCCCGTTCGTCAGCGAATTCCTGGTCCTGGTCGGCGCGTTCAGCGCGTACCCGGCGGCGGGCATCATCGCCACGACCGGCATCGTGCTCGCCGCGCTGTACGTCCTCGTCCTGTACCAGCGGACGATGACGGGCCCGGTGAAGGCCGAGGTCCAGGGCATGGCGGACCTCAAGGTCCGGGAGCTGGTGGTGGTCCTCCCGCTCATCGCGCTGCTGCTCTTCCTGGGTGTCTATCCGAAGCCGCTGACCGAGATCGTCAATCCGGCGGTGCAGCACACCATGTCGGACGTCCAGAAGAAGGACCCCCAGCCTGAGGTGGAGGCCGCCAAGTGAGCGCAACAGCTGTCCACAGTCTGTGGACGACGGCGGGCGGGATGACATCGGCCGCCCCGGCCGAGAAGTTCAAGGCGCCGGTCATCGAGTACACCCAGCTGACCCCGGTCCTCATCGTGATCGGTGTCGCCGTCGTGGGCGTACTCGTCGAGGCCTTCGTGCCGCGCCGGGCCCGCTACTACACGCAGGTCTTCCTGACGGTCGTCGCCCTCGCCGCCGCGTTCGCCGCGGTCGTCGGCCTGGCGGCCGGCGGGTACGGCACCACGAAGGCGCACATCGCCGCGATGGGCGCCCTCGCGATCGACGGGCCGACGCTCTTCCTGCAGGGCACCATCCTGCTGACCTCACTGGTCGCCGTCTTCACCTTCGCCGAACGGCGGCTCGACCCGGACGCGCATGGCAGCCACGTCGACTCGTTCGCCGCACAGGCCGCCGCGGTCCCCGGCAGCGACAGCGAGAAGGCCGCGGTCAGGGCCGGGTTCACCACCACCGAGGTCTTCCCGCTGCTGCTCTTCTCGGTGGCGGGCATGCTGGTCTTCCCGGCGGCCAACGACCTGCTGACGCTCTTCGTGGCCCTGGAGGTCTTCTCCCTCCCGCTCTACCTCCTGTGCGCCGTCGCCCGCCGCAAGCGGCTGATGTCGCAGGAGGCCGCGGTGAAGTACTTCCTGCTCGGCGCCTTCTCGTCGGCGTTCCTGCTCTTCGGGATCGCCCTGCTCTACGGATACTCCGGCTCCGTCTCGTACGCCGCCATCGCGAAGGTGGTCGACGGCTCGGTCACCCAGATCGACCCGGCGCTCGCCGACACCATGGGCAACGACGCGCTGCTCCTGATCGGCGGCGCGATGATCCTGACCGGTCTGCTCTTCAAGGTCGGTGCCGTCCCGTTCCACATGTGGACCCCGGACGTCTACCAGGGCGCCCCGACCCCGGTCACCGGCTTCATGGCCGCGGCCACCAAGGTCGCCGCGTTCGGTGCGCTGCTGCGCCTGCTGTACGTGGTGCTGCCGGGGCTCGCCTGGGACTGGCGGCCGGTCATGTGGGGCGTCGCGATCGTCACGATGCTGGGCGGTGCGATCGTCGCGATCACCCAGACCGACATCAAGCGGCTGCTCGCCTACTCCTCGATCGCGCACGCCGGCTTCATCCTCGCCGGTGTCATCGCGACCACCCCGGACGGCATCTCGTCGGTCCTCTTCTACCTGGGCGCGTACTCCTTCGTGACGGTCGGCGCGTTCGCCGTCGTGACCCTGGTGCGCGACGCGGGCGGCGAGGCGACGCATCTGTCGAAGTGGGCCGGGCTCGGCCGGCGCTCCCCGCTGGTCGCCGCGGTCTTCGCGGTGTTCCTGCTGGCCTTCGCCGGTATCCCGCTCACCTCCGGGTTCGCCGGTAAGTTCGCCGTCTTCAAGGCGGCGGCGGACGGCGGCGCGGGCGGCCTGGTCGTGGTCGGTGTGATCTCGTCGGCGATCGCCGCGTTCTTCTACATCCGGGTCATCGTGCTGATGTTCTTCAGCGAGCCGAAGGCGGACGGCCCGACGGTCGCCGTCCCGTCCCCGCTGACGATGACGACGATCGCGGTCGGGGTGGCGGTCACCCTGGTGCTGGGCCTGGCGCCGCAGTACTTCCTGGACCTGGCGAGCCAGGCCGGAGTCTTCGTGAGGTAGCGCACACCCGCACCGCCGCAATGCGGCCGGGACAACGCCGGACGGGCCTGAGAAGTCAAGCCCGTCCGGCGTTGTCGTGGGCGGCGCCTATCGTGGCAGGGGACGGTGCAGGACGGACGGACCGCGGAGAACCGGATGATGGGTGCGACAGGCGGAACCATGGATGTGACCGGAAGCGATGCGCAGCAGACGCTGCGCCGGGTGTTCGGATACGAGGCGTTCCGCGGTGAGCAGGAAGCCATCGTCGACCATGTGGTGGCGGGCGGGGACGCCATCGTGCTCATGCCGACCGGTGGCGGGAAGTCCCTCTGCTACCAGATCCCGTCCCTCGTCAGGCCCGGTACGGGCGTCGTCGTCTCCCCGCTGATCGCCCTGATGCAGGACCAGGTGGACGCGCTGCGGGCGCTGGGTGTCCGGGCCGGCTTCATCAACTCCACGCAGGACTTCGACGAGCGCCGCTCGATGGAGGCCCAGTTCCTCGCCGGCGAGCTGGACCTGCTCTATCTGGCCCCGGAGCGGCTCCGCCTGGACTCCACCCTCGGTCTGCTCTCGCGCGGCGAGATCTCCGTCTTCGCGATCGACGAGGCGCACTGCGTGGCCCAGTGGGGCCACGACTTCCGCCCGGACTACCTGGCCCTCTCCGTCCTCGGCGAGCGCTGGCCGGACGTGCCGCGCATCGCCCTGACGGCGACCGCGACGAACGCCACGCACCAGGAGATCACCCAGCGCCTGGGCATGCCGGACGCGAAGCACTTCGTCGCCAGCTTCGACCGGCCCAACATCCAGTACCGGATCGTGCCGAAGGCCGACCCGAAGAAGCAGCTGCTCACCTTCCTCAAGGAGGAGCACGCCGGTGACGCGGGCATCGTCTACTGCCTGTCGCGCAACTCCACCGAGAAGACCGCCGAGTACCTCTGCCGCAACGGCATCGAGGCCGTCCCGTACCACGCGGGCCTGGACGCGGGCATCCGCGCCGCCCACCAGTCCCGCTTCCTGCGCGAGGAGGGGCTGGTCGTCGTCGCGACCATCGCCTTCGGCATGGGCATCGACAAGCCGGACGTACGCTTCGTCGCCCACCTCGACCTGCCGAAATCGGTCGAGGGGTACTACCAGGAGACCGGCCGCGCCGGGCGGGACGGGCTGCCGTCCACGGCCTGGATGGCGTACGGCCTGCAGGACGTCGTCCAGCAGCGCAAGCTCATCCAGGGCGGCGAGGGCGACGAAGCCTTCCGCCGCCGTGCGGCGTCCCACCTCGACTCGATGCTGGCCCTGTGCGAGACACCGCAGTGCCGCCGAAGCCGCCTCCTGACGTACTTCGGTCAGGAGCCCACCGCCGCCTCGTGCGGCAACTGCGACACCTGCCTCACCCCGCCCGAGACCTGGGACGGCACGGTGGCCGCGCAGAAACTCCTGTCGACCGTGGTGCGGCTGAAGCGGGAGCGTGGGCAGAAGTTCGGCGCGGGCCAGATCATCGATATCCTGCTCGGCCGCAAGACGGCGAAGGTCATCCAGTTCGACCACGACCAGCTCTCGGTCTTCGGCATCGGTGAGGAGCTGACCGAGGCCGAATGGCGCGGAGTCGTCAGGCAGTTGCTCGCCCAGGGGCTGATCGCGGTCGAGGGCGACTACGGCACGCTGGTGCTGACCGAGGAGAGCGGCTCGGTGCTCGGGCGCCAGCGCGAGGTGATGCTGCGCAAGGAGGCGCCGAAGCCCGCGTCGCGCTCCACCAAGGGGGAGCGCCGGACGAAGTCCCAGGCGGTCGCCGCCGAGTTGGCGCCCGAGGCGGTCCCGGTCTTCGAGGCCCTGCGGGCCTGGCGGGGTGCCCGGGCCAAGGAGCAGGGCGTCCCGGCGTATGTCATCTTCCACGACGCGACGTTGCGGGAGATCGCCGCGGCGCGGCCGGACTCGGTGTCCGCGCTGGGCGGCATCAGCGGCCTGGGCGAGAAGAAGCTGGCGACGTACGGGGAGGGAGTGCTGGAGGTGCTTGCGACCTTCACCGGTGTTGCTGCCGACAGTGCTGCTGCCAACGGTGCTGCGACGGCGCCGGAAGCCGGGGCGACCCCGTCTGCCGCACGGGTCCCGTCGTCGGCCGCACCTGACGACGACCCGGAGTTCGGCTGGGACGAGGAGCCGCCGGAGTACGAGTGAGTCCGGCGGCGGGTGAGGGCTTCGGGCTACTCCGGTTCCGGGGTCGTCGTCCGGCGGCGCTTGACGACAGCGGTGAGGTCGAGGTCGACGGGGAAGGGAGCGTCGACCTTCATCCGGTCATGGAAGATGCCGGTGGAGGTGTAGACGCCGGTCGATGGCTCCAGCTCGAAGACGTAGACCACCGCCCGGCCGTCCTGGTTCTCCACCCGCCAGTAGTGGGGGATCTTCGCCCGCGCGTACTTCACGGGCTTGGTCTCCCGGTCGCGGGTCAGTGACTCGTCGGAGACGACTTCGACCGCCAGCAACACCGTCTCCGCCGGGAACCGTGTCTGCTGCAGACTCTCGACCGAATCGGCACGCACAACGATCACATCGGGTTCGGGCCGGTTCTGCCAGTCCACGTCGATGGTGAATTCGCGAAAGACCTCCAAGTCGAGGGGGGGGGGGGCGAGCGACTGCAGCTGCCACTTGAGGAAATCGATCGCGCGCTCATGGAATACGGTCCGCGGACTGACGAAAACAAGGCTCCCGTCGATCAGCTCCGTGTGCGGAGGCAGATTCGGGAGTGTGTCCAGGTCATCGGCGGTCCAGCCGCCCTCGGGCGGTACCGCCCACCTAGGCTGGTCCGCCTCGGGCTCGCCACTCATCCGTGCTCCCATGCACGGAGTCTCACGGGTCTGTCCAGCGTATCCGCCAGGAACAGGTTCCGAACCGCGCGAACAGGTGAACCAATCGGGTGTCGTTGACGGCCGCGCCCGCGGGCGGTGGCGCGGCCGTCGACGGGTGGATGTCAGACCGACGGAACGATCCGCCCCGTCACCTCGCCGATCCCCACCCGGGTGCCGTTCGGGCCCGGGGCCCAGGCCGTCATCGTCACGGTGTCGCCGTCCTCCAGGAACGTCCGCTTGCCCTCCGGGAGGTCCAGCGGGTCGCGGCCGTTCCACGTCAGCTCCAGGAGCGAGCCGCGCTGTCCGGGCTCGGCGCCGCTGACCGTGCCGGAGCCGTACAGATCGCCGGTGCGCAGCGAGGCGCCGTTCACCGTCATCTGGGCCAGCATCTGGGCGGCCGTCCAGTACATGGTGGAGAACGGCGGTTCGGCGACCAGCCGGCCGTTGATCTCGACGGAGATCCGCAGGTCGAGGCCGCCGTGCTCCTCGGCGTCCGCGTCCTCCAAGTAGGGCAGCAGCGGGAAGTCGCGGGCCGGGGGTGCGATCCAGGCCGATTCCAGGGCTTCGAGCGGTGTCACCCAGGCCGAGACGGATGTGGCGAAGGACTTGCCGAGGAACGGGCCGAGCGGGACGTACTCCCAGGCCTGGATGTCCCGCGCCGACCAGTCGTTGAGCAGGCAGAGCCCGAAGACGTGGTCGCGGAAGCCGCTGAGCGGGACCGGGCGGCCCTGCTCGGAGCCGACTCCGACGAGGAAGCCGACCTCGGCCTCGATGTCGAGCTTGACGGACGGGCCGAAGACGGGGGCCGGGTCACCGGGCGCCTTGCGCTGGCCGGACGGGCGCACCACGTCCGTACCGGAGACGACGACGGTGCCCGACCTGCCGTGGTAACCGATCGGCAGGTGCTTCCAGTTGGGCGTCAGCGCCTCGCCGTCCGGCCGGAAGATCCTTCCGACGTTGGTGGCGTGGTTCTCGCTCGCGTAGAAGTCGACGTAGTCCGCGACCTCGTACGGCAGATGGAGCGTGACGGACTCCACCGGGTGCAGCAGCGGTTCGATGTCCTTGCGGTGGGCCGGGACCGTCACCCACGCGGTCAGCGCCCGCCGGATGTCCCGCCAGGCGGTGCGGCCCGCGGCCAGCAGCGCGGTCAGGTCCGGCTGGGCCAGCAGGCGTGCGTAGGGCGAGCCGAGCGCGTGGGCCGCGGCTCCGGCGTCCAGTACGTGATGGCCGATGCGGACGCCGACCCGGCGGTCCTCGGGGTGGTCGGGGGTGGAGAACACTCCGTACGGAAGGTTGTGCGGACCGAAGGGGTCGCCTTCGGCCAGATCGAGCGGGCTGCTCTGCTCGGGCATGTGTTGCTGCCTCGCTTTCCAGGTCGCTTGGGGGACACGTTACGTCGGGGTCACCACCGGGCGGCAGTGACCCAACTGCTCCTGATGTCCGGAAAGTTCTGCTGTGACCCTGCTGTACGGGAGCCCCGCCCCGCCGGTCGCGTGCCGGGTCATCCGGCCGTGCGCGGGATCCGCTTCTCCCAGGTGCGGTGGAAGACGACCTCGCCGCCGTCCTTGCACACCACCTCGTCGGAGGTGAGGAAGGCGGTCTCGTCCGCACTGATCTCGGACCGGGTCTCGATCCGGACGTCCCACCCCAGCTCCGGCCGGTGCAGCCGGACCGTCCAGTCGGAGCGGGTGCGTGCGGAGAGCGGGTCGTTCTCCTGGATCGTGTACGTCTCCCGGGCGTTCTCGGTGACTTCCAGGCCGTCCGGGTGGACGCGGGTGCCGCCGTGGCGCGGGGCGACCTCCAGCCGCCATTCGCCCTTGGCGACATCGCGGACCACCAGACGTCCGGGACGCTGTTCGTCGAGCGTCACCGGGCGGACGACGCCGAGCGGCTCCGCCTGCTCCGGCTCCTCGAACCGGATCGCGGGGTCCTCGGTGGGCCGGCGCACCGGCAGCTCGACGAAGCTGCCGTCGGCGTCCAGGGTGAAGCCGACGGATCCGGCCCGCGGCCAGACCCACGGCCAGTACGAGGAGGAGACCGCGAGCCTGATGCGGTGGCCGGGCGGGAAGGCGTATCCGGTGGCGTTCAGGTCGAAGGCCACGTCCTCGGTGCCGCCCACCGGCCAGTCGTCCGCGCGGTCCAGGCCGTGCCGGGCGGCGAGACCGAGCGTGCCGCGGGTCACCAGGGTGGAGGAGCCGTCCGGTGCGACGTCGCAGAGCCGGGCGATCGCCTGGCCCCGCGCCACGTCCATCCGGAGGCGCAGCCTCACCCGGGGGCGGCCCAGGATCTCGATCGGGGCGCCCTCGACGGGGAACTCGAAGCAGACCGACTTGGCGTCCTCGTCGCGCTGGTCGGGCGGCAGGTCGGCGTCGTCGCCGACCGGGCGGAAGCGGCCGGCGTCCAGACCGGTCTGCTGCGGGGAGTCGACGATCCGCGGACCGCCCTGGAGGGCGTACGTGACCGGGGAGACGTTCGGCGAGGGCAGGGCGGTCTCGGCGACCCAGTGGCCGGCCGGCGTCCCGTACTCCGTTGAGGGCCGGTGGGACTCACTGATCCAGGCCCGCAGCAGCGGCTCGGCCATGACGCCGGTGTCCTCGCCCCTGAGGTGCTGGTCCCACCAGCGCAGGGTCTCCTGGAGGAAGCCGATCGCCTGCTCGGGTGGCAGGCCCTGATCGGGATACAGGTGCGACCACGGCCCGATCAGCCCGCGTACCCGGTCCGGGGCGAGGCGTTCGACGAGCCGCAGGACGGTGTCGCGGTACGGGTCGTGCCAGCCGCCCACCGCGAGGACGGCGGCCCTGATCGCGGAGGAGTCCTCGCGGATGGAGGCGCGCTTCCAGTACTCGTCCCGGGTCTGGTGGGCCAGCCAGGTGTGGAGGTACGGCTCCAGGTTCTCCAGCCGCCGCAGCCACCGGTCCTTCCAGTCCGGGCCGACCAGGGCCGGGTCCGGCGGCCGGGCGACGAGGGCCGGCGTGGTGGCCGCCCAGTCGTGCAGGCCGGCGGCCAGGACCGAGCCACCCAGGTAGGGGACGCCGCTGTCGTAGGGGTCGTCGGCCGCGCAGACGGCGACGACCGCCTTCAGGGGCTCGGGGGCCAGCGCCGCGACCCGGAGCGCGTCGTAGCCGCCCCGGGAGAGGCCGAACATGCCGACCCGGCCGGAGCACCACTCCTGTCCGGCCAGCCAGTGGACGACGGCGGCGCCGTCGGCCGGCCCGGCCGCGTCGTACTCGTCGCCCGGCACCCCCTCGCTGTTGCCGTGGCCGCGTGCGTCCACCCGTACGGAGGCGTAGCCGTGGCCCGCGTACCAGGGGTGGCGCTGCCGGTCGCGCGCCGCCGTCCGGTCGCTCAGCCGGGACGGCAGGTACTCGAGGAGTGCGGGGACGGGTTCACCGGTGACCGGTCGCCAGATCCGGGCATGGAGCCGGATGCCGTCCGGGAGCGGAATGAAGACGTCCTGATGGCTGGTGTCGTAGGGGTACGAGGTGCGGATGCGCATGGCGGTACCTCAGTGGACGGAGTGCAGGGTGCGCTCGGGCCGGGGCACGGCCAGGACGACGGGCCGCACCGGGTGGCGGCGTGGCCGGATCTCGTGGTGCCCGTATCGGACATGGGGCGGACTCCTGATCGTATGAGCCGATCCCGAACATACCGGCGGTGGCGGGAAGGCGCCCACGGTGATCCAAAGGGGACCGGATACGCTGAGTTGAGTGATGACAGCGACACATCGGCATTCCGTGTGATCGTCAGCAGACAGGAGATCCCCTCGTGACCGTCGTCGGGCCGTTCGGACTGAGCGTGCGGGACCACGCTCTTGAGGCCGATGTCCAGGCCGGTTTGGTTGCTGTCGAGTCGGGGCTGCTCGAAGCGACCAAGAGCGGCGTGCCGTTCATCACGGAGGCCGCGCAGCATCTGGTGCACGCCGGGGGCAAACGTTTCCGGCCGTTGCTGGCCATGCTGGCCGCCCGGTTCGGCGACCCCGACGCGCCGGGGGTCGTGCCCGCCGCCGTCGTCGTCGAGCTGACCCATCTTGCGACGCTCTACCACGACGACGTGATGGACGAGGCGGAGGTGCGCCGCGGTGTCGACAGCGCCAACGCCCGCTGGGGCAACGCGCTGGCGGTCCTGACCGGCGACTTTCTCTTCGCCCGCGCCTCGCAGATACTGGCCGACCTCGGTCCGGAGGCCGTACGCATCCAGGCGGAGGCGTTCGAGCGGCTGGTCACCGGTCAGATCCTGGAGACCGCGGGTCCCGGTGACGGGCGCGACCCGGTCGAGCACTACCTCGAGGTACTGCGCGGCAAGACCGGCTCGCTGATTGCGGTGGCCTGCCGGTTCGGCGCGATGATGGCCGGTGCGGACGAGTCCGCCGTCGACATCCTCACCCAGTACGGTGAGCGGCTCGGCGTCGCCTTCCAACTCGCCGACGACGTGCTCGACATCGCCTCCGACTCCCAGGAGTCCGGCAAGACCCCCGGCACCGACCTGCGCGAAGGCATCCCGACGCTCCCGGTGCTCCGTCTGCGGGCCCGTGCGGCGGCCGACCAGAGGCCCGAGGACCTGGAGCTCGTCGAACTGCTCGACGGCGATCTGAGCGACGACGTCCGGCACGCCGAGGTGCTGCGCAGGCTGCGCGCCCACCCGGCGCTGGAGGAGGCGCGACGGGACACCGTCCGGTACGCGCAGGAGGCCCGTGCGACGCTGGCGCCGCTGCCCGAGGGGTACGCGAAGGCCGCGCTGGAGGAGCTGTGCGACGCGGTGGTGTACCGGGCAGGCTGAGCCCGCTCCACACCGCCCCCTACGGGCCGGTGCGCCCCGGGCCCGGTGGCGTCATCCCGAAGAGGTAGGCGGAGTTGCTCCCCGCGGGTGACGATTCCGCGCCGCGGTTGCGGTCGGATGGGAACAACCACTCCTGAGCACCGTCGGTGAGCAGGGCAGTGGCCGAACGCATCCGGACAGAAGCCGCTGACCTCGGAGGTAGGGCACCCATGGCATCGAACGACAGCGTGGAGAGCGGCGGCGGGGCCAGGGACACCGCCGTCGGCCGCCGAAAGGCGGCGCGCTACGCCGTCCCGGTCGCGGTGGCGGGGGTGGCGGCCGCGACGATCGGGCTCGTACCGGCACTCGCGAACACCGGTGATCCCGAGCTGCCGGAGATCACCGCGCAGCAGCTCATCGAGAAGATCGCCGCCTCGGACACCCAGCGGCTCTCCGGCACCGTGCGGATCAGCACGGACCTCGGCATCCCGTCGTTCGGTGGCCTGGTCGGCTCCTTCGCCCGGGGCGCCGACTCGGGCGGTTCGACCGCCGACCCGCGGACCAGGCTGGCGGAGCTGGCGTCCGGTACGCACACCCTGCGGGTGGCGGCCGACGGCCCCGACCGGCAGCGGCTGTCCGTGGTGGAGGACGCGGCGGAGTACCGCCTGATCCACGACGGCGATCAGGTCTGGGCGTACGACAGCGGGTCCCACCAGGCCTACCACGCCACCGGGGATCCGGCCGGGACGAACCGGTCCGGGGATCCGGCCGGGGCGTCCGATCCGCTGTCGGTCACGCCGAAGGCGCTCGCCGAGCAGGTCCTGAAGGCCGCGGGCCCCACCACCTCGGTGACGGTCGACGGCACCGCGCAGGTCGCCGGACGTGACGCGTACAAGCTGCTCATCAAGCCCCGGGGGAGCGGCTCCACGATCGGCTCGGTCACCGTCGCGGTCGACGCGAAGAACGGCGTACCGCTGAAGTTCACCCTGCTCGCCCGCAGCGGCGGCAAGGCCGTCGTCGACGCCGGATTCACCGAGGTCGACTTCGCGAAGCCGGCCGCCTCCTCGTTCACGTTCACCCCGCCCGAGGGCACCGAGGTGACCGAGGCCGGTGACGCGAAGGCGGCGGAGGGCGCGGACGCGGCCGAGGGGCTGGTCTCGGGCCTGCTCCCGGGTGTCGGGGAACTGGGCGCCGCAGACGGGGGCGCCACGTCCCCGGAGGTCATCGGCGAGGGCTGGAACACCATCGTCCGGATCGGCACGCCGGACGGCGCCGGACGCTCCTCGAAGACGTCCGACGAGCTGCCGGCCCTGGCGCAGCAGTTCCTGGACTCGCTGGGCGACCAGGTCACCGGAGAGTTCGGCTCCGGCACGGTCTTCAGGACCCGCCTGATCAACGCGCTGATGACGGACGACGGCACGGTGTACCTCGGCGCGGTGACGCCCCACGCGCTGGTCGAGGCGGCCGACGACGCCGGCTGACGCGGCGCCGCGTCAGCCCATTTCTTCTCCGGTCACCCGCCCCGCCGTACCCTCCGTGCGGCGGGTCGGGGCAAAGGCGGCCAGGCACTAGCCGTGTACCGCGGCCAGGCCTCGGTCGTAGAGGTCGAGAATGTCGCCCTGCCCGTCGTTCTCGAGCCATGTGGCGGTGGCGGCATCGAAGCACGCGAACGCGGTCGCGACGATGGCGCGGGCTTGCCCTCGGTCCGTCCCCGAGGGCGCCAGTCCGGCTTCGAGCAGGGGCAGTAGCTCCTCCTGGCAGCGCACGCGCTTCCCGAGATAGGCGGCGCGCAGCGATTCGGTGTGGTGCACCAGGCGGAAGCGCTCCAGGGCCTGCTCGGGACTTGTGTGGAGGGAGAGCGCGGCCTCGAATGCGGCACGCAACGCCTCCCAGGCGCCGGTACCGGCGGGCTGGTTGCGAACGGTCTCCGTCAGGAGGGTGACGAACCGTTCCTCGCTGCCGCCGATGAGGTCTTCCTTGGCACCGAAGTAACGGAAGAGGGTGCGCTGGGAGACACCGGCCTCACGGGCGATCTGCGCGATGGTCGTCTCGTCGTACCCCTGCTGCGTGAACAGGCGCAACGCGGTCTGGAGGATCTCCTGGGCGGCGAGCTGCCGCGTGCGATCCCACAGCGTGGGCGCGGCCGCCCCCTTGCCCGGTGTTCCCTGCGTCATGCCCTCAGCTTAGCCCGGCCTGCCAACCTGGCACTTGCCAGAAGTCTGGCAGTCGCTGCCAAGTAGGCGTACGCTGTCATGCAGCGGGGCCGGGCGCCGTCGCGGCGCTTCGCGTCTTGCTTTCTCTCCGCCTCTGGCGACAGGGCTGGAGGCTCCCCATGCACTCAGCAAGGAGGACAGCCGTGGCGACGAAGACAGCACTCATCACCGGCGGAACCAGCGGGATCGGCAAGGCCACAGCGGAACTGCTCCACTCACGCGACTATCGCGTCATGGTCACCGGCCTCGGCGACCTCGACCGCGCCGGCCTTCCCACGGGCGTCACCGCCGTCGAGGCCGACATCAGCTCCCTGGCCGACATCGACAGGGCGGTGGGCCAGGCGCGAGAGCACCTGGGCTCGCTCGACCTGCTCCACCTCAACGCGGGCCTCCCGCGCCCCGGCCTCTCGATCGAGTCCACCGACGAGGCCGCCTTCGACGCCCTGTTCGACATCAACGTCAAGGGCAACTTCTTCACTCTTCAAAAGGCGCTCCCGCTGCTGAACGAAGGCGCGTCCGTGGTGTTCACCGTCGGTGCGGGGGAGGGGCTCGGCGTCGCCATGACCGCTGCCAAGGGGGCCCTGCTGCCTCTGGTGCGCTCCCTGGCCATCGAACTCGCCCCCCGCCGCATCCGGGTCAACGCGGTAAGCCCCGGCATGGTCGACACCCCTGCCTACGGCAAGATGGGCGTCTCCCCGGACGTGGTCGCCTCCTGGGGTGAGAGCGTTCCCCTCGGCCGCGTCGGAGCCCCTGCCGACATCGCCGAAGCCGTCGCCTTCCTCGCATCCGACGGCGCCGGCTACATCACGGGCGACAACCTGATCGTCTCCGGGGGTGTCGGCGTCCACACCCGCCCCCTGTAGGCGAGAGGTCGCAAGCCCACGCAGAGAGGCATGTTCACGCAGAGGGGCATGACTGTCCGGTGCCGGCAGCGGTGATTCCGGCCGCGACTCCCGGTCGCGCTCGCGCCGTCGGCCGGGCGAGCCGTCCCCCGATCGGCTCGTCGCGGCACGAACGGCCCGAACGGTGCGCACAGCGGAAACAGTGCGAATCGACACGGCACGTTCCGTTTACGCCTGGGTATTGTTCGGCTTGCGACGACGGACTGTCAACAAAATTTGACTCGGACACACCTATGCTCACCGCATGATCCCATCGCCGAGTTCACTGCGCCGTAGCGAGAGATCACGCCGGGCGACCCTGGACGCCGCCCTCGAACTCTGCACGGAGAAGGGGTACGGTCGCGTCACCATCGAGGCCATCGCGGCCAGAGCGGGCGTCAGCAAGAAGACGATCTACCGCTGGTGGCCGTCGAAGAGCGCGGTGTTGCTGGAGGCCTTCACCGAGGCACTGGTCGACACGACGCCGTTCGTCGACACCGGCGACATCGCCGCCGATCTGCGGGCCAATCTGGCGGGTGCGGTGAAGCTGATCTCCACGCCACCCTACGGCCCCGCCTATGCCGGCATCCTCTCCGAGGTCCACCACGACGAGGCGCTCGCCCGAACGGTCAGGACGAAACTGGTCGACCCCCGGTTCGACGAGGCGGTCGCCCGCCTGCGCCGGGCCGAGGAGCAGGGCCAGATCCCGCCGGGGGGCGATCTGGCGCTGGCGGTGGAGATGCTGTACGGGCCGGTGTACTACCGGCATGTGCTGCGCAAGCCGATGCAGGACGAGCGGACGATCAGGGAACTGGTCGATCACGTGCTGCGGTCGCTGGGGGTGCCCGATCCGCTCCCGCAGCAGTCGCGGCCGCTTCCGCCCGGAGCGCTCCCGCAGCCGCAGCCACTGGACAGCGGGCACGACTGAGGGTGTCCCGCTGCGGTGCGATGCGGGCCGCGGAGCGGTCGCCGCGCCCCGCGTCCCCGGAGGTGCGGGGCGCGGGCGACCTGCCGGGATCAGTGCACGCAGAACTCATTGCCCTCGGGATCGGTGAGGACGACCCAGGTGCCGCCCGGTTCCTCGACCTTGCGCACCACCGTCGCACCCAGCCCCTCCAGCCGGGTCACCTCCGCCTCGCGCCGGTCCGGGCCCGGGTGCACGTCCAGGTGTATCCGGTTCTTCACGGTCTTGGCCTCCGGCACGCGCTGGAACAGCAGTCGTCGCCCGAGGCCGGTCCCGGTCTCCTGGTCGTAGGGATCGTCCGGGTGCCGGACCGCGATGAGGTCGCGCCAGGCCCGGCGGCCGTCGACCAGGACCGTCGCGGCCTCCGGCGCCGCGCCCAGGCCGAGCACCCGCTCGACCAGCGCGCTGTTGTCCTCGACCAGATAACCGAGGGCCTCGGCCCAGAAAGCGGCCTGGGCGTGCGGGTCGGCGGCGTCGATGACGAGTTTCCAGTGCAGAGTCATGGAACCCGTTTGTAGTGCTGACGCGACCGGCGCGGTAACGGGCGCGCCGGGGCGGGGAGGGATCAGCCTCCTACTGTGGTGCCGCAGGGGCGAAGGAGCGCGACGACCCGGCCTCCAGCCTTCTGTGCGAAGCCTGTTGGCTTGTCCCGCTCTGCTGGCGGGGCTCCAGGTGTGGGGCCCGGGACGGCCGTCCGCCTGCCTGGGTGGAGTGCGGGCCGCCCAGGCAGGCGGTGTGTGCGGTGGGGGTGCCGCAGACGAGGAAGGTCAGGGTGGACAGGGCCGCGGTGGCGGTACGCAGCACCAGGCGGGCGTTTCCGGACGTGCAGGCAACTCGGCTCATGGCACGTCAGAAAAGTATAAAAATCAGATGTTTGTGGGGCTACTCGCCGATGCTCTGATCAAGTCCGCCTGAATGACGTACTGTTCGGCGATCCAGGCGGTGCAGGTACTCCGTGACGGCCCGGCCGTCGTCGGCCGGTGCGATCAGGCCCACGTGGTGGTCCGGACGGACCAGCACGAGCACATTGGTGCCCGGTTCGATGCCGTACGCCGAACGGGCATGGCCGCCGTCATCGGTGACGCCGTGCCCGGTCCCCGCGTCCACCCCGCAGACCCGCACCGTGTCGCCGTGGGCGGCCTCCGTCGCCCGCAGCGCGTCCGCCGTGCCGGGGCCGAAACCCAGCAGGGTGAAGTGCGGTCCGGCGAAGGTCTCGAACAGCCGGATCACCAGGCCTGTTGCGGCGTCGCGGCAGGGGGCGTCCGGGGCCCGGTCGCCCGCCCGCAGCCGGGTGGTGGAGCCCGCGGGGGAGAGTGAGCTCCAGCGGTAGCCGAGGCCGAGGCCCATGGTCTCCTCGGAGACCGCCGCGTCCAGTCCGCCGCCCGGCTGTGCGATCGCGTCGAGCGTGGCCCGCAGCCGCTCGGAGGTGAAGTCCAGGGTCCAGGCGGCCACGGGCAGCCGCTCCTCCTCGTAGGTGTCCAGCAGGCCGGGGCCGGCCTGGCCGGTGACGACCCGGGCGAGCTTCCAGCCGAGGTTGAAGGCGTCCTGGATCCCGGTGTTCATGCCCAGCCCGCCCGCGACGGAGTGCACATGCGCGGCGTCCCCGGCCAGCAGTGCGCGATCCACTCGACAGCGGTCGGCCAGGCGCTCGTTGACCCGGTACGTGGACAACAGGGTGGCCTGCGACAGGCGTGTGCCGGGCAGGCCGGTGTGCCGGGCGAGGAGTCGCTGGAAGCTCTCCAGGGAGGGCGGTACGAGGGCTCCCGCCGGGTCGCGCTCCGGCGCCGCCTGGAACCACCAGCCCGACCGGGTGCCGGGGATCGGGCACAGCATGACGGCACCGTCCTCGTCGAACCACTGGTGCCAGTAGCCGCGGTCGAGGCCCTCCATCTCCACGTCCCCGCAGACCATCGACTGCTCCTCGTCCGTCTTCCCCTCGAAGGGGATGCCGAGCAGCTTGCGCACCCGGCTGTGGGCGCCGTCGCAGCCCGCCACGTACTGCGCCTCGATGCTCCGGCCGTCGGTGAGGCCGACGGTCACCGAGTCGGGGCCCATCGTCAACGTGTCCGCCTCCGAGTCGAGTTCGACCCGTACGCCGAGCTCTGCCAGGCGGTCCCGCAGGATCTCCTCCAGCCGCCACTGGGCGATCAGGTGCGGCCGGTCGTAGGGGGCGTCCGGTGTCGGGCGCGACGTCTCGAACGGGTCGGTGTCGGTGACCGGCAGCCCATTGCGGTACTTGCGCATGGGGATCGGCGCCGAGCCCGCGGCGAGGACCCTGTCGACGACACCCAGGTCCTCCAGGACCTCCAGGGAGCGGGGGTTGGGGCCCTTGGCCCGTGAACTGCGCGGGAACGCGGAGGACTTCTCGATGATCCGTACGTCGACGGAGCGCCGGGCCAGATCGCAGGCCAGGGTCAGGCCGGTGGGGCCCGAGCCGACGATCAGTACCTGGGTGGTGGGTGCGGTTGCGGGCATGCGAGCTCCTCGGTTGTGGTTCCGGGAACACCCAGAAAATAGCAACCGAGTTAAAAAAGCAACCTGGTATCTAAAAAAAGTGTGGCAATTTCCTGCCGGATGCCGCAGCCGTGGTACGGCGCCCGGCGGCGGGCGGGTGTCGGGTCAGGGGGCCGGAGTCGTGGTCGGCGGGATCGGAGCGGAATCCGTGGCCGGCGGTGTCCGCGGGGCCGTCGCCCGGGCCGCACGGGACTGCGCCGGTATCCTCGCCCGCCGTGCCGTCCGGAGTGCGTCCCAGGTCAGCAGGGCGAGGGCCAGCCACACCAGGGCGAACCCGGCCCACCGCTCCATCGGCATCTCCTCGTGGAAGTACAGGATGCCGAGGATGAACTGGAAGACCGGCGCCAGATACTGCAGCAGCCCCAGGGTGGAGAGTGGTACGCGGATCGCCGCCGCCCCGAACAGGACGAGCGGTACGGCCGTGACGATTCCTGTCGCGGCCAGCAGGGCCGCATGGCCGGGGCCCTCGGAGGTGAACGTCGAGTCGCCCTGCGCGCCGAGCCACAGCAGATAACCGAGCGCGGGCACGAACAGGACGGCGGTCTCCGCGGCGAGCGACTCCATGCCGCCCATGTTGACCTTCTTCTTCGCCAGTCCGTACGTCGCGAAGGTGAACGCCAGCGTCAACGAGATCCACGGCGGCCGCCCGGACCCGATCGCCAGCACCAGCACCGCCGCGGCACCCGTGCCGACCGCCACCCACTGTGCGGGGCGCAGTCGTTCACCGAGGAGCAGGACACCCATGGCGATGGTGACCAG
The DNA here is from genome assembly GCF_040680455.1 of Streptomyces sp. NPDC052052. Lineage (NCBI taxonomy): Bacteria > Bacillati > Actinomycetota > Actinomycetes > Kitasatosporales > Streptomycetaceae > Streptomyces > Streptomyces sp. NPDC052052. Next base: position 83,332 of record NZ_JBFAWU010000003.1, on the reverse strand, counting down.
CGGATTGATGAAGTAGCCGAGCGACGACTCGACGACGTGACCGTTGTTCACGGCCCAGATGTACAGACCCCAGTTGACCGTGATGACGGCCGCCGCTGCCGATATCAGACCGAGCTTCCTCGGCTGCCGGACCAGGGCGCCGATCCAGGACCAGCGGCGCAGCACCAGCAGTGCCAGGCCGACGGCCACGAGCGACCAGGTCATGCGGTGGGCGAGGATCTCGACGGCGCCGGCGGGCTTCAACAGCGGCCAGAAAAGGGGGACCAGGCCCCACATGCCGTAGGCGCCGACCCCGGACAGCAGTCCGGCCCGTTGTTCGTTCGTCCCCTGCACGGGCCCTCCCGGCCTGTCCGTGTCGACTGCTCCGCCGACTGCACGACGGTAGCGCCGGGAGACTCTCATGTCATGGCCGTATCGTCATACGGTCATGACATGAGATCCCTGAGGCGTGGGGGAGCGGAGTTACGCCGTGGCCACCGCAGCGGCCACCGTCTCGGCGAGCGGGGTCGTCGGCCGGCCGATCAGCCGGGCCAGGTCACCGCTCGTGCCGGCGAGCAGGCCGCGCTCGATCGCGGCGTCGACGTCGACGAGGATCGCCGCGAAGCCCTCGGGCACACCGGCGCCGACCAGGATCTCCTGGTGCGCCGAGGCCGGGACGTTCTGGTACGCGATCTCCTTGCCGGTGGCCTCCGCGACCACCGCCGCGTACTCGGCGAGCGACCAGGCGACATCGCCGCTCAGCTCGTAGGCCTTGCCGAGGTGGCCCTCACCGGTCAGCACGGCGGCGGCCGCGGCGGCGAAGTCGGCGCGGGTGGCGGAGGCGATCCGTCCGTCGCCCGCGTTGGCGACGACGGCACCGTGCTCCAGGACGGGGGCGAGATGGGCGGTGTAGTTCTCGGTGTACCAGCCGTTGCGCAGGAAGGTGTACGGCAGGCCGGAGTCCAGGATCAGCCGCTCGGTGGCCTTGTGCTCGTCGGCCAGCCCGAAGTCGGCCTCGGGGCCGCCCAGTACGCCGGTGTAGGCGAGCTGTGCCACGCCCGCGGCCCTGGCCGCGTCGATGACGGCGGTGTGCTGCGGCACCCGCCGGCCGACCTCGCTGCCGGAGATGAGCAGGACCCGGTCGCCGGACCGGAAGACGTCCTCGAGGGACTCCGGGCGGTCGTAGTCGGCGACGCGGATCTCGATGCCGCGGGCGGCGAGCGGGGCGGCCTTCTGCTCGTCGCGGACGACGGCGGCGATCTCGTTCGCGGGCACGGCGGTGAGCAGCTCGTCGACGACGAGACGGCCGAGCTCCCCGGTGGCTCCGGTGACAACGATGCTCATGGGGCGTGTTTCTCCTCTGGGGTGGCGCTGATCCTCGTTGGGTTTCGGAACTCACTGTAGGACCTGTACTTACCCATCGAAAGTACCCACTTTGAAGTAAGGTACTGGCATGAGCGTGAGTGACGCGGGCATGAAGCCCGATGTGAACCGGCAGACGTGCCCCTCCCGGGTGGTGCTCGAACACGTCACCAGCCGCTGGGGTGTCCTGGTCCTCGCCGCCCTGCTGGAGCGCTCGTACCGGTTCAGCGAACTGCGCCGCGAGATCGACGGGGTCAGCGAGAAGATGCTGGCCCAGACCCTTCAGGCACTGGAGCGCGACGGCTTCGTGCACCGGGACGCGAAGCCGGTCATCCCGCCGCGGGTGGACTACTCGCTCACCGGGCTGGGCCGGGAGGCCGCCGAGCAGGTGTGGGCGCTGGCCCGCTGGACGGAGCGGCGCCTGGACGCGGTGCAGGCGGCGCGCGAGGCGTACGACGCCCGGAAGCAGGAACGGGCTCAGTCCGGCTGAGGCGCTTGTCCCTCCTCCAGGGTCCGCAGCGCCCGTGAGACGTCGAACGGCAGGATCGTCACCGCCACATGCGGCAGCTGTGCCAGCGTCTTCGCCATCTGCTCGCCGGTGCCCCGGTGCAGCAGCTTCCCCAGGACGTTGTGGTACGTCCGCCGGGGCACCAGCACCGTCAGCCAGGTCTCGCCGTCCTCCGTGGTGCGGGACGCGAGCTCCTGCATCGCGTGGCGCAGCCGCCGGTCCGGGCACTGCACCAGGTCCAGGGAGACCGAGGTGGCGGCGGTCGCCTCCCACTTGGCGGCCAGTCGTCTGCCGTACGCCTCGTCGATCGCGAAGTGCACTGCCCTGATCCCGTCCGGGCGCAGCTCATGGGCGTACCGCAGGGCCTTCAGCGTCGCCAGGTCGAGCGTCTCGACGAGGACGAAGACCAGATGGCGGCGGAACCGCGGCCGGTCGGCGCCCGAAGCCGGGATGCTCCGCAGCGCGGCCGCTTCGTGCCGGTACTCGCGGTTGATCCGCGTCAGCGCCCACACCCCGAGCGGGAAGACCACCACGACCAGCCAGGCCCCCTCGGTGAACTTGGTGACGGCGAAGATCAGCACCACGGCCGCCGAGATGACCGCGGCGGTGCCATTGACCGCGACCTTGAGCCTGCGGTACCGCTCCCGGCGCCGCAGGTGGTACGCGGTGAGCCCGGCCCCGGCCATGGTGAAGGCGGTGAACACACCGATCGCGTACAGCGCCACCAGCCTGTCCACGCTGGCGCCGGTCACCAGCAGCAGCGCCAGGGAGACGACGGCCAGCGAGATGATGCCGTTGGAGAACGCCAGCCGGTGCCCGCGCCGGGTCAGCACCCGCGGCAGGAACCGGTCCTTGGCGACGAAACTCGCCAGGTACGGAAAGCCGGTGAACGGGGTGTTGGCGCCGGTGTAGAGGACCAGCGCGGTGGCCAGCTGCACGAAGACCAGCCCGGCCGTGCCGGCCGGCCCGTTGCCGAAGGCGAGATGGGCCTCCTGCGCGATGACGGTCGGAGTGCCGTCGGTGTACGGGACGGCATGGGTGAAGTGCGCCAGCGTGGACACTCCGAGCACGAGGATGCCGAGCACCGTGCTCATGGCGATGAGGGTGCGGCGGGCGTTGCGGCCCTGGGGCTCACGGAACGTGGAGATGCCGTTGGAGATCGCTTCGAGTCCGGTGAGGGACGAGCCGCCGTTGGCGAAGGAGCGCAGCACGATGAAGAGCGAGGCGCCGTAGAGCCAGCCCTGGCCCGGGGTGCCGACCGGCACGACCCCATGCGCCCGCAGATCGGCCTGCGGCAGCTCGCCCAGGAGCCCGCGCACCACGGCGGCGACGAGGATCAGGCCGACGGCGGCCATGAAGAGATAGGCGGGCAGCGCGAAGGTCCGGCCCGCCTCACGGACCCCGCGCAGATTCCCGTACGCGAGCAGCACGATGACGGCGACGGAGACCGGGAGCTGGAGATGGTCCAGCCCGGTGAAGTTGCCGCCGACCAGATGGGCGAGCGAGATCAGGGCGTTGGTGCCGGCCGAGACCTGCACGGCGACGGTGACGATGTAGTCGACGAGCAGCGCCACGGCGGCGATCTGCGCGATGTTCGGCCCGAAGTTCTCCCGGGCCACGACGTACGACCCGCCCGCCCGGGTGTAGATCATCACGACATCGCTGTAGCAGAGCGTGAGCAGCAGCAGGACCAGCAGGATCGCACCGGTCACCGGCATGAGCAGGGTGAACGCGGCGGTGCCCACCACGGGTACCAGGACCCGGAGCATCTCCTCGGAGCCGTACGCGGACGAGCTGATGCAGTCGGAGGCGAGCACCCCGAGCGCCGTCCGGTTGTTCAGCTTCTCCTCGCTGATGCGCTCGGTGGTGAGCGCTCTGCCGAGCAGGCGACGTTTGAGGCGATAGGCGGGGCGGTCCAGGGCCATGGCCACATGGTGCGCGGCGGTCCGGCCGCGCACCGGACGGCAATCGCCGGACGGGCCGAAATTCAGCCCGTCCGGCGACGGCAGGTGGCGGTGGCGGGAACCCTCAGCCGACGACCGTCCAGGTGTCGTTGCCCGCGAGCAGCGCGGCCAGGTCGCCCTTGCCGTTCTGCTCGACGGCGGTGTCGAGCTGTTCGGCCATCTGCGTGTCGTAGACCGGCCGCTCCACGCTGCGCAGTACCCCGATGGGGGTCTGGTGCAGGGTGGTGGGGTCGGCGAGCCGGGACAGTGCGAAGGCCGTGGTCGGGCTGGCGGCGTGGGCGTCGTGGACGAGGACCTGCGAGCGGTTCTCCTCGGTGACCGCGACGACCTTGAGGTCGCCCGTGGCGGGGTCGCGCACGACCCCCTTGTCCTGGTCCGCGCCGAAGAGGATCGGCTGCCCGTGCTCCAGCCGGATGACGGCGTTCTGCGCCTGTTCCTTGTCCTTGAGGACCTCGAAGGCGCCGTCGTTGAAGATGTTGCAGTTCTGGTAGATCTCCACCAGCGCCGTGCCCGGGTGGTCGGCCGCCGCGCGCAGCACGCTGGTGAGGTGCTTGCGGTCGGAGTCGATGGTGCGGGCGACGAAGGACGCCTCCGCGCCGAGGGCCAGCGACACCGGGTTGAAGGGTGCGTCGAGCGAGCCCATCGGCGTCGACTTGGTGATCTTGCCGACCTCGGAGGTGGGGGAGTACTGCCCCTTGGTGAGCCCGTAGATCCGGTTGTTGAAGAGCAGGATCTTCAGGTTCACATTGCGCCGCAGGGCATGGATGAGGTGGTTGCCGCCGATGGAGAGGGCGTCGCCGTCACCCGTGACGACCCAGACGGACAGGTCGCGCCGGGAGGAGGCGAGACCGGTGGCGATCGCCGGGGCGCGGCCGTGGATGGAGTGCATCCCGTAGGTGTTCATGTAGTACGGGAAGCGGGAGCTGCACCCGATGCCGGAGACGAAGACGATGTTCTCCTTCGCCAGTCCGAGCTCGGGCATGAAGCCCTGCACGGCGGCGAGGACCGCGTAGTCGCCGCAGCCGGGGCACCAGCGCACTTCCTGGTCGGACTTGAAGTCCTTCATGGACTGCTTGGCCTCGGCCTTCGGCACCAGCTGCAGGAGTTCGTTGGTGTCAGGCATCGATGGCCTCCTTGAGAGCCGTCGCGAGCTGCTCGGCCTTGAACGGCATACCGTTGACCTGATGGTAACTCTGCGCGTCGACCAGGTACTTGGCCCGGATGAGGGTGGCCAGCTGGCCGAGGTTCATCTCCGGAACGACCACCTTGTCGTACTGCTTCAGCACCTCGCCGAGGTTCTTCGGGAAGGGGTTGAGATGGCGCAGGTGGGCCTGGGCGATGGGGTGCCCGGCGGCGCGCAGCCGGCGGACGGCGGCGGTGATCGGGCCGTAGGTGGAGCCCCAGCCGAGGACGAGGGTGCGGGCCTCGCCGGGGTCGTCGACCTCGACGTCGGGAACCTCGATGCCGTCGATCTTGGCCTGGCGGGTGCGGACCATGAAGTCGTGGTTCGCGGGGTCGTAGGAGATGTTGCCGCTGCCGTCCTGCTTCTCGATACCGCCGATGCGGTGTTCGAGACCGGGGGTGCCGGGGACGGCCCAGGGGCGGGCCAGGGTCTGCGGATCACGCTTGTACGGCCAGAACACCTCGGTGCCGTCGGCCAGTTCGTGATTGGGGCCGGTGGCGAACTGGACGCGCAGGTCCGGGAGTTCGTCGATCTCGGGGATCTTCCACGGCTCGGAGCCGTTGGCGAGGTAGCCGTCCGAGAGCAGCATCACCGGGGTGCGGTAGGTCAGGGCGATCCGGGCGGCGTCGAGCGCGGCGTCGAAGCAGTCCGCCGGGGTCCGGGGGGCCACGATCGGGACCGGGGCCTCGCCGTTGCGCCCGTACATCGCCTGGAGCAGGTCGGCCTGCTCGGTCTTGGTGGGCAGACCGGTGGACGGGCCGCCGCGCTGGATGTCGACGACGAGCAGCGGCAGTTCGAGGGAGACGGCGAGCCCGATCGTCTCCGACTTCAGGGCCACTCCGGGCCCGGAGGTCGTCGTCACCGCGAGCGATCCGCCGAACGCGGCGCCCAGCGCGGCACCGATGCCCGCGATCTCGTCCTCGGCCTGGAAGGTGCGGACACCGAAGTTCTTGTGCCGGCTCAGCTCGTGCAGGATGTCGGAGGCCGGTGTGATCGGGTACGAGCCCAGGTACAGCGGCAGATCCGCCTGCCGGCTCGCGGCGATCAGCCCGTAGGAGAGCGCCAGGTTCCCCGAGATGTTGCGGTACGTGCCCGTCGGGAAGGCCTGCGAGGCGGGCGCCACCTCGTAGCTGACCGCGAAGTCCTCCGTCGTCTCCCCGAAATTCCACCCGGCGCGGAACGCGGCCACGTTCGCCTCGGCGATCTGCGGCTTCTTCGCGAACTTGGCCCGGAGGAACGCCTCGGTTCCCTCGGTCGGCCGGTGGTACATCCAGGAGAGCAGTCCGAGCGCGAACATGTTCTTCGAGCGTTCGGCCTCCTTGCGGGAGAGTCCGAACTCCTTCAGCGCCTCGATCGTGAGCGTGGTCAGCGGCACCGGATGGACGCTGTACGCGTCCAGCGAGCCGTCCTCCAGAGGGCTGGTCTCGTAGCCGACCTTCGCCATCGGGCGCTTGGTGAACTCATCGGTGTTGACGATGATTTCGGCGCCGCGCGGCACATCGCCGATGTTGGCCCTGAGGGCGGCCGGGTTCATCGCGACCAGGACGTTCGGTGCGTCGCCCGGGGTCAGGATGTCGTGGTCGGCGAAGTGCAGCTGGAACGAGGAAACCCCCGGCAGGGTGCCTGCGGGGGCGCGGATCTCGGCGGGGAAGTTGGGCAGCGTGGAGAGATCGTTCCCGAAGGAAGCGGTCTCCGAGGTGAACCGGTCACCGGTGAGCTGCATACCGTCTCCGGAGTCACCCGCGAAACGGATGATCACCCGGTCCAGACGACGGATCTCCTTCTCGCCGGCGTCCGTGTGACCGGGACGGAGGGCGCGCTGCCCCCCGACGAGCGTGTCGCTGGCCTCATCGGCCTGTTCGGCTGGGCTACTGACCTGGCTGGTCACTGAACTGGACCTCCCTTGGGGCGGCGGCTCGGGACCGGCCGGCCCGCCGACGGTCCCAGGGCCAACCCTACGACCGTAAGGGTCGCCTTCCCTGGGCCGATCACATGGTGGACATCATTTTGGGATGCGATTCGACACCTGTCGTTCATGCCTTGCAAGCCCCCCGGTCTCTCGACGAAGTTGCCGTGCACTCATTGTTCGGTTCCAGGGGTCCGGTCGGCCTCCGGACCGGGCCCGCGTCACCTCGACGGCCGTCACTCGGCCCGCCCCGATGCCCCCGGAACGGCCTGCACCGGGGTATCTGACACGGTGTCAGATCGTCAGGAGTTCAGATAGGTCAGCACGGCCAGCACCCGGCGGTGGTCCCCGTCGCTGGGGGACAGGCCGAGCTTCAGGAAGATGTTGCTGACGTGCTTCTCCACGGCGCCGTCGCTCACCACCAGCTGCTTGGCCACCGCGGAGTTGGTCCGCCCCTCGGCCATCAGGCCGAGCACCTCGCGCTCGCGCGGCGTCAGACCCGCCAGGACGTCCTGTTTGCGGCTCCGACCCAGCAGCTGCGCCACCACCTCCGGGTCCAGGGCCGTTCCGCCCTGCGCCACCCGGACCACCGCGTCCACGAACTCGCGGACCTCCGCGACCCGGTCCTTCAGCAGATACCCCACGCCGCGGGTCGATCCGGCCAGCAGCTCGGTCGCGTACTGCTCCTCGACGTACTGCGAGAGGACCAGCACCCCGACCCCGGGATACTCCTTGCGCAGCCGCACGGCCGCGCGTACGCCCTCGTCGGTGTGGGTGGGAGGCATCCGTACGTCGGCGACCACCACGTCCGGCAGCGCGTCCTGCGCCGCGAGACCGTGCACCGTGCTGATCAGCGCCTCGGCGTCCCCGACCCCCGCGACGATGTCGTGCCCGAGGTCGGTCAGCAGCCGGGTGAGCCCCTCCCGGAGCAGCACCGAATCCTCGGCGATCACCACCCGCACCCTGTTCTCCGCCATGCCGCTGTATCCCCCATGGGTTGTTGGTCCCGCTCGTACGGGACCCAGCATCCCAGTATCGGCAGCGCCCTGTCTCCAGCAGCCGAAGACAGGGCGTGAGCGGTTCATGCGTGGTGGGGAGCCGTGGGGCGGGGCCTCGCATGGCTCCGTGGACGGGTCAGCCGAGCCAGGGCAGCTCGGCCGTGATCCGCGTCGGACCGCCTTGCGGGGAGTCCACGACGAGTACGCCGTCCACCGCGTCCAGTCGTTCGGCCAGTCCGGCCATGCCGGTGCCGGCGTCGATCCGGGCGCCGCCCTGTCCGTCGTCGGTGACCTGGAGCATCAGTCGGTCGGCGGTGCGCCAGACGTCGACCGAGGCGTGGGTCGCGCGGGCGTGTTTGCTGACGTTCTGCAGCAGCTCGGAGATCGTGAAGTAGGCGATGCCCTCGATCGCCTGGGCCGGCCTGGACGCCAGGTCCACCGTCACGGTGACGGGGACGGTGCAGCGGGAGGCGATGGCGGAGAGTGCGGCGTCGAGTCCTCGGTCGGTGAGGACGGCGGGGTGGATGCCGCGGGCGAGGTCGCGCAGTTCCTGGAGGGCGACCTTGACCTCGCCGTGGGCCTCGTCGACCATGCGGGCCGCGGCCTCGGGGTCCTGGGCCAGTTTCTCCTTGGCGAGTCCCAGGTCCATGGCGAGGGCGACGAGCCGGGCCTGTGCGCCGTCGTGCAGGTCGCGTTCGATGCGGCGCAGGTCGGCTGCGGCCGTGTCGACGACCACCCCACGGTCCGACTCCAGCTCCGACACGCGCGTCGCCAGCCTGGACGGCCCCAGCAGCCCGGCCACCATCACCCGGTCCACGTTCGCCAGACCACGGATGACCCACGCGGTGATCAGGACGAGTACCAGGCCGCACACACTGGTCGCGGCCAGCTCGAAGGGGGAGTCGAGGTAGATGTCATGGGTGCTGTCTCCGTACAGCTGAATGCCGTCGACCCCCACGTACGCGGGGAAGACCCACTGCCACAGCGGGTAGGTGAGGGCTACCCACCCGCACGTCCAGAGCGTCACCGAGACGGTGAAGGCGAAGACCGCCCACGGGAAGTGCAGCAGCGCGTAGAGCAGATGCCGCCAGGACGCCCCGTCCTTGAGGGTCGCGCCCATCCAGGACAGCGGACCGCCGGTCCTGCCGCGCACCGGTGCCGGGTCTGCCACGTCCAGCTTCAGCAGCCCGCGTGCGCGGGCGCGCTCCATCGAGCCGAAACCGCGGCACAGGGCCAGGGCGCCGGCCAGGATCGGAACCCCGAGAAAGGTGATCAGCATGCCGACGCCCAGCGATGTCAGCGTGATCGAGAGGCAGAACAGCACCGTGCTGATCGGCAGACTCAGCAGCAGATGACCGAACTCGCGCCAGGTCCTGCCCTCGACAGGTGCGCGCAGCGCGGCCGGGAGGCCGTGCTTCACCGGGGGACGGTCCGGGTGACCGCCTCCGGGCCGTTCCAGGTCCCGGGCGTCCGGTCGGTATGCCGTGGCCATGGGTGCAGTCCGTTTCTTCTCGGGTCTTCTCCGTCACCGGTCAGTCACCGGTCAGTCACCGGCCGGGTCTCTTCGGTGGTCCAGGGGTTCCGGCCGGTACATCAAGGGTGTGGCGCCGCGGGCCTGCGCACCATGAGGGCGGTATCCCTCTTCGACCGGGGGTTTTCCCCACCCGGTGACGGTGTGCGGCCGCCCCGGTGGCGGCATGCGGGCCCGCCCGGTGACGGTGTGCGGCCGCCCCGGTGGCGGCATGCGGGCCCACCCGGTGATGGTGTGCGGCCGGCCCGGTTGCGGCGTGCGGGCCCGCCCGGTGGCGGCGTCGGGGCCCCGCCCGGTGGCGGCGTCGGGGCCCCGCCCGGTCACGGCGACTGAGGACGGCCGACAGCCCCGCCGCGGCTCGGTTCCTTCGTCCCCCGGTCCCGCCAGGGAAGCTCCGCGGTGACTGTCGTGGGGCCGCTTTGCGGGGAGTCCACGACGAGTACGCCGTCCACCGCGTCCAGTCGTTCGGCCAGTCCGGCCATGCCGGTGCCGGCGTCGATCCGGGCGCCGCCCTGTCCGTCGTCGGTGACCTGGAGCATCAGTCGGTCGGCGGTGCGCCAGACGTCGACCGAGGCGTGGGTCGCGCGGGCGTGCTTGCTGACGTTCTGCAGCAGCTCGGAGACCGTGAAGTAGGCGATCCCCTCGATCGCCTCCGCGGGCCGCGTCGGCAGGTCCACCGTCACCGTGACGGGGACGGTGCAGCGGGAGGCGATGGCGGAGAGTGCGGCGTCGAGTCCTCGGTCGGTGAGGACGGCGGGGTGGATGCCGCGGGCGAGGTCGCGCAGTTCCTGGAGGACGACCTTGACCTCGCCGTGGGCCTCGTCGACCATGCGGGCCGCGGCCTCGGGGTCCTGGGCCAGTTTCTCCTTCGCGAGTCCCAGGTCCATGGCGAGGGCGACGAGCCGGGCCTGTGCGCCGTCGTGCAGGTCGCGTTCGATACGGCGCAGATCGGCGGCGGCCGTGTCGACGACCACCCCACGGTCCGACTCCAGCTCGGCGATCCTGCGCTCCAGCTCGTCGGAGGGGGAGAGCAGACCACGTGCCATCGCCCGGTCGGCATGCGCGAGGAGCCGTGCGACATGAGGAAGCACCGGCCACAGCACGAAGAGACCCACGAAGGTCACGGTGAACGTGAGCACGCCCCAGGGCAGCCGTATGAAGGAGTACAGCACCGCCCGCCAGGCCACTGGATCCGAGATGCTCGCCCACATCCAGGGGAGGAACCCGCGTTCCCGGCGGGCGAGACCCACGGGGCTCGGTTCGTCGATCCGCACCCCGAGCATCCCTCGCGCCCGCCCCCGCTCCGCCTTCCCTAGCAGCCGCGCCCCGCGCAGCCCGACGGCGAGCAGCGGCAGACCGATCACCGTGACCGCAAGCCCCACGCCGACGCTGAGCATGAACACGGTGTAAACAAACCCGGCCACGGCCATGGGGAGATTGGCCAGGAGATAGCCGATCTCCTTCCAGGTCCACCGGTCGAAGGCGAAGCGGGCGGGCGGCGGCCGGTCGTTGTCGGGGACCGGGGGGCTCATGGTCATGCGCCCAGCCTGCCGGGCGGAACGCCCGCACACCATGGGGTCCGTGGGTGGGGTGGAGGGGGGTTAACCCCACCCCTTGCCCGACGCGACTGCTTACCGTCTCTTTAACAGGGCCTAGACTCCCGTGCGTACGGATCGTCGAACACGTCGAGGGAGCGAGGGACGGACGTGGCGGAACTGCCGGGATCGACCGTTCTCGCGTCGGACTACTTCCATGGATACGCGGTGGTCGGACTGCTCGCCGTGATCGGCGTGCTGTTCGTGGCCGTAGCCTTCGGGGCCGGCCGGCTGCTGCGCCCCGTGGTTCCCACGCCGGAGAAACTCCTGACGTACGAGTGCGGCGTGGATCCCGTGGGTGAAGGATGGGCTCATACCCAGGTCCGTTATTACGTCTATGCCTTCCTGTACGTGATCTTCGCCGTCGACTCGATCTTCCTGTTTCCGTGGGCGACCGTATTCGCCGCACCCGGATACGGGGCGACGACTCTGGTGGAAATGTTCATCTTCCTCGGTTTCCTGGCCGTAGGACTGCTCTACGCATGGAAGAAGGGCGTCCTCGAATGGACGTGACGAGCCCGCCGCCCTCGGGTCCCCGGCCCACGACGCAGCCGGAGCAGGGGACCGAAGCGGTGCCCGAACCACAGCCCGAGGGGGGATCCGAACCCCGGGCCGCCGCGACGTTCCTGCCGGAGCCCCAGCGGCTCGGTGTCCTGTCGCGCCTGGCTCCCGAGCCGATGAAGGTGATCCTGAACTGGGGTCGCCGCTACAGCCTCTGGGTCTTCAACTTCGGCCTTGCCTGCTGTGCGATCGAGTTCATCGCCGCCTCCATGGCGCGCCACGACTTCATCCGGCTCGGCGTGATCCCGTTCGCCCCCGGGCCCCGCCAGGCCGACCTCATGATCGTTTCCGGCACGGTGACGGACAAGATGGCCCCGGCCGTGAAGCGGCTGTACGAGCAGATGCCCGAGCCCAAGTACGTCATCTCCTTTGGCGCCTGCTCCAACTGCGGCGGCCCGTACTGGGACTCGTACTCCGTGACGAAGGGCGTCGACCAGATCATCCCGGTCGATGTCTACGTCCCCGGCTGCCCGCCCCGGCCCGAGGCGCTTCTCCAGGGCATCCTCAAGCTCCAGGAGAAGATCGCCCGCGAGTCCCTGGGGGAGCGGTACGCGACGGGCGGCAGCCGCCCCTCCACCGCCGCGCTGCGCAGCGGCCTGGTCGCCGCCCCGCCGACACCGGGGGAGGACCGCACATGACCGGCACCCCGGCCAACGAGGCCAACGAGGCCTACGATCGGCTTCCGGACGCCGCCGCCGAACTCTTCGGCGAGGACGCGACGGCCGAGTACGCCTACGACCTGCTGACCGTCGACGTACCGCCCGCCTCCTGGATCACCGCGCTCGAGACCGCCCGTGACCTGCTGGGATGCACCTACTTCGACTGGCTGAGCGCGGTCGACGAACCAGGTACCGGCTTCCGGGTCTGCGCCCATGTCGCGGCCCTGGCCGAGGGCAGGGTCCGGCGCCTGCTGGTCCGGACGACCGTTGCGCACGAGGGAGCGGTCCTTCCCTCCGCCGTCGGTGTCTACGCGGGTGCCGCCTGGCACGAGCGCGAGACGCACGAGATGTTCGGCATCGGCTTCGAGGGCCACCCGCACCTGGTGCCGCTGCTGCTGCCCGAGGGCTTCGAGGGGCACCCGCTGCGCAAGGACTTCGTCCTGGCGGCCCGGGTCGCGAAGGCCTGGCCGGGTGCGAAGGAGCCGGGGGAGTCGGAGCACGGCGGTCCGAAGCGACGCACGATGCTGCCGCCCGGCGTTCCCGACCCGAACGAATGGGGCCCCCTCAAGGGCCAGCTCCCGGCTGCCCCGTCCCGCCCGGCCCGCGCCCCCCGCGCGGCGGGCGACCGGCCGGTACGCCGCACCCGTAGCGTGAGCGAGGGCTCGGCGAGCCAGCAGCCGGACGCGGCTGCCCCGGCGGCGCCGCGGCGTACCCGTACCGCGTCCGAGGGTTCGGCGAGCCAGCAGGCGGAGACGGCTGCCCCGGCGGCGTCTCCGGCGGCGCCGCGGCGTACGCGTAGTGCGTCCCAGGGTTCGGCGAGCCAGCAGGCGGAGGCGGCTGCCCCGGCGGCGTCTCCGGCGGCGCCGCGGCGTACGCGTAGTGCGTCCCAGGGTTCGGCGAGCCAGCAGGCGGAGGCGGCTGCCCCGGCCGCGTCTCCGGCGGCGCCGCGGCGTACGCGTAGTGCGTCCGAGGGTTCGGCGAGCCAGCAGGCGGCGAGGCCGGGAGCGGCAGAGGCAGTGCCGGCCGAGGCGCCGGACCGGACCGGTCCGGACGCGTCGGAGGCGGGGAAGGCGCAGCCGGGTCCCGGAAGCAGCGACGCCCCCTGGCACCACGCCCGCCCGGCCTGCGACGACACTGCCGAGCACGGCACCGGCGGGCCCCACGGCACCGGCCGGCCCCACGACGCCGATACCGCCCTGGACAGCCAGGAGGCGTCCGGTACCGGGACCGAAGCCGGCACCGGAACGAGCTCCCGCACCGACACCGAATCGAGCACCGGCTCCGAATCGGGCACCGGCACCGGCACCGGGACCGAACCTCCCACGGAGGACCCCACGCCCGCGGAGGCCCCCGACGGGGCCACCGGGCGGCCGACCACCCCGCCCTCGGAGCCCGCACCCGGGCCGGCCCCCGACCAATCCGCCGGAGGCGATACCGCGTGAACGACGCACTGGACGTCGCCCTCCGGCTCGTCGCCGTCTTCGTCGTGTTCATGGTCCTCCCCCTGGTCGTGGGGCAGACCGAGCACAAGGTGATGGCCCATATGCAGGGCCGCCTCGGTCCGATGTACGCGGGAGGCTTCCACGGCTGGGCGCAGCTCGTCGCGGACGGGGTGAAGTTCGCGCAGAAGGAGGACGTCGTCCCGGCCGGGGCCGACCGTCGCATCTTCCAGCTCGCGCCGGCCGTCGCGCTGCTGCCGTACCTCCTCGTGCTCGTCGCCATCCCGATCGGTCCCGGTGAGGGCGCGGTCGGACAGGTCGTGGACGCGGGCATCTTCTTCGTCCTCGCGGTGATGGGCGTCGGCGTGCTCGGCTCGCTGATGGCCGGCTGGGCCTCCGCCAACAAGTTCTCCCTCCTCGGCGGGCTGCGTACCGCCGCCCAGCTGCTCGCGTACGAGCTGCCGATGCTGCTCGCCGCCGCCTCCGTCGCGATGGCCGCGGGCACCGTCTCCCTCCCGGGCATCCTCGACGCCTTCGAGTGGTGGTGGCTGCCCTGGCAGATCGTCGGCGCCCTGGTCTTCTTCGTGGCCGGACTCGCCGAACTGCAACGCCCGCCGTTCGACATGCCGGTCGCCGACTCGGAGATCATCTTCGGTGCGTACACCGAGTACACCGGCCTCCGTTTCGCACTGTTCCTGCTCGCCGAGTACGCGGGCATCGTCGTCCTGTCCGGTCTGACCGCCGTCCTCTTCCTCGGCGGCTGGCACGGGCCGTTCGGCGCCGACGGACTCGGCTGGGTCTGGACGCTCCTCAAGACCGCGGTCCTCGCCTTCGTCGTCATCTGGCTGCGCGTGAGCTATCCGCGGCTCCGCGAGGACCAGCTGCAGAAGCTCGCCTGGACCACCCTCATCCCGCTCGCTCTCGCGCAGATCGCGCTCACCGGCATCGTGAAGGTGGCGATCAACTGATGGCCGCGTCGCCCCCGCCCTCCTCCCGGCCCGCCGTCCCCCCGTCCACCCGGCCCCGTATCCCCGGCTCCGGCCTGGCCAAGGGTCTGGCCGTCACCCTGCGGACGATGACGAGGAAGTCGGTCACCGCGCAGTACCCGGACGTCCAGCCCGAGCTCCCGCCGCGCTCCCGCGGTGTCATCGCGCTGTTCGAGGAGAACTGCACCGTCTGCATGCTCTGCGCCCGCGAGTGCCCGGACTGGTGCATCTACATCGACTCCCACAAGGAGACCGTGCCTGCCGCCACCCCGGGCGGGCGTGAGCGCAGCCGCAACGTCCTCGACCGCTTCGCGATCGACTTCTCGCTCTGCATGTACTGCGGTATCTGCATCGAGGTGTGCCCCTTCGACGCACTGTTCTGGTCGCCGGAGTTCGAGTACGCGGAGACGGACATCCTCGAACTCACCCATGAGCGCGACAAGCTCCGCGCCTGGATGTGGACGGTGCCGGAGCCACCGGCGCTCGACCCCGGCGCCGAGGAGCCCAAGGAGATCGCCGCCGCCCGCAAGACGGCGGAGAAACTCGAAGCCCGACGCGCCCAGGAGGCCCAAGAGGCCCAAGAGGCGCAGGAAGCCCAGGAAGCCCCACAGGACCGAGAGACCCAGCAGGCCCAGAAGGAAGCAGAGGGGGAGGAGTGACACTCGCAGCCGCGGCGGCCCAGTCCGCCCACCCCGGCTTCCTCTCCCCGACCGGCATCGAGATCGCCTTCGTCCTCGTCGGCATCGCCACCCTCGCAGCGGCCCTCGTCACCGTCACGACCAGGCAGCTGGTGCATGCCGCCCTGTGGCTGGTCGTCGCGCTCGGCGGGCTCGCGGTCGAGTACCTCCTGCTCACGGCGGAGTTCATCGCCTGGGTGCAGGTACTGATCTACGTCGGCTCCGTGGTCGTGCTCCTCCTCTTCGGACTGATGCTCACCAGGGCCCCCATCGGACGCTCCCCGGACGCCGACTCGGAACACCGCTGGGCGGCACTCGCTGTGGCGGTCGCCGCCGCCGGCACACTCGTCTGGGTCGTCGTCGACGCCTTCCGCACCACCTGGATCGACCTGGAGGGGCCGGCCCAGGGCTCCACCGAGGTGACCGGAGCCTTCCTCTTCCGGCACTGGGTGCTGCCGTTCGAAGCACTCTCCGTCCTGCTGCTCGCCGCCCTCGTCGGCGCGATCGTCCTGTCCCGCAAGCGCGGTAAGGAGCAGAGCTGATGCACCTCGCCTATCCCGCCGTGCTCGCCGCCCTCCTCTTCTGCACCGGGCTGTACGGAGTGCTCGCACGCCGCAACGCGATCCTGGTCCTGATGTCCGTCGAGCTGATGCTCAACGCCGTCAACCTCAACCTGGTCGCCTTCGACGTCTGGCTCCGCGACAGCCTGCACTCCGGCCAGGCCCTCACCCTCTTCACCATCGCCATCGCGGCGGCAGAGATCGGCATCGGCCTTGCCATCGTCCTCGCCGTGTACCGCAACCGCGGCAGCTCGGACGTGGACCGCCTCCGCGACACCGCCGAGACCGACGCCGCCGAAAACCTCCCCGGCGACGAGGCCGACGCCACCGAAGACCAGGCCACTGCTGCGGCAGGGAAGGCACAGAAGGCAGAGGCCACCGCGTGACCACCACGACCCTCGCCGTCCTCGTTCCCCTCCTTCCGTTCCTGGGCGCCGCGGCCGGCCTCCTGCTGGGCACGCCCGCCTCCGGCCACCACTCCGGGACAGGGCTCCGCGCGCTCCGTTTCACACCCGGATACGTGCGCCCCCTCGCCGTCCTGCCCACCTTCGCCTCCTTCGTGCTCGCCGTCGTCGTCGCCTGGGACCAGGGCGGCGGCCGGGCCATCGACGCGGCGACCCGGTTCACCCCCACCGGCTCGGTCCCCATCGACCTCGCCCTGCACCTCGACGGCTTCGCGGTCCTCGTCGCCGTCCTGGTCGGGCTCGTCGCGACCTGCGTGCAGATCTACTCGACCGCCTATCTGCGCGACGACCCCCGCTACCCCTCGTACGCGGCCCTGGTCTCCCTCTTCACCGCCGCGATGCTGCTCGTCGTCTACTCCGGCGACCTGATGGTGCTCCTGGTCGGCTGGGAGGTCATGGGCATCTGCTCCTACTTCCTCGTCGGCCACTACTGGGAGACGCCCGAGGCCCGCGCCGCCTCCCTCAAGGCCTTCCTGGTCACCAAGCTCGGCGACGTCCCCCTCCTGATCGGCCTGTTCGCGCTCGCCGCCGACACCGGAACGTTCCGCATCACCGGGGTCCTCGGCGCCGTCGCGAGCGGCGGCCTCGACCACCCCACCGTCATCGCCCTGCTGCTCCTCGCGGGGGTCGCGGGCAAGTCCGCGCAGTTCCCCCTGCACACCTGGCTGCCCGACGCGATGGCCGGCCCCACCCCCGTCTCCGCGTTGATCCACGCCGCGACGATGGTCGCAGCCGGTATCTACTTCGTGGCCCGGCTCCTCCCCGTCTTCGCCGCATCCGGCGCGGCCCTGGTGGTCCTCGCCGTGATGGCGGCGATCACGATGATCGGCTCCGGAATCGCCGCCCTCGCCCAGGACGACCTCAAACGCGTCCTCGCCTACTCGACGATCGGACAGCTCGGCTACATGGCCGGCGCCCTGGCCGTCGGTGACCGCGGTGCCGCCGTCTTCCACCTCCTCTCGCACGGTGCGTTCAAAGCGGTCCTCTTCCTCGCCGCGGGCGTCGTCATCCACGCCGCCGGGACCAACTCACTGGCCGCCATGTCCCGCATGAGCGGTCTCGCGAAACGCATCCCGGACGCCTACTGGACGATGACCGTCGCCCTCCTCGCGCTGGCCGCGATCCCGCCGTTCGCCGGCTTCTTCTCCAAGGAAGCCGTCCTCGTCGCTGCTGAGCACACCGCGCTCGGGGAGCGGCACGTCGCCCCGGCCGCCGCCGGCTGGACCGTCCTCGTCGCCGGACTGCTCGCCGCCGTCCTCACCGCCGGATACGCCACCCGTCTCTGGCTCCTCGCCTTCCGGGGCCGCGGCACCGAGGTCCCCGACCACGGCAGGCAGCCCGTCGCGATGACCGCCGTCCTCTGGGTCCTCGCCGTACCCACCATCGCTTTCGGACTGACCGTCGGAGCGATCACCGACTGGTTCGACGGCCACGCCCTCACCCCGACCCTGACCACCGCCGTCCTCTCCACGGGCGTCGGCCTCGTCGGCGGCCTCGTCACCTACGGCGCCTGGCGCCACACCTCGGCATTCGCCGCCCGCACAGCCGTCGGCACGGTCGTCGCCCACCCCGAGGCCGAACCCGCCCTCGTCGAGGCCCAGGCCCTGTCGGCGCACACCGCGGCCTACGGGGCCGACGGGGACGTCTCCGACCCGGCCGATCCCGGACGCCTGCTCCTCGGCCCGCTCCACCGGCACGCCGCCGCCGGCTTCCACCTCGACGCCCTGTACGCGACCCTGTTCGTCCGCCCCGTCCAGGCCGCGGCGAGCCTCGTCCGCTTCCTGGACCGCGAGGTCGTCGACACGTACGTACGCGGTGCCGGCACCGGAGCACGCTGGCTCGGCACCGCCGTCCGCCGCGCCCAGACCGGCAACGTGCAGACCTACCTCGGCGCGCTGCTCGCCGGCTCCCTGGTCCTGGCGGTCGCCGTCCTCGTCTTCGCCAACGTCAACGCCGGGTCGTGAACCGTGATCGATATCAGCGAATCCGTGATGCAGTTCCTTCTCGCGTTCATCGTCGTCATCCCGCTCATCGGGGCCGTGGCCGCTCTCCTGCCGGCCCCGCCCGGACTGAAGGGGACCAGCCCCGACCAGGCCGTACTCCGCCACGGGGTGACCGTCACCGGCGCGGTCCTGCTCGCCGCGCTCGTCCTCGCCGCCGGCTTCGACCACGACCACCCGTCGAAGATGCAGGCCACCACCGACATCAGCTGGATCCCGGCACTCGACGTCCGCATCCACCTCGGCATCGACGGCATCTCGCTCCCCCTTCTCGTGATGACCGCGCTGCTGACCTTCCTCTGCGCGCTCTACAGCTACTTCAAAATGCCCGAGGGCCCCTCCCCGAAGGCCTTCGTCGCGCTCCTCCTCGTCCTGGAGACCGGCACCCTCGCGAGCTTCGCCGTCCTCGACCTGCTGCTGTTCTTCCTGGCCTTCGAGATGGTCCTCATCCCGATGTACTTCCTCATCGCCCGCTGGGGCGGTGCACAGAAGCAGGCCGCCGCCTGGAAGTTCATCCTCTACACGCTGCTCGGCTCGGTGATCATGCTGCTGGGCCTGCTCCTCATCGGACTGAAGAGCGGCACTTTCGACATGGTGGCACTCGCCACTGACAACGGCCGTGGGCTCACCTCGTCCGTGCAGCTCATCGCCGTTCTGGCGATCGGCGTCGGGCTGGCCGTGAAGACCCCGATGTGGCCGCTGCACAGCTGGCTCCCCGACGCCCACACCGCTGCCCCGACCGTCGGCTCGGTCCTGCTCGCGGGCGTCCTGCTGAAGATGGGCACCTACGGATTCGTCCGCATCCTGCTCCCGATCGCCCCCGACGGGATGCACACCTTCGCGCCGTACCTCGCCGCTCTCGCGGCCGTCGGCATCGTCTACGGATCGCTCGCCTGCCTGGCCCTGGCCCGGCCCGGCTCCAAGGGCGATCTCAAGCGACTGATCGCCTACTCCTCCGTCGGCCACATGGGCTTCGTGCTTCTCGGCATCGCGAGCATGACCCCCACCGGGGTCAACGGCGCACTCTTCGCCAACATCGCCCACGGCCTCATCACCGGACTGCTGTTCTTCCTGGTCGGCGCCGTCAAGGACCGATACGGCACCGCCGACCTCGACACCCTCTCCGGTGCCACCGGCGCCGCCCTCTACGGCCGCGCACCCCGCCTCGGCGGCCTCCTCGCCTTCGCCGCCGTCGCCTCCCTGGGCCTGCCCGGACTCGCCGGGTTCTGGGGCGAGATGCTCGCCCTGTTCGGCTCCTTCGACCCCGCCGACGGCCTCAGCCGCCCCGCCTTCCTCACCTTCATGTCGATCGCCGCGTTCGGCACCCTGCTCACCGCCGCGTACATGCTGATCGTGGTACGCCGCGTCTGCATGGGCGAGAAGCGGACGGAACCGCAGCAGCTCGCCGATGTCCAGACGTACGAGTTCGCCGCCTGGAGCCCGCTCGTCGCCCTCACCGTCCTCGCCGGTCTGTGGCCCGCCGTCCTCCTCGGCCTCACCGACCCGGCCGTGCAGAAGCTCCTCGCAGGAGGCAAGTCGTGACCCCAGCCGTCGTCACCGCAGCGGCCGAGAGCACCACCAGCCTCGTCCAGTCCGTCGACTGGCTCGCGATCGCACCCCCGGTCGTCGTCGCGGCCTTCGCCCTGATCGTGCTCGTCGCCGACCTCTTCCTCCCCGAGGACCGCAAGCCGCTCCTCGGCTGGACGGCCATGGCCGGACTCGTGGCCGCCCTCGCCCTCCTCGTGCCGCTGCGCGACGGCAACCGCGCCACCTTCTGCGTCACCGCGGCCGCCACCGGCACCGGCACCACCGGGGCGTGCAGCTACACCGCCGACCACTTCGCCCTCGTCATCCAGGCCCTCGTGCTCGGCGCCGCCCTGCTGACCGCCCTGCTCTCCCTCGGCGACACCCGCAGGCTGCCCGCGGGCGAGTTCTGGTTCCTCCTGCTGTCCTCGGCGGCGGGTGCCGCGCTCCTGCCCGCCTCCCGCGACCTCGCGACGCTCGTCATCGCCCTCGAAGTCGTCTCGCTGCCCGCCTTCGCCCTCGTCGGCATCAAGCGCGGCGACCGGCGGTCCTCCGAGGCGGCGCTGAAGTTCTTCCTCTCCTCCGTCGTCGCGACCGCCGTCATGCTGCTCGGCGTCAGCTTCGTGTACGCCACCACCGGCACCCTGCACCTCACGGAGATCGCCGGCCGCCTCGACGACGTGCAGGGACAGCTCTCCACCCTGGCCCGGGCGGGCGTCGTCCTCACCCTGGTCGGCTTCGCCTTCAAGACCGCCGCCGCGCCCTTCCACTTCTGGGTCCCCGACACCTACGTCGGTGCCCCCCTGCCGGTCGCCGCCTACCTCTCGGTCGTCGGCAAGGCGGCCGGCTTCTCCGGCCTCGTCCTCGTCACCGTGATCGGGTTCCCGGCGTACGCCGACGTCTGGGGGCCGGCCCTCGCCGTTCTCGCCGCGCTCACCATGACGACCGGCAACGTCGCCGCCCTGCGTCAGAACGCCGCCCGCGCCCGCAGCGCGGTACGCCTGCTCGCCTGGTCCTCGGTCGGCCAGGCCGGGTACCTCCTGGTCCCGATCGCCGCCGCCGCGTACTCCAGCGACCGGCAGATCGGTTCCACCGTCGCGTACGCCCTCATGTACGCCGTCGTGAACCTCGGCGCATTCGCGGTCGCCGCCCTCGTCGCCCGTACGCACCCCGGAAACCGGATCTCCGACTACCGCGGCCTGTACGCCACCCGCCCCCTCACCGCCCTGGCGATGGCCTTCTTCCTGCTCTGCCTGGCGGGTCTGCCGCCCGGCATCGTCGGACTCTTCGCCAAGGTCACGGTCTTCTCGGCAGCCGTCGACGCGGGCCTGGGCTGGCTGGCCGTCGTCATGGCCGTCAACGTCGTGATCGCCCTCTACTACTACCTCCAGTGGACCGCGGAGCTCTTCCGTGCCCCGGAAGAGGCACCGGCCGGCGAGACCACCCCCGTTCCCACCCGGCACCGCGCCCCGGCCCCCCTCACTGTCTCGATCGCCCTCACTGCCGCTGTGGCCGTCGTGCTGTCCGGTGCCCCCCAGACCGTCCTCCGATTCGCCGCTGTGAGTCTCTTCTGATGGACGCACGATCGGTTTGCCCGGGACAGCCCCGACAAGGCAAGGTCAGGGCGGCACATTCCCACCCCCATACGCATGTCCCAGAGGAGCAAGAGCAGTGCTGAACGGGTTCAAGGACTTCATCCTGCGCGGAAACGTCGTCTCGATGGCCGTCGGTCTGGCTGTAGGAGCCGCGTTCACCGCAGTCGTCACCGGATTCAGCACGGCCTTCATCACTCCGCTGATCGGCCTCGCGACCGGTTCCGTCGGCGACTTCAGCTCGGCCGAGTTCGCCGTCGAGGGCACGATCTTCCCGTACGGGAAGTTCCTGGCCGCCGCCATCGCCTTCCTGATCACCGCGGCCGTGCTGTACTTCTGCGTCATCGTCCCCATGACGAAGGTCCAGAACCGCTTCGCCAAGGCGGACGAGAAGGTCGTCGACATCAAGGCCGCCATGCGTGACTGCCCCCGCTGCTTCACCGAGATCCCGGCCATCGCCTCCCGCTGCTCCCACTGCACCAGCGAGATCGAGCCGGACCCCGAGGCCCTCGCGGTCGCCGGCCTCCCCGCCCAGCGCTGATCCGGCGGCATCCAGTACGCGCACGCTTCCCCGGGGCCTGTTCGGACCAGGGCCCGAAGGGCCTCCGTTCCGAACAGGCCCCGCTCGCTACCCCCTGCCCCCTCCGGCCCGGAGCCCGATTCGGTCACCCGCGTCCGGTGGGCCGTGTTCCCAGGGCCACATGCACAAGGGAACTAGCACTTCTCGCCTGGCGTTGACCAGTACGGGAGGCTCCACTGGGATGTGGAGACCACCAAAGGGTCCCCCTGCCGCACCACTTGGAGGGCGTACCGTGCACCGCCGGCACAACGGGCTGAAAACCGCCGTACTCCTCGGGGGCCTGTCCGCACTCATCCTCGTCATCGGAAGCTTCTTCGGACGTACGGGCCTGATCGTCGCGCTCCTCGTGGCCATCGGCACCAACGCCTACGCGTACTGGAACAGCGACAAGCTGGCGCTCAGGGCCATGCGTGCCCGCCCCGTCAGCGAATTCGAGGCGCCCCAGCTCTACCGCATGGTCCGCGAGCTCTCCACCGCCGCCCGCCAGCCCATGCCCCGGCTCTACATCTCCCCGACACAGGCCCCCAACGCCTTCGCCACCGGCCGCAACCCGCGCAATGCCGCGGTCTGCTGCACCGAAGGCATCCTGCAGATCCTCGACGAACGCGAGCTGCGCGGAGTCCTCGGCCACGAGCTCAGCCATGTCTACAACCGCGACATCCTGATCTCGTCCGTCGCCGGAGCGCTCGCCTCCGTCGTCATGTTCCTCGTCAACTTCGCCTGGCTGATCCCGGTGGGCCGGTCCGACGACGACGAGGGCCCCGGCCTTCTCGGCATGCTGCTCATCATGATCCTCGGTCCGCTGGCCGCGTCCGTCATCCAATTGGCCGTAAGCCGGTCCCGCGAGTACGAGGCGGACGCCTCGGGTGCCCAACTGACCGGCGACCCGCTGGCCCTCGCCAGTGCCCTGCGCAAGCTCGACGCAGGAACGAAACAGCTCCCTCTGCCCCCGGAGCCCAGGCTCGAGACCGCGAGCCACATGATGATCGCGAACCCCTTCCGCCCCGGCCAGGGCCTGTCCAGGATGTTCTCGACCCACCCGCCGATGGCGGAGCGCATCGCCCGACTGGAGCAGATGGCCGGCCGTCGCCCCTGAGGACGGACGGACCAGGGCCGGACGGTCGGAAGGACCAGGGCACCGCTCGTGGCGGTTCTGCTTCCGACGGACCACCACGAGCCGGAGCCCGCCGGCATCCCGGGCGCAGCAGCCGCCCGGGATGCCGGCGGGCCTTGAAGGTCAGCGGGATCCGAACGCCTGGTCGGTCGGGACCACCTGGCGCCCCAGGGGCATCAGGGAAATCGGGATCATCTTCAGGTTCGCCCAGCCGAAGGGGATGCCGATGATCGACACGAACAGCGGGATGCTGGTGATCAGATGCCCCAGCGCGAGCCACCATCCGGCGAAGACGAGCCAGATCACATTGCCCACGAACGAGGGCGCACCCGCGTCGGGCCGTTCCACGGTGGTCCGCCCGAACGGCCACAGCACATAGCCCGCGATCCTCAGGGAGGCGATGCCGAAGGGAATGGTCACGATCAACACGAAGCAGATGACTGCGGCGAGCAGGTACCCGAGGGCCATCCAGAACCCGCAGAACACCACCCACAAGATGTTCAGGATCAGCTGCACGAGCTTCATGGTCACTGGCCTTCCGATGCGTTTCGTCCGTCAGTGCTGTTCGGAGCCAGTATCAGCTGCGCAGGCGAAGAACAGGAACCGGAGACGGCCCCCGAGATGGCTCAGCCCCCCGGCGACCCCACCTCCCGGCGGCCCGGCGCGGACGGGTGCCAAGACCTTCCCCGCCCCATGCGCCGCCCCGTCGCCGTGAGCGCTGACCGGATTTCAGCGCCCGCGCACGACCGCACGACGAGCGGCGCACGGCCCGCTCGCGGACCACGCGCCGCAACCGCCCGATCCGCGAAAACGTCTTGGATTCCAGGAACGAGTGACGGGTAGGTTCGCACGCATGAGCATCATCGGTTGGATCATTCTCGGGCTGCTGGCCGGAGCCATCGCCAAGGTCCTGCTCCCGGGCCGAGACCCCGGCGGCCTGATCGGCACCACCCTCATCGGGATCGTCGGCGCCTTCCTCGGCGGCTGGATATCGTCACGTTTCCTCGACCGCCCGATCTCCAACGACTTCTACGACACGGCCACTTGGGTCGCGGCCATAGGCGGCTCGCTGATCCTGCTGATCCTCTACCGCCTGCTCTTCGGCAACTCCCGCGAACGGCGCTGACGCCCGTCAGCACCCGGAGTCCGGGGCGCCCAGCCCGGTCTCACGCAGCGTCAGATTGAGCCGGCCACGGCGCAGACCGGATGCGGGATCGGACGTCCCGGGACAGATCCTCGGCACACCGTGGAACGCGAAACGGGAGGGGCCGCCGAACACGAACAGATCGCCGGAGGCCAACTCCACATCGGTGTACGGCCTTCCGCGGTTCTCCGTGTTCCCGAAGCGGAAGACGCAGGTGTCGCCGATGCTGAGCGACACCACCGGAGCGTCGGACCGCTCCTCCCTGTCCTGGTGCATCCCCATCCGCGCGGCGCCGTCGTAGAAGTTGATCAGAGCGGCGTCCGGTGCGTACGTCCGTACGGGGCTCTCGTCCCCGTACGCCTCGGCCACCGCGTCGCGCCCCAGATCCGCCAGCCAGTCCGGGAACGCGGTGACCCGCGCACCGTTCACGTCGTCGGCCGTGCGGGCATACCGGTACGGCTGCCAGTGCCAGCCCAGACAGACCGTCTGCACGGACATCACGCCGCCGCCCGGCAGCACCGTGTGCCGCAGCGGCACAGGCCCCCGCGCCCACTCCCGGCAGGCCGCCACCAGTTCCCGCCGGCGCTCCGGCGACAGCCACTCGGGCACATGCACGGCCCCCGGCGCGACGACGGTGCGCGGCCTCGGGAAGAGCCCGGACATCTCAGCGCACCACCCGGGCGCCCTCCAGGGCGAGAAGCTGCTTCTTGCGCTCCGGGCCGCCCGCGTAGCCCCGCAGGGATCCGTCCGCGCCGATCACCCGATGGCAGGGCCGTACGACCAGCAGGGGATTGCGGCCGATCGCCGTCCCCACGGCCCGTACGCCCGCCCCGGACGTGCCGACCCGTTCGGCGATCTGCCCGTAGGACGCGGTCTCCCCGTACGGAACGGTGTCCAGCGCCGCCCAGACCCGCCGCTGGAAGTCGGTGCCCCGGCCGTCCGCGTACGCGATGTCGAAGTGCCTGCGCCGCCCCTCGAAGTACTCCCGCAGCTGTGCGGCGATTCCCGCGAAGGCCTCCGGAGCGGGGACCCAGTCCTCCTGGACGACCGCGGCACCCTTCTGGCCGGGGAGCGAGAGCGAGGCGAGCGCGACTCCGCCGTCCGCACCGGCGGCTTCCTCGCCCACCAGCAGCAGTTCCCCCAGCGGACTGCCGACCGTCGCGTACATGGTCATGCCCTGTCCCTCTCCTCGCCCGTGGTGAGGGGTGACGCGACACGTCCCGCGTCGCGTCACCCCGTACCTCCCGGCACCCGTCCCGGTCACGCCGTCAGCGCCCCCACGGGCAACGACCGTACGGGTGGGGCCGGTACGTCACCGGTAGTTCACGAACTGCACGGCGAAGTCGAGGTCCTTGCCCTTCAGCAGTGCCTGCACGGCCTGCAGGTCGTCGCGGCTCTTCGAGCTCACCCGCAGCTCGTCGCCCTGGACCTGCGCCTTCACGCCCTTCGGACCCTCATCGCGAATGATCTTCGCGACCTTCTTGGCGTTCTCCTGGGAGATGCCCTCCACGATGTCGGCGAAGATCTTGTACTCCTTGCCGGACAGCTGCGGCTCGCCCGCGTCCAGCGCCTTCAGCGAGATGCCGCGCTTGATCAGCTTGGACTGGAAGATGTCGAGGATCGCCTTGACCCGCTCCTCGCCGTTCGCCTCCATGAGGATCTTCTCGCCGGACCAGGAGATCGAGGCGTTGGTGCCCTTGAAGTCGTAACGCTGCGAGATCTCCTTGGCGGCCTGGTTGAGGGCGTTGTCGACCTCCTGCCGCTCGACCTTCGAGACGATGTCGAAACTGGAGTCGGCCATGACGTGTTGCTCCTTGTATCGGGGGCTGGGAAACGGGGTGCATACGGGCGGCTGCGGGCCTGCCGGCCCCGCGCCGCCGATCAAAGCCTAAGGGCTGTCCCGCGATCGCCGGTGGGCGCGCGGCAGCAGCCACGGCGCCTCGTCCGCGTCGCTCGGAACACCCGCATACAGCCAGTATGTGGACGTCCCTCCGCGTCCTGCCAGCACCGCGACGCCGCACGCCGACCCACCGGGGACGACCGGGCGGCCCTCGCCCGCCCACGCCCGATCGGACCACTGATCAATCCGGTGGCGAAGCACCCCCCGGCATCGGGTATCGTTTACGTCGTTGCCAGGGAGCACCGCCGAAAATCGGTTCTCACGGCAGCGATTCCCGGCGGTGTGCCCGAGTGGCCAAAGGGAGCAGACTGTAAATCTGCCGGCTCAGCCTACCCAGGTTCGAACCCTGGCGCCGCCACATCGAAAGGTCCCTGTCTCAGGACAGGGACCTTCTTTGTTTTCTGCTGCGAGGGTGGTGAACGTGAACATGGAACCTCTGCTGGTCAGCGCCTGTCTGCGGGGCGTTCCCTGCCGCTTCGACGGCCGGGCCAAGGGCTCCGCCGCGGTGGCGGAGGCCATCGGCGGACGCCGCACCGTCGCCTTCTGCCCCGAGGTGTCCGGCGGACTGCCCACCCCGCGCCGCCCTGCCGAGATCGTCGGCGGGGACGGTCACGACGTGCTGGACGGCCGCGCCCGTGTCGTCGACGACACCGGGCGGGACGTGACGGCGGAGTTCGTGGAGGGCGCCCACCGGGCGCTGGAGGCCGCGCGCCGGGCCGGGTGCACGGAGGCGCTGCTGATGACGCGCAGCCCTTCCTGCGGGCGTGGCACGGTCCATGACGGTACGTTCACGGGCGCACTGCGCGAGGGTGACGGCGTCACCGCCGCCCTGCTGGAACGCCACGGCATCACGGTGCGCCCGGCGCCGCGCGGCTGAACCGGCCGAACCGAAATGCCGAGGAGGCGGTTTCAGTTCCCCGCCACGTCCTTCACGGCGACTGACAGCGGCATGCTGCCGGAGATGAGCTCCAGCGTCAGCCCCGCGGTCGCCGGGGTGTCCAGGAGCTCCACCAGTGCCGCCGCCACGTCGTCGCGCGGGACCGGGCCGCGGCCGGTCGAGACGGTCAGGAGGACCATCCCGGTGCCCGCGTCGTTCGTCAGCATTCCGGGGCGCAGGATCGTCCAGTCGAGTGCGGTCCTGGAGCGCACATACGCGTCCGCGGCACCCTTCGCCCGCAGATAGGCGTCGAAGACCTCGTCGCCCGGGTGGTCGGGGTCGGCACCCATCGACGAGACCACCACGAAACGCCGCACGCCCGCCTGCTCCGCCGCGTCCGCGAACAGCACCGCCGCGCCGCGATCCACCGTCTCCTTGCGCGCCGCGCCGCTGTTCGGGCCCGCACCGGCCGCGAAGACCGCCGCGTCGGCGCCGCGCAGCACCTGCGCCACGTCCTCCACGGAGGCCGATTCGAGATCCAGGACGACCGGCTCCGCGCCCGCCGCCCTGAGGTCAGCGCTCTGTTCCGGGTTCCGGATGACGCCCACCGCCTCGTCCCCACGCGCGGCGAGCAGCCGCTCCAGCCGCAGCGCGATCTGACCATGTCCACCTGCGATGACAATGCGCATGGTCCGACCGTACGCCGCACGGGGCCGCGGCGCTCAGGGTCCGCTGCAGGGACCGGACTCGGGCCGGCCCTGGCGGGGCAGGCCGAGGGCGACGACGGTCTCCGAATCGCAGTACTCGCGCACCGCGCTCGTCCGCGTCACCACCCGGCCGCGGTGCACCACGACCCGGCTGTAGGCGAGCGACAGCACGCCCGAGAGCTGCTCCCCGCGTACGGCCAGCAGTTCGGCGGGGAAACCGGCCTCGACCCGCACCTCGGGCAGCCCCATGGCGCTCCGCGCGACCGAGGAGACCGCGTCGTACGCCTCGTCGGCCCGCATGCCGCTCTGCGAGGCCAGCAGGTAGGCGGCCTCCAGCGGGTCCCCCCGCCCCACCGGGTTCACCACGTCCCGCAGCGCACCGCTGCCCGCCGCAACCCGCACCCCGGCCGCACGCAGCAGGCGCACGGGGGCGATGCCCCGGCCCTCCGCCCCGCAGCAGCCGCCCTGCGGGAGGCAGGTCACCGTCAGTCCGGCCGCGGCGATCTGGTCCACGACGCGGGCCGCGGCCTGGGAGGGGAGCCGGGAGAGACCGGCACACGGGCCGATGGAGACACCGGGCCGCAGCCCGCCCGCCATGGCGGCCAGCCGGCCGAGCCGGGCCGGGTCGTCGCCGTCCGTGTGCAGATCGACGGGGCAGCCCTGTTCGGCGGCGATCTCCAGGACGGCCTCGGCGTACCCCGCCGGATCCGGATCGAGGTCGGGGCAGCCGCCGACCGCGCCGACCCCCATCTTCACCGCGTCGCGCAGCATGGCCAGGTTGTCCGCGCCTGCCACGCCCGTCAGGAGCCGGGGTACGGCGACCGGAATCAGCTCGGCGAGTCCGCGCAGCGAGCGTCGTGCCTGCAGCACCGCTTCGAGGGAGGTGAGGCCCCGTACGTCCCCGATGCCCACATGCGCGCGCAGTGCGGTGGCGCCGTGGCCGAGCTGCAGCAGGGCGGCCTCGACGGCGCGGCGCTGGATGTCCTCCGGGTGGTGCGAGACGGGCCCCGGGCCCTCGGGGCCCGCGCCGTGCGCGGTGAGCGCGGTGTCGCTGTGGATGTGGGGTTCGGCGGGCGCGGGGAGCAGCAGATAGCCGCGCAGGTCCACGCGCGGACCCGGCACGGCCAGACTGCCCGCGGTACCGACGGCCTCGATGCGACCGCCACCGAGACGTACGTCCACGATGCGGCCGTCGGTGAGACGGGCGCCGCAGAGTACGAGGGCGCCGGTCTCGGCGGCGGGGCCGCTGGTCTCGTCGGCAGCGTCGCCGTCCGGCTGCCGCGGCTGGCTGTCGGGCATCGTGCTCCTGGGAAAGGGGGGCAAGGTCACACAGAGTGAGTCGAGCCTAGGGGCGTGTTCGGCCCGGTTCGAGGAGGAGCGAAATAGTCATACCGGCGTGGCCCGGAGGAGGGCCGGGTGCTGTGTACGGGTGGGACCGGAGCGGTTCGTGGGGTGGTCGGGGTGCGGTCGCGCGCGGTCGGTGAGCAGGCCGGAGAGCGGCCGTCCGGAGGGATCGAGGCTGTCTCGATCAAGAGTGCAGGCCGGGGCGCCGAAACGGATTTGGGCGATCGGCGACCAACCGTGTAATGTCTTCATCGCTCGCCCCAATAGCTCAGTCGGTAGAGCGTCTCCATGGTAAGGAGAAGGTCTGCGGTTCGATTCCGCATTGGGGCTCTGGTGATCGGGGAACCCCGCTTCGGCGGGGGACTCGTCATCAAAGCGGTGTAGCTCAGTCGGTAGAGCAAGCGGCTCATAATCGCTGTGTCACCGGTTCAAGTCCGGTCACCGCTACTTACGGTAGCCGATTGCGGGGTCGGTCCTTCGATCGGCTACTCTTTTTTGCGTTCATCCGTTCATCCGTCCGTCCAAGGAGCACTCACGTGGCTGCCACCGACGTCCGCCCGAAGATCACGCTGGCCTGCGTGGAGTGCAAGGAGCGGAACTACATCACCAAGAAGAACCGGCGCAACAACCCGGACCGTCTTGAGATGAAGAAGCACTGCCCGCGCTGCAACTCGCACACGGCGCACCGCGAAACGCGCTGAAACAGGCTCGTACACGAGGCCGTCCCCACTGGGGGCGGCCTCGTGTCGTTGTATGGGGCTGTTCTATGGCCTTTTCATCTTTCATCAGGAGGGAGCGAGCACATGGCGCTCGACCAGTCCTTCGTGGGGCGGGTCTATCCACCCACCCCGCCGTACGAGGTCGGCCGGGAGAAGATCCGCGAGTTCGCCGAGGCGGTGGGCGACGCCAATCCGGTGTACGTCGATCCCGAGGCCGCCAAGGCGCTCGGCCACAGCGATGTGATCGCGCCGCCGACCTTCGTGTTCTCGATCACCTTCAAGGCCGCCGGGCAGGTGGTGCAGGACCCGCAGCTGGGCCTGGACTACAGCCGGGTGGTGCACGGTGACCAGAAGTTCGCCTATGTGCGCCCCGTGCGGGCGGGGGACCGGCTGACGGTCACCTCGACGATCGAGGGCATCAAGTCCCTGGCGGGCAACGACGTCCTGGACATCCGGGGCGAGGTCCACGACGAGACCGGTGAGCATGTCGTGACCGCGTGGACGAAGCTGGTGGCGCGCGCCGCCGAGGAGGCGTGATGACGGCGAAGGTGGCCTACGAGTCGGTCGAGGTCGGTACGGAGCTGCCGGCGCAGTCCTTCCCGGTGACCCGGGCGACGCTGGTGCAGTACGCGGGCGCCTCGGGGGACTTCAACCCGATCCACTGGAACGAGAAGTTCGCCCGCGAGGTGGGACTGCCGGACGTCATCGCCCACGGCATGTTCACCATGGCCGAGGCGATCCGGGTGGTCACGGACTGGGTCGGCGACCCGGGCGCGGTCGTCGAGTACGGCGTGCGCTTCACCAAGCCGGTCGTCGTGCCGAACGACGACCAGGGCGCCCTGATCGAGGTCAGCGCCAAGGTGGCGGCCCTGCTGGACGACAAGCAGGTGCGGGTGGACCTGACGGCCATGAGCGAGGGCAAGAAGGTGCTGGGCATGTCCCGCGCCGTGGTGCGGCTCGACTGAAGCAGTTGAGCGCGGCGCAAGGGGCACTGTCCGAGGGCGGTGCCCCTTGCGCGTTCCTGCGCACACATACCGGTTGACGAAGTTAGTGATTGAGTACTAACTTCCTGGCATGGCAAGGATGAGTGCGGAAGAGCGGCGCGAGAGCGTCATTCGTGCGGCGATCGCCGAGTTCGCCCGAGGCGGTTACGCCGCCACCTCCACCGAGGCGATCGCCAAGCGCGTCGGCGTCTCGCAGCCGTACCTGTTCCGTCTTTTCCCCAACAAGCAGGCCATGTTCCTCGCCGCCACCGAGCGCTGTCTCGCGGACACCCGGAAGGTCTTCTCCGATGCGGCCGAAGGGCTTGAGGGCGAAGAAGCGCTTCATGCCATGGCTGTCGCGTATCAGCGTCTGATCGTCGACGATCCGGACAAGCTGCTCCTGCAGATGCAGATGTATGCGGCCGTCGCGGCGGCCGAGGCATCGGGGGACCATGAGTTCGGCGAGTCGGCGCGCGCCGGCTGGCTGCAGATGTGGGACGAGGCCCATCTCGCGCTCGGCGCCGATGCCGATGAGACGACCACGTTTCTTGCGTACGGCATGCTCATCAACACGCTGACCTCGCTCGGCTTCCCGGCCGGTCACCGGGTCTGGTCGGGGTTCTATGAGTCGGCCAGGCCGATCACCTGAACGGTACGACCCGAGCTCTGCCCGGTTTTCTGCCCAGAGAAGTTAGTAATGGATAACTAACCCCCAGGGGGAACAGTGAACCAGCACACGACAGGCCGCTTAGGAGCGGTCTGGGCCCTCGTCATCACCAGCGTCGCAGGATTCATGGCGGCCCTCGACAACCTCGTCGTCACCACCGCCCTGCCCTCCATCCGCACAAGCCTCGGCGGCGAACTGACGGAGCTCGAATGGACGGTGAACGCCTACACCCTGACCTTCGCCGTGCTGCTGATGCTCGGGGCCGCACTCGGCGACCGGTTCGGCCGCCGCCGGCTCTTCCTCACCGGGCTCACCGTCTTCACCGGGGCCTCCGCCGCGGCCGCCCTCTCACCCGGCATCAACGAACTCATCGCCTTCCGGGCCGTCCAGGGTGTGGGCGCGGCGATCATGATGCCGCTGACGCTCACCCTGCTCACGGCCGCCGTGCCACCCGCCCGTCGTGGTGCCGCGCTCGGCATCTTCAGCGCCGTCACCGGGCTGGCCGTGGCCAGTGGCCCCCTGATCGGCGGCAGCCTCACCGAGCACCTCTCCTGGCAGTGGATCTTCTGGCTGAACGTCCCGATCGGTCTGGCCTTGCTCCCCCTGGCGCGACTGCGCCTGGCGGAGTCGCACGCGCCGGACTCGCGGCTCGACATCCCCGGCACGCTCCTGGTCAGCGGCGGACTCTTCGGCATCGTCTACGGCCTGGTCAACGCCAACTCCGACGGCTGGACCAGCCCCACCGTCCTCACGGCCCTGATCGCCGGTGCCGTGCTCGTCGGCGGGTTCATCCACCACGGCTTCCACGCGAAGAACCCGATGCTGCCCATGCGGCTTTTCCGCAGCCGCGCGTTCTTCGGGATCAACATGGCCAGCCTGCTGATGTTCCTCGGGATGTTCGGGTCGATCTTCCTGCTCAGCCAGTATCTCCAGGGCGTACTGGGCTACTCGCCCACCGAGGCCGGCCTGCGGATGCTGCCCTGGACCGGAATGCCGATGCTGGTCGCACCCGTCGCGGGGGCCCTCTCCGACCGCTTCGGCGGCCGCCCGGTGGTCGTGGCCGGGCTCGCCCTTCAGGCAGCCGGTCTCGCCCTCTTCGCGCTGGTCATCGGCCCCGATGCCTCGTATGCCTCGCAGCTGCCCGGTCTGATCGTCGGCGGCATCGGCATGGCCCTGTACTTCGCACCCGCTGCCAGCCTCGTGATGTCCAGCGTCCGCCCCTCCGAGCAGGGCATCGCCTCCGGCGCCAACAACGCCCTGCGCGAGGTCGGCGGATCCCTCGGGGTCGCCGTGCTCGCCACGGTCTTCTCCTCGCAGGGCGGTTACGCATCCGCGCGGTCCTTCACGGACGGGACTGTTCCGGCGTTGTGGATCGGCTCCGGTGTGGTGGCGCTGGCCGCCCTCGTCGCCCTGCTGATCCCCGCCCGCCGTGGCGACGCCGCCCCGGAGCCCGAAGCGGCCGAGGATCGCGTTCTCGCCGCCTGAGCCACGGTTCCCCGTCCGTACCGGTCCGTGGCCCCGCCCGAGCGGCGGGACCACGGACCGTACTCTTGTCCCCGTGCAGGAACTCCACGACGCCCCCCTCGCCCCCCTGACCACTTTCCGGCTCGGCGGCCCCGCCACCCTTCTCCGCACGGCGACAACCGACGACGAGGTGATCGAAGCCGTGCGCGAGGCCGACGAGAGCGGCACCCCGCTCCTCGTCATCGGCGGTGGCAGCAACCTGGTCATCGGCGACAAGGGCTTCGACGGCACCGCCCTGCGCATCGCGACCCAGGGCTTCACCCTGGACGGCACGACGCTGGAACTGGCCGCGGGGGAGGTCTGGACGGACGCCGTCGCCCGGGCCGTCGAGGCCGGTCTCGCAGGTATCGAGTGCCTGGCCGGAATCCCCGGCTCCGCCGGCGCCACCCCGATCCAGAACGTCGGCGCGTACGGCCAGGAGGTGGCCACCACCCTGACGGAGGTCGTCGCCTACGACCGGCACACCCGCGAGACGGTCACCCTCCCGAACGCCGCGTGCGCCTTCTCGTACCGGCACAGCCGTTTCAAGGCCGAGCCGGACCGTTTCGTGGTGCTCCGCGTCCGCTTCGAACTGGAGGACGTGGGCGGTCTGTCCGCCCCCCTGAATTACCCCGAGACGGCCCGGGTCATGGGCGTCGAGCAGGGCGAGCGGGTGCCCGTCGCGGTGGCCCGCGAAACGGTGCTCGGACTCCGCGCCGGCAAGGGCATGGTGTTGGACCCGGCGGACCACGACTCCTGGTCGGCCGGCTCCTTCTTCACCAACCCGATCCTGGAGGCGGCGGAGTACGAGGCGTTCCTCGCCCGCGCGAAGGACCGGCTCGGCCCCGGCGCGACGCCCCCCGCCTTCCCCGCGGACGGGGGCCGCACCAAGACCTCCGCGGCCTGGCTGATCGACAAGGCCGGCTTCACCAAGGGATACGGCACGGGTCCGGCCCGCATCTCCACCAAGCACACGCTCGCGCTCACCAACCGCGGCGACGCGACCACCGAGGACCTCCTCGCGCTCGCCCGGGAGGTCGTCGCCGGGGTCCACGAGGCATTCGGCGTCACGCTCGTCAACGAACCTGTGACGGTCGGTGTGAGCCTGTAACGGGGTGGGGAGGGCGGGCGGCCCGGGCATCAGGCCACGGAGGCCCCCTGGTCCGTCGGCGCGGACAACCAGGCGTCGATGCCCGCCAGGAGCCGGTCCTGGACCGTGTCCGGCGCCACGGAGCCGCGTACCGACTGCCTGGCCAGCTCCGCCAGCTCCGCGTCCGTGAAGGCGTGGTGATGCCGCACGAGGTCGTACTGCTCGGCCAGGCGTGAGCCGAAGAGCAGCGGATCGTCCGCGCCGAGCGCCATCGGCACCCCGGCCTCGAACAGGGCGCGCAGGGGTACGTCGGCGGGCTTCTCGTAGACGCCGAGCGCCACGTTCGACGCCGGGCACACCTCGCAGGTCACCCCGCGCTCCGCCAGCCTGCGCAGCAGCCGCGGGTCCTCGGCGGCGCGCACCCCGTGCCCGATCCGGGCCGCGTCCAGGTCGTCCAGACAGTCCCGCACGCTGGACGGGCCGGCCAGCTCACCGCCGTGCGGGGCCGCCAGCAGGCCGCCCTCACGGGCGATGGCGAAGGCCCGGTCGAAGTCCCGGGCCATGCCGCGGCGCTCGTCGTTGGAGAGCCCGAATCCGACGACGCCCCGGTCGGCGTACCGCACCGCGAGCCGGGCCAGCGTGCGGGCGTCCAGCGGATGCTTCATCCGGTTCGCCGCGATCACCACCCGGATCGGCAGACCGGTCTCGCGCGACGCGCTGTCCACCGCGTCCAGGATGATCTCGATGGCCGGGATCAAGCCGCCGAGCAGCGGGGCGTACGAGGTGGGATCAACCTGGATCTCCAGCCAGCCGGAGCCGTCGGCGACGTCCTCCTGGGCCGTCTCGCGGACCAGCCGCTGGATGTCCTCGGGGGCCCTCAGACAGGAGCGGGCGATGTCGTAGAGCCGCTGGAAGCGGAACCATCCGCGTTCGTCCGTGGCCCGTAGCTTGGGCGGCTCGCCGCCGGTCAGGGCCTCCGGCAGGTGCACGCCGTACTTGTCGGCGAGTTCCAGCAGGGTCGTGGGCCGCATCGACCCGGTGAAATGCAAGTGCAGGTGGGCCTTGGGCAACAGCCGTACATCACGCTCCATTCCAAGATCCTGCCGCACGCACGGGGCCGACGGTAGTTGATTTCCCCATCGAGTTGTCCTCGAACGCGCGAGCGACCCCCGGCTGGAGCCGGGGGTCGCTCGCTGGGTTCGGGACGCGCCGGTCGCCGAACCGGCTAGGCCTTGGCCTCGGCCAGCAGCTTCTGGATCCGCGAGACGCCCTCGACGAGGTCGTCATCGCCCAGGGCGTAGGAGAGCCGCAGGTAGCCCGGCGTACCGAAGGCCTCGCCCGGTACGACCGCGACCTCGGCCTCGTCCAGGATGAGCGCCGCCAGCTCGACCGAGGTGGCCGGGCGCTTGCCGCGGATCTCCTTGCCGAGCAGCGCCTTCACCGAGGGGTATGCGTAGAACGCACCTTCGGGCTCCGGGCAGAACACGCCGTCGATCTCGTTGAGCATCCGGACGATGGTCCGCCGGCGGCGGTCGAAGGCGGTGCGCATCTCGGCGACCGCGTCCAGGTTCCCGGAGACGGCGGCCAGCGCGGCGACCTGGGCGACGTTGGAGACGTTGGACGTGGCGTGCGACTGCAGGTTGGTCGCGGCCTTGACGACGTCCTTCGGGCCGATGATCCAGCCCACCCGCCAGCCGGTCATCGCGTACGTCTTCGCGACACCGTTGACCACGATGCACTTGTCCCGCAGCTCGGGCAGGATCGCGGGCAGCGAGGTGAACTTCGCGTCGCCGTAGACCAGGTGCTCGTAGATCTCGTCGGTCAGCACCCACAGGCCGTGCTCCACGGCCCAGCGGCCGATCGCCTCGGCCTCGGCCTCGCTGTACACGGCGCCGGTCGGGTTCGACGGGGAGACGAACAGGACGACCTTCGTGCGCTCCGTGCGGGCCGCCTCCAGCTGCTCGACGGAGACCCGGTAACCGGTGGTCTCGTCGGCCACGACCTCCACCGGGACACCGCCGGCCAGCCGGATCGACTCGGGGTAGGTGGTCCAGTACGGCGCCGGGACGATGACCTCGTCGCCCGGGTCGAGGATGGCGGCGAAGGCCTCGTAGATGGCCTGCTTGCCGCCATTGGTGACCAGGATCTGGGCGGGGTCGACCTCGTAGCCGGAGTCGCGCAGCGTCTTCTCCGCGATGGCGGCCTTGAGCTCGGGGAGGCCACCCGCCGGGGTGTAGCGGTGGTACTTCGGATTGCGGCAGGCCTCGACCGCCGCCTCGACGATGTAGCCGGGCGTCGGGAAGTCGGGCTCACCGGCGCCGAAGCCGATGACCGGCCGGCCGGCCGCCTTGAGGGCCTTGGCCTTGGCGTCGACGGCGAGGGTGGCGGACTCGGAGATCGCCCCGATGCGGGCGGAGACCCGGCGCTCGGAGGGAGAAGTTGCAGCGCTCATGGCCCCCATGGTCCCAGACCGCGTTCCCGGTCGGCACACGGGTTTCAGGGACCGGACAGGACACGGACAGCATGCGGACAAGAGGCGACCGGGAGTGATCGGAAGCTATCTGTTCGACGCCGGGCCGAGGAACACGTACACTCACCTGTCGTTGGCCTTCACCAGCCGCACCGTTCCTGCGCCCCGACCATCGGGGAAGATGCGGTAGGTTGGTGGAAACCACAAAGGGTCGTAGCTCAATTGGTAGAGCACTGGTCTCCAAAACCAGCGGTTGGGGGTTCAAGTCCCTCCGGCCCTGCTACACACTCCTTCGCCAGGACGTGTGCGCATGTACGTACTTCAATGCACCGCCGTGCGGCTCCACCGGGCGCGGCACGGCCATGACCCGGAATCAGGTGAGTAGC
The DNA here is from genome assembly GCF_040680455.1 of Streptomyces sp. NPDC052052. Taxonomy (NCBI): domain Bacteria; kingdom Bacillati; phylum Actinomycetota; class Actinomycetes; order Kitasatosporales; family Streptomycetaceae; genus Streptomyces; species Streptomyces sp. NPDC052052. The sequence continues at coordinate 46,360 of NZ_JBFAWU010000003.1, read as the reverse complement.
GTGACGGACGCCGTGGGCTCCATCGACATGCCTGATGCCGAGGATGAAGCGCCCGAGTCGAAGAAGAAGACTCGGAAGGGCGGAAAGCGCGGAAAGAAGGGCCCGCTGGGTCGTCTCGCGCTGTTCTACCGCCAGATTGTCGCCGAGCTGCGCAAGGTTGTCTGGCCGACTCGCCAACAGCTGACGACATACACCTCCGTGGTGATTGTGTTCGTCGTCGTCATGATTGGTCTGGTGACCGTGGTTGACTTCGGTTTCCAGCGGGTCGTCAAGTACGTCTTCGGCTGATCCCGCGGAGGGCGCCTCATGGGCGCCCCTTTCGCATGTTCCACCCATTTGTATCCAGGAAGAAGCAGCCACCGTGTCTGACCCGAACCTGAACGACGCCGTCGAGCCGACGGCGGGCGCCTTCGAGTCCGCCGAGGACGAGCTCGAGATCGTCGAGGGAGCGGACGCCGAGGAGCCGGACCAGGCCGAAGCTGCCGACGCCGCCGCGGGTGAGCCCGCCGAGCAGGCCGCCCTGCACACCGAGGACATCGACGAGGCCGCCGAGGCCGACGCCGGGTCCGAGGGCGACGAGGCCGCAGAGGCCGGGGAAGAGGCCGAGCCGGCCGCCCCCGTCGACGCCGTCGCAGCCCTGCGTGAGGAGCTGCGCGGCCTTCCCGGCGAGTGGTATGTCATCCACACGTATGCCGGTTACGAGAAGCGCGTGAAGGCCAACCTGGAGCAGCGCGCCGTCTCGCTCAATGTCGAGGACTTCATCTACCAGGCCGAGGTGCCCGAGGAAGAGATCGTCCAGATCAAGAACGGCGAGCGCAAGAACGTCCGCCAGAACAAGCTCCCGGGCTATGTCCTGGTGCGCATGGACCTGACGAACGAGTCCTGGGGCGTCGTCCGCAACACTCCCGGTGTCACCGGCTTCGTGGGCAACGCCTACGACCCGTACCCGCTGACCCTGGACGAGATCGTCAAGATGCTCGCCCCGGAGGCCGAGGAGAAGGCCGCCCGCGAGGCCGCCGAGGCCGAGGGCAAGCCGGTTCCGGCCCGTAAGGTCGAGGTGCAGGTGCTCGACTTCGAGGTCGGCGACTCGGTCACCGTCACCGACGGCCCGTTCGCGACGCTGCAGGCGACGATCAACGAGATCAACGCCGATTCGAAGAAGGTCAAGGGTCTCGTGGAGATCTTCGGCCGCGAGACCCCGGTCGAGCTCAGCTTCGACCAGATCCAGAAGAACTGACGACTTTCCGCCAGTTTCTGGACGCATGCCTACCCAGCAGGTCAGACCGGCTCCGCAGCCGGTCTGACCTGCTCGGTTTTTGGACGCGTGACGATACCCGTTATCGTTGTGCGGTATGCCTCCATCCGGATGACCGGAAGGCGGCGAAAAAACTCTCACTAGGACCCGGAGAGAGCAATGCCTCCCAAGAAGAAGAAGGTCACGGGGCTTATCAAGCTCCAGATCAACGCCGGTGCGGCCAACCCGGCCCCGCCGGTCGGCCCCGCGCTCGGCCAGCACGGCGTCAACATCATGGAGTTCTGCAAGGCCTACAACGCCGCGACCGAGTCGCAGCGTGGCATGGTCGTGCCGGTGGAGATCACGGTCTACGAGGACCGTTCCTTCACCTTCGTCACCAAGACTCCGCCGGCCGCGAAGCTGATCCTCAAGGCCGCGGGCGTGGAGAAGGGCTCCGGCGAGCCGCACAAGACCAAGGTCGCCAAGCTGACGGCCGCCCAGGTCCGCGAGATCGCCACGACGAAGCTCCCCGACCTGAACGCCAACGACCTCGACGCCGCGTCGAAGATCATCGCTGGCACCGCCCGTTCCATGGGCATCACGGTCGAAGGCTGATTCAGCCCCTCACACCCCCAGTGGTAGGGCCAAGCGCTGGCCCGCACCACGACTCCACACCCTGAAACCACAGGAGCAGAAGTGAAGCGCAGCAAGAACCTCCGCGCTGCGGACGCCAAGATCGACCGGGAGCGCCTCTACGCCCCGCTCGAGGCCGTCCGTCTCGCCAAGGAGACCGCGACCACCAAGTTCGACGGCACTGTCGAGGTCGCCTTCCGTCTGGGCGTCGACCCGCGCAAGGCCGACCAGATGGTCCGTGGCACCGTGAACCTCCCGCACGGCACCGGCAAGACCGCCCGGGTCCTGGTCTTCGCGACCGGTGACCGTGCTGCGGCCGCGGAAGCCGCGGGCGCCGACATCGTCGGCGCCGACGAGCTCATCGACGAGGTCGCGAAGGGCCGTCTGGACTTCGACGCCGTCGTCGCCACCCCGGACCTCATGGGCAAGGTCGGCCGCCTCGGCCGGGTGCTCGGTCCGCGTGGTCTGATGCCGAACCCGAAGACCGGCACCGTCACCCCCGACGTCGCGAAGGCTGTCACCGACATCAAGGGCGGCAAGATCGAGTTCCGCGTCGACAAGCACTCGAACCTGCACTTCATCATCGGCAAGGTCTCCTTCGACGAGACGAAGCTGGTCGAGAACTACGCCGCGGCGCTGGAGGAAGTCCTCCGTCTGAAGCCGTCCGCCGCCAAGGGCCGCTACATCAAGAAGGCCGCGCTGGCCACCACGATGGGCCCCGGCATCCCGCTGGACGCCAACCGCACCCGTAACCTCCTCGTCGAGGAGGACCCGGCCGCCGTCTGAGCCCCCGCGCTCGGCAGCAGGCCGTGTCACGTGTGACAGGGACGGGCCCCGCAACCTTTCGAGGTGCGGGGCCCGTCCTCGTTTCCCCACAGGAAACCGGAAGCTGTGTCGGAGCTGTGCGTTAGCGTGAGCCTTCGACAGTCGAACGAGGGGTGGGAGCCGATATGAGGACCATGACCGCACGACGCGCGGGTCTGACGATGGCGGTGGCGGCCGCGCTGACGTCGGTCGCGGCCTGCGGGGGGACGGACGTCAAGGGCGAGGGCCACCGCGGTGTCGTGGTGAAGGCCGACCCGATCGCCGCGCTGCGCACCGTCCAGAAGAAGACCGATGGCGCGAGCTCGGCCAAGATCGAGGGCACCATCCGGATGGGCACCACCATGTCCATGAAGCAGAGCGGCACCGTCGACTGGTCCGACGGTCTCACCGGCACCATGGAGATCACCTACACCGGCGGCAGCATGGCGGAGGCCATGACGCAGAACGGTGGCAGCTCCACGATGCAGGCCCGCTACTTCAAGGACGGCTACATCGTCAACATGGGCGATGTCTTCGCCAAGCAGGCCGGCGGCAAGCACTGGATCAGCTACGGCTACGCCGACCTCGCCGAGCTGGCGGGCGCTTCCGGCGAGGCAGTGAAGCAGCAGATGCAGAACACCACCCCCGAACAGGGCGTGAAGTCCCTGCTCGCCTCCGGCGACGTGAAGAAGGTCGGCCAGGAGGAGGTGCGCGGGGTCTCCACGACCCACTACTCCGGCACCGTCGACGTCGCCGAGCTCACCGCGAAGAACTCCGCGCTCGACGCCGACCAGGTGACGCAGCTGAAGAAGCAACTGGGCGACGCGGGGATCACCACCGAGACGATCGACATCTGGGTCGACGAGAACGACCTGCTGGTCAAGAAGACCGAGCGCGGCCGGATGACGACCGGCGAGCTGAGCTCGACGGTGTACTACAGCGACTACGGCACCCAGGTCTCGGTCGAGAAGCCGCCGGCCGGTGACACGGTCGACTTCGCCGACCTCGTGAAGCAGCAGCAGGAGGCCGGCGCGGACGTGGGCTGAGACCGCGCGATGCCCGGTCCCGGGGGGTTCGAAACCTCCCGCACCCCTCGAAGAAGGGCGGATTTGCCCAGCGCGACTCCGGTCGCGTACTCTCCTACAGAAGCCAAAGACCGCTGGTCGTTGTTGTGCCTTCGCAAGAGGGAGCAGCAACCGAAGGATCCGTCGAGTGCGGGCGACCTGCGCAGGTGACTGTGGAAAGCTCCCGGACTCTGTTCGGTTGAGCTACGCCCTGGCGCCTGCGCCGGGGCGTTCGTCTTTCCCGGCCCCTTCTGAGCGGTCCTCATCACCCGGAAGGAGGCCGACGCTCATGGCAAGGCCCGACAAGGCTGCCGCGGTAGCCGAGCTCGCGGACCAGTTCCGCAGCTCGAACGCCGCCGTGCTGACCGAGTACCGGGGTCTCACCGTGGCCCAGCTCAAGCAGCTGCGCCGTTCGCTCGGTGAGAACGCCCAGTACGCCGTGGTGAAGAACACGCTGACCAAGATTGCGGCCAACGAGGCCGGGATCGACGCGCTGGACGACCTGTTCGCAGGTCCGACGGCGGTTGCCTTCGTCACCGGTGACCCGGTGGAGTCGGCGAAGGGTCTTCGTGACTTCGCCAAGGACAACCCGAACCTCATCATCAAGGGCGGTGTCCTTGATGGCAAGGCGCTGTCCGCCGATGAGATCAAGAAGCTTGCGGACCTCGAGTCCCGCGAGGTTCTGCTCGCCAAGCTGGCGGGCGCCATGAAGGGCAAGCAGACTCAGGCTGCTCAGGTCTTCCAGGCGCTCCCGTCGAAGTTCGTCCGCACCGCGGAGGCGCTTCGTGCCAAGCAGGCCGAGCAGGGCGGTGCCGAGTAATTCGGCTCGCGCATTGATCGCCGCCCATCAGGGCGACGGTCGCAGCGGGCCGAACGTACGCCCGCCTTCATGTACATCCGGCACCAGCCGAATTAGTGGAAGGACGCCATCATGGCGAAGCTGTCCCAGGACGACCTGCTCGCGCAGTTCGAAGAGATGACCCTCATCGAGCTCTCCGAGTTCGTGAAGGCCTTCGAGGAGAAGTTCGACGTCACCGCCGCCGCCGCGGTCGCCGTTGCCGCCCCGGGTGCCCCCGGTGCCGCCGCCGAGGCCGTCGAGGAGAAGGACGAGTTCGACGTCATCCTCACCGGCGCCGGCGAGAAGAAGATCCAGGTCATCAAGGTCGTGCGTGAGCTGACCTCGCTGGGTCTGAAGGAGGCCAAGGACCTCGTCGACGGCACCCCGAAGCCGGTCCTCGAGAAGGTCGCCAAGGAGGCCGCCGAGAAGGCTGCCGAGTCCCTCAAGGCCGCCGGCGCTTCCGTCGAGGTCAAGTGACTCAGGGAGTCTGCTGACTCCTTCTGACGGCCCGTGCCGGTCGGTACGGACGTCAAAACACGAAGGGCGATCACCCATCCGGGTGGTCGCCCTTCGGCGTTCCTGCGTCGGCTGCCTTGCTCTTCCGATGGTGACGAGTATGGTGATCATCGCCGTTGCCTCTCGGGGCCGGTGCCGGCGCCCGGAGACGGTCGGAGTGAGGGCCGAGGGGGAGCCGTCCTGGCAGGGGGGCCTTGACGAACCGCACGCGGCGCGCAATTCTCAGGACGCGTTGCCACATCGATCCGAAACCGAGGCATGGATCGCGTGCGAAGAGGGCAGTAAAGAAGAGCGCATCCGCGCAGGAGCTAGACGTAGGTGTTGAGAACAGCTGTTGCGAGCAACGTGGGTCTCTGAGAACCCCGACTGGACATCAGTGTGCCGTTTGGCTACACTGACCCTTTGCGCTGCCTGTTAGCTGCCTCCTGCCCGTCACCAGGGGCATGCCCACGCTTGAGCATCGATGACCGAACATCTCTGACCTGGGATTTCTGTCTCCATGTACAACTTGGGACCGGTACGCGCGTAGTGAGTCCGAGCCCTCGGAAGGACCCCCTCTTGGCCGCCTCGCGCAACGCCTCGACCGCGAATACGAACAACGGTGCCAGCACCGCCCCGCTGCGCATCTCCTTTGCAAAGATCAAGGAGCCCCTCGAGGTTCCGAACCTCCTCGCGCTGCAGACCGAGAGCTTTGACTGGCTCCTCGGCAATGCCGCCTGGAAGGCTCGCGTCGAGGCTGCTCTTGACAGTGGACAAGACGTCCCCACCAAGTCCGGACTGGAGGAAATCTTCGAGGAGATTTCACCGATCGAGGACTTCTCCGGGTCGATGTCGCTCACGTTCCGCGACCACCGCTTCGAACCCCCGAAGAACTCGATCGACGAGTGCAAGGAGCGCGACTTCACGTACGCCGCCCCGCTCTTCGTCACGGCTGAGTTCACCAACAACGAGACCGGTGAGATCAAGTCTCAGACGGTCTTCATGGGCGACTTCCCGCTCATGACGAACAAGGGCACCTTCGTCATCAACGGCACCGAGCGTGTCGTGGTGTCGCAGCTGGTCCGTTCGCCCGGTGTCTACTTCGACTCCTCCATCGACAAGACGTCCGACAAGGACATCTACTCCGCCAAGATCATCCCGTCCCGGGGTGCCTGGCTGGAGATGGAGATCGACAAGCGCGACATGGTCGGCGTCCGCGTCGACCGCAAGCGCAAGCAGTCCGTCACCGTTCTCCTGAAGGCGCTCGGCTGGACCACCGAGCAGATCCTGCAGGAGTTCGGCGAGTACGAGTCCATGCGCGCCACCCTGGAGAAGGACCACACCCAGGGCCAGGACGACGCGCTGCTCGACATCTACCGCAAGCTGCGTCCGGGCGAGCCGCCCACGCGCGAGGCCGCGCAGACGCTGCTGGAGAACCTCTACTTCAACCCGAAGCGCTACGACCTCGCGAAGGTCGGCCGCTACAAGGTGAACAAGAAGCTCGGTGCCAACGAGCCGCTGGACGCCGGCGTGCTCACCACCGACGACATCATCGCCACCATTAAGTACCTGGTGAAGCTGCACGCCGGTGAGACCGAGACGGTCGGCGAGTCCGGTCGCTCGATCATGGTCGAGACCGACGACATCGACCACTTCGGCAACCGCCGTATCCGTAACGTCGGTGAGCTGATCCAGAACCAGGTCCGTACGGGTCTCGCCCGTATGGAGCGCGTCGTGCGCGAGCGCATGACCACCCAGGACGTCGAGGCGATCACGCCGCAGACCCTGATCAACATCCGGCCGGTCGTCGCCTCCATCAAGGAGTTCTTCGGCACCAGCCAGCTGTCCCAGTTCATGGACCAGAACAACCCGCTGTCGGGTCTGACGCACAAGCGTCGTCTCAACGCCCTCGGCCCGGGTGGTCTCTCCCGTGAGCGGGCCGGCTTCGAGGTCCGTGACGTTCACCCGTCGCACTACGGCCGCATGTGCCCGATCGAGACGCCGGAAGGCCCGAACATCGGTCTGATCGGTTCGCTCGCCTCGTACGGCCGGATCAACGCGTTCGGTTTCATCGAGACGCCGTACCGCAAGGTCGTCGACGGCCAGGTCACCGACGAGGTCGACTACGTCACCGCCGACGAGGAGGACAGGTTCGTCATCGCCCAGGCGAACGCGACCCTCTCCGAGGAGCTGCGCTTCACCGAGCCGCGCGTCCTGGTCCGCCGCCGTGGCGGCGAGGTCGACTACGTGCCGCCGGCCGAGGTCGACTACATGGACGTCTCGCCGCGCCAGATGGTGTCCGTCGCCACCGCGATGATCCCCTTCCTGGAGCACGACGACGCCAACCGTGCCCTCATGGGCGCGAACATGATGCGCCAGGCGGTGCCGCTGATCAAGTCCGAGGCCCCGCTCGTCGGTACCGGCATGGAGTACCGCTGCGCCACCGACGCCGGTGACGTGCTGAAGGCCGAGAAGGACGGTGTGGTCCAGGAGGTCTCCGCGGACTACATCACCGTGACCAACGACGACGGCACGTACACCACGTACCGCATCGCCAAGTTCATGCGCTCCAACCAGGGCACCTCGGTCAACCAGAAGGTCGTCGTCTCCGAGGGCGACCGGGTCGTGGCCGACCAGGTGCTCGCCGACGGTCCGGCCACCGAGAACGGTGAGATGGCCCTCGGTAAGAACCTGCTCGTGGCGTTCATGCCGTGGGAGGGTCACAACTACGAGGACGCGATCATCCTGTCGCAGCGCCTCGTGCAGGACGACGTCCTCTCCTCGATCCACATCGAGGAGCACGAGGTCGACGCCCGTGACACCAAGCTCGGCCCCGAGGAGATCACCCGGGACATCCCGAACGTCTCCGAGGAGGTCCTCGCCGACCTCGACGAGCGCGGCATCATCCGTATCGGTGCCGAGGTCGTCGCCGGTGACATCCTCGTCGGCAAGGTCACGCCCAAGGGTGAGACCGAGCTGACCCCCGAGGAGCGCCTGCTCCGCGCGATCTTCGGTGAGAAGGCGCGCGAGGTGCGCGACACCTCGCTGAAGGTGCCGCACGGTGAGATCGGCAAGGTCATCGGCGTCCGCGTCTTCGACCGCGAAGAGGGCGACGAGCTGCCGCCGGGCGTGAACCAGCTGGTCCGCGTCTACGTCGCGCAGAAGCGCAAGATCACCGACGGTGACAAGCTCGCCGGCCGTCACGGCAACAAGGGCGTCATCTCGAAGATCCTTCCGATCGAGGACATGCCGTTCCTGGAGGACGGCACCCCGGTCGACATCATCCTCAACCCGCTGGGTGTCCCGTCCCGAATGAACCCGGGACAGGTCCTGGAGATCCACCTCGGCTGGCTCGCCAGCCGCGGCTGGGACGTCTCCGGCCTCGGTGACGAGTGGGCCAAGCGCCTGCAGGCCATCGGCGCCGACCAGGTCGCCCCCGGCACCAACGTCGCCACCCCCGTCTTCGACGGTGCGCGCGAGGACGAGATCTCCGGCCTCTTCCGGGCCACGATCCCGAACCGCGACGGCAACCGCATGGTGCAGCCCTCCGGCAAGGCCCAGCTATTCGACGGCCGCTCCGGCGAGCCGTTCCCGGACCCGGTCTCGGTCGGGTACATGTACATCCTCAAGCTGCACCACCTGGTCGACGACAAGCTCCACGCGCGTTCGACCGGCCCGTACTCCATGATCACGCAGCAGCCGCTGGGTGGTAAGGCGCAGTTCGGTGGGCAGCGATTCGGTGAGATGGAGGTGTGGGCCCTTGAGGCTTACGGCGCCGCATACGCCCTCCAGGAACTCCTGACGATCAAGTCCGACGACGTCACCGGCCGCGTGAAGGTCTACGAGGCGATCGTCAAGGGCGAGAACATCCCCGAGCCCGGCATTCCCGAGTCCTTCAAGGTGCTCATCAAGGAAATGCAGTCGCTCTGCCTCAATGTGGAGGTGCTGTCCTCGGACGGCATGTCCATCGAGATGCGCGACACGGACGAGGACGTCTTCCGCGCGGCGGAGGAGCTCGGTATCGACCTGTCCCGGCGCGAGCCGAGCAGCGTCGAAGAGGTCTGACGGGTTGGCCGGCCGGATCCCCGTGATCCGGCCGGCTCTCCCCGGACCCGTTCAGACCATTGCTGAAGTGCCCCGATTTCTCGCGTGAGCGAGGGGGCTCGAACCCCCGAAAGAGGGATTGACGACAAGTGCTCGACGTCAACTTCTTCGACGAGCTGCGGATCGGCCTGGCCACCGCGGACGACATCCGGACCTGGTCCCATGGCGAGGTCAAGAAGCCGGAGACCATCAACTACCGCACCCTCAAGCCTGAAAAGGACGGACTCTTCTGCGAGAAGATCTTCGGTCCGACCCGGGACTGGGAGTGCTACTGCGGCAAGTACAAGCGTGTCCGCTTCAAGGGCATCATCTGTGAGCGCTGTGGCGTCGAGGTCACCCGCGCCAAGGTGCGCCGTGAGCGCATGGGTCACATCGAGCTCGCCGCTCCCGTCACCCACATCTGGTACTTCAAGGGCGTCCCGTCGCGTCTGGGCTACCTGCTGGACCTCGCGCCGAAGGACCTCGAGAAGGTCATCTACTTCGCTGCGTACATGATCACGTTCGTCGACGAGGAGCGCCGCACGCGCGACCTCCCGTCGCTGGAGGCGCACGTCTCCGTCGAGCGTCAGCAGATCGAGAACCGTCGCGACTCCGACCTCGAGAACCGCGCCAAGAAGCTCGAGACCGACCTGGCCGAGCTGGAGGCCGAGGGCGCCAAGGCGGACGTGCGCCGCAAGGTGCGCGAAGGCGCCGAGCGTGAGATGAAGCAGCTGCGCGACCGCGCGCAGCGCGAGATCGACCGCCTCGACGAGGTGTGGAGCCGCTTCAAGAACCTCAAGGTCCAGGACCTGGAGGGCGACGAGCTGCTCTACCGCGAGCTGCGTGACCGCTTCGGCACGTACTTCGACGGCTGCATGGGTGCCGCTGCTCTGCAGAAGCGCCTGGAGTCCTTCGACCTCGAGGAGGAGGCCGAGCGCCTCCGCGAGATCATCCGCACCGGCAAGGGCCAGAAGAAGACCCGTGCGCTCAAGCGCCTCAAGGTCGTCTCCGCGTTCCTGCAGACCAGCAACAAGCCCAAGGGCATGGTGCTCGACTGCGTGCCGGTCATCCCGCCGGACCTGCGTCCGATGGTGCAGCTGGACGGTGGCCGCTTCGCGACCTCCGACCTGAACGACCTGTACCGCCGTGTGATCAACCGCAACAACCGTCTGAAGCGGCTCCTGGACCTCGGTGCCCCGGAGATCATCGTCAACAACGAGAAGCGCATGCTTCAGGAGGCTGTTGACGCCCTCTTCGACAACGGTCGTCGCGGCCGCCCGGTCACGGGCCCCGGCAACCGCCCGCTCAAGTCCCTCAGCGACATGCTGAAGGGCAAGCAGGGTCGTTTCCGTCAGAACCTGCTCGGCAAGCGTGTGGACTACTCCGCGCGTTCCGTGATCGTCGTCGGTCCGCAGCTCAAGCTGCACCAGTGCGGTCTGCCGAAGGCCATGGCGCTGGAGCTCTTCAAGCCGTTCGTGATGAAGCGCCTGGTCGACCTGAACCACGCGCAGAACATCAAGTCGGCCAAGCGCATGGTCGAGCGCGGCCGCACCGTGGTGTACGACGTCCTCGAAGAGGTCATCGCCGAGCACCCGGTGCTGCTGAACCGTGCACCGACCCTGCACCGCCTCGGCATCCAGGCCTTCGAGCCGCAGCTGGTCGAGGGCAAGGCCATCCAGATCCACCCGCTCGTCTGCACCGCGTTCAACGCGGACTTCGACGGTGACCAGATGGCCGTGCACCTGCCGCTCTCCGCGGAGGCGCAGGCCGAGGCCCGCATCCTGATGCTGTCCTCGAACAACATCCTGAAGCCGGCCGACGGCCGTCCCGTCACCATGCCGACCCAGGACATGGTGCTGGGCCTGTTCTTCCTCACCACGGACGAGGAGGGGCGCAACGTCATCGGACAGGGCCGTTCCTTCGGTTCCACGGCCGAGGCGATCATGGCGTTCGACGCCCGGGAGCTCTCGCTCCAGACGCAGGTCGACATCCGCTTCCCGGTGGGCACCATCCCGCCGCGTGGCTGGGTGCCGCCGGTCGCCGAAGAGGGCGAGCCCGAGTACCAGCCGGGTGACACCTTCCGGCTGCGTACCTCGCTGGGCCGCGCGCTCTTCAACGAGCTGCTGCCCGAGGACTACCCGTTCGTCGACTACTCGGTGGGCAAGAAGCAGCTCTCCGAGATCGTCAACGACCTCGCCGAGCGCTACCCCAAGGTCATCGTGGCGGCGACGCTCGACAACCTGAAGGCGGCGGGCTTCCACTGGGCGACCCGTTCCGGTGTCACCGTGTCCATCTCCGACGTCGTGGTCCCCGAGGCCAAGAAGGCGATCGTTGCTGGCTACGAGGCCCAGGACGAGAAGGTCCAGAAGCAGTACGAGCGCGGTCTGATCACCAAGGACGAGCGCACGCAGGAACTCATCGCGATCTGGACCAAGGCGACCAACGAGGTCGCCGAGGCGATGAACGCGAACTTCCCCAAGACGAACCCCATCTTCATGATGGTTGACTCGGGTGCCCGAGGAAACATGATGCAGATGCGTCAGATCGCCGGTATGCGTGGTCTGGTGTCCAACGCCAAGAACGAGACGATCCCGCGTCCGATCAAGGCGTCCTTCCGTGAGGGCCTCACCGTTCTGGAGTACTTCATCTCCACGCACGGTGCCCGTAAGGGTCTGGCGGACACCGCCCTGCGTACCGCCGACTCGGGTTACCTGACCCGTCGTCTGGTGGACGTCTCGCAGGACGTGATCATTCGCGAGGAGGACTGCGGCACCGACCGCGGCCTGAAGCTGAAGATCGCCGTCAAGGGTGAGGACGGTGTCCTGCGCAAGACGGAGGACGTCGAGACCTCGGTCTACGCCCGCATGCTCGCCGAGGACGTCGTCGTCGACGGCAAGGTCATCGCGCCCGCCAACGTCGACCTCGGTGACGTCCTGATCGACGCCCTGGTGGCCGCCGGCGTCGAGGAGGTCAAGACCCGCTCGGTCCTGACCTGTGAGTCCGCGGTCGGCACCTGTGCCTTCTGCTACGGACGCTCGCTCGCCACCGGCAAGCTGGTCGACATCGGTGAGGCGGTCGGCATCATCGCCGCCCAGTCCATCGGTGAGCCCGGTACCCAGCTGACGATGCGTACCTTCCACACCGGTGGTGTGGCCGGTGACGACATCACCCAGGGTCTGCCCCGAGTCGTCGAGCTCTTCGAAGCCCGTACGCCCAAGGGTGTCGCCCCGATCTCGGAGGCGGCAGGCCGCGTCCGTATCGAGGAGACCGAGAAGACCAAGAAGCTCGTCGTCACCCCGGACGACGGCAGCGACGAGACGGCCTTCCCGATCTCGAAGCGCGCCCGTCTGCTGGTGGGCGAGGGCGACCACGTCGAGGTGGGCCAGAAGCTCACCGTGGGTGCCACCAACCCGCACGACGTGCTGCGGATCCTCGGTCAGCGCGCGGTCCAGGTCCACCTGGTCGGCGAGGTCCAGAAGGTCTACAACTCGCAGGGTGTGTCGATCCACGACAAGCACATCGAGATCATCATCCGGCAGATGCTGCGCCGTGTGACGATCATCGAGTCCGGCGACGCGGAGCTGCTGCCGGGCGAGCTCGTCGAGCGCTCGAAGTTCGAGACCGAGAACCGTCGTGTGGTCACCGAGGGCGGTCACCCCGCCTCCGGCCGTCCGCAGCTGATGGGTATCACCAAGGCCTCGCTGGCGACGGAGTCCTGGCTGTCGGCCGCCTCCTTCCAGGAGACGACCCGAGTCCTGACGGATGCGGCGATCAACGCCAAGTCCGACAGCCTCATCGGCCTCAAGGAGAACGTCATCATCGGTAAGCTCATCCCGGCCGGTACGGGCCTGTCCCGCTACCGCAACATCCGGGTCGAGCCGACCGAGGAGGCCAAGGCCGCGATGTACTCGGCCGTCGGCTACGACGACATCGACTACTCGCCGTTCGGCACGGGCTCCGGCCAGGCCGTTCCGCTGGAGGACTACGACTACGGTCCGTACAACCAGTAAGCGAGTCGCTTGAACGACCGGAGGGCGGTCACCCCGTACACCACGGGGTGGCCGCCCTCCGGCGTATGCACAGGCTTGGTGAACCCGTGGTGAGCGTGGGGCCTTCCAAGTAAAGTCCCCCCTTGTTCTAGGGACTTGACGGTGGAACATGGGGGCGGGCGTGGAGACGGCACGTGTCTTCTTCGGTATCACGGCGGCGTTATCGATGCCATGGGGAACAGGTTGGCAGCGGACGCGTCCATGGCTGACCGTGTCCTTCGTCGCCCTGTATGGCGCGTACACCATCGCTCCGTATGCGCACGAGCCGAAGCCCTGGTCGGCGTTTGTCACCGCTGTTCTACTCGCCTACGGATCGGTCCTGCTGTATCGGCAGGCTGCGACGCCGTCGTCCGGCTTCTCGATCACTCTGCCTCTGACCGCGGGCTCCTCGTCGACGAGACGGGCAGGAGCCGTCCTGCTGTCCGTCGCCGTGCTGCTGTCGTTGTGGACGGCAGGCGGGACAACCGTCACCCTGGGCAGCGATCTGTTGCACAGTGATCGAGCGGCGATCTTCCTGTCGGCTCTTCTCCTTGCGGTGTTCGGTGGCGGAACTCTGGCCCAGGCGGCCACGGCTCCGGTCTGTGCCGAAGTCGATTCGATGCCGGACGGACCGGAAAAGACCAAGGCTCTGGATTTCATGAGTGGCAGCAAGAACATCGGTTTGCTGGAGCGTGGACTCCTCTTCGTTTTCATTGCCGCCGGCCAGCCCGAAGCTGCCGCTCTTGTCCTGGCGGCCAAGTCGCTGGCGCGCGTACCGACGAACGACCACGGCAAGCACGCGTCGGAATACTTCCTTATCGGTACGCTGGCCAGTGTCATCGCGTCCCTGGCGATGGGCATGGCTGCTCGCTCCGCGGTCGGGCTGCCTGTGCTCTAGGAGGAGGGCTTTTGGACCTGACCGAGCACCCATTAGTCCGGAAGCTCCTGTCCCTCGACCTGGCGCTCGGCGACTACGTCGTCGCGGGCAGCGGACCCATGCTGGCCCATGGACTCAGGGAGACCGTGGGAGACCTGGACATCGTGGCGAGGGGGGCGGCGTGGAAGACAGCCGTCAGCCTGGCCGAACCCATTCCGGCACCGTCCGGGCACGGCCGTATGGTGCTGCTCTTCGGTGGTTGTCTTGAGGTGTTCGACCGCTGGCTGCCCGGCTCCGCGGAGCCCGACGAACTGATCGAAGCGGCCGAATTCATCCAGGGCATACCGTTCTGCCCGCTCCGTGAGGTGGCTATCTGGAAGGGAAGATCCAATCGCCGGAAGGACCAAGAGGATCTTGCCTTGATTCAGAGATATTTGAACGGCAACGGGCTGAAGGGCGAACAGGGGGATTGAGTCCTGGCGAATACCTCGGCCTGAAGGTCAGGCGGAGGGCGCCGTAGAGACGGAACGCCGCCCCGGCGTGTCCCGGTGGACAGCATTTGTTTTGACCGGAGTCGACGAGGTAGGTACGCTCAGACCTTGTGCCTGGGGTGTGCCTGGGTTCCTGTGCGTGTCTTCAACCGCATGGAGAGTCCGCCACTGGCCACCGCAATCTGCGCTCACTTCTGCCGTGTGGCAGGGGTACGCAGTATTCGACACACCCGACCGCGTGGGTCGGTGACGTTCCAGGTTAGTTTCACGAACGGCACACAGAAACCGGAGAAGTAGTGCCTACGATCCAGCAGCTGGTCCGGAAGGGCCGGCAGGACAAGGTCGAGAAGAACAAGACGCCCGCACTCGAGGGTTCGCCCCAGCGCCGCGGCGTCTGCACGCGTGTGTTCACGACCACCCCGAAGAAGCCGAACTCGGCCCTCCGTAAGGTCGCGCGTGTGCGTCTGACCTCGGGCATCGAGGTCACGGCCTACATCCCGGGTGAGGGACACAACCTGCAGGAGCACTCCATCGTGCTCGTGCGTGGTGGCCGTGTGAAGGACCTGCCGGGTGTTCGTTACAAGATCATCCGCGGCTCCCTTGACACCCAGGGCGTCAAGAACCGCAAGCAGGCTCGCAGCCGCTACGGCGCCAAGAAGGAGAAGTAAGAATGCCTCGTAAGGGCCCCGCCCCGAAGCGCCCGGTCATCATCGACCCGGTCTACGGTTCTCCTCTTGTCACCTCGCTGATCAACAAGATCCTGCTCAACGGCAAGCGTTCCACTGCCGAGCGGATCGTGTACGGCGCCATGGAAGGCCTCCGCGAGAAGACCGGCAACGACCCGGTCATCACGCTGAAGCGCGCGCTTGAGAACGTCAAGCCCTCGCTCGAGGTCAAGTCCCGCCGTGTCGGTGGCGCCACCTACCAGGTGCCGATCGAGGTCAAGCCCGGTCGCGCCTCCACCCTCGCGCTGCGCTGGCTCGTGGGTTACTCCCGCGCCCGCCGTGAGAAGACCATGACCGAGCGCCTCATGAACGAGCTGCTCGACGCCTCCAACGGTCTTGGCGCTGCCGTCAAGAAGCGCGAGGACACCCACAAGATGGCCGAGTCCAACAAGGCCTTCGCGCACTACCGCTGGTAGTCGCTACCCACATCGAGACCGAGAGAAGATTGAGCCTTATGGCCACCACTTCGCTTGACCTGGCCAAGGTCCGCAACATTGGGATCATGGCCCACATCGACGCGGGCAAGACGACCACCACTGAGCGGATCCTGTTCTACACCGGCGTCTCGTACAAGATCGGTGAAGTCCACGACGGCGCTGCCACGATGGACTGGATGGAGCAGGAGCAGGAGCGCGGCATCACGATCACGTCGGCCGCGACGACCTGCCACTGGCCGCTCAATGATGTTGACCACACCATCAACATCATCGACACCCCCGGGCACGTCGACTTCACCGTCGAGGTGGAGCGTTCGCTCCGCGTCCTCGACGGCGCTGTCACCGTGTTCGACGGTGTCGCGGGCGTCGAGCCGCAGTCCGAGACCGTCTGGCGTCAGGCGGACCGCTACGGCGTTCCGCGTATCTGCTTCGTCAACAAGCTCGACCGCACCGGTGCGGACTTCTTCCGCTGCGTCACCATGATCACGGACCGCCTCGGCGCGACCCCGATCGTGATGCAGCTCCCCATCGGCGCCGAGGCCGACTTCACGGGTGTCGTCGACCTCGTGACGATGAAGGCGTTCGTCTACTCCGCCGAAGCCAGCAAGGGCGAGGCGTACGACATCGTCGACATCCCGGCCGAGCTGGCCGAGGCTGCCGAGGAATGGCGTGCCAAGCTCCTCGAAGCCGTCGCGGAGAACGACGAGGCGCTCATGGAGCTCTACCTGGAGGGCGAAGAGCCCACCGTGGAGCAGCTCTACGACGCCATCCGTCGCATCACCATCAACTCGGGCAAGGGCGGCGAGACCACCGTCACCCCCGTGTTCTGCGGCACCGCGTTCAAGAACAAGGGCGTTCAGCCCCTGCTCGACGCCGTCGTGCGCTACCTCCCCTCCCCCCTGGACGTCGAGGCCATCGAGGGCCACGGCGTCAAGGACCCGGAGGAGGTCGTCAAGCGCAAGCCGTCCGAGGACGAGCCGCTCGCGGCCCTCGCGTTCAAGATCATGAGCGACCCGCACCTCGGCAAGCTCACCTTCGTCCGGGTCTACTCGGGCCGCCTGGAGTCCGGCACCTCGGTGCTGAACTCCGTCAAGGGCAAGAAGGAGCGCATCGGCAAGATCTACCGCATGCACGCGAACAAGCGTGAGGAGATCGAGTCGGTGGGCGCCGGCGACATCGTCGCCGTCATGGGCCTGAAGCAGACCACCACCGGTGAGACGCTGTGCGACGACAAGGCCCCGGTGATCCTGGAGTCCATGGACTTCCCGGCACCGGTCATCCAGGTCGCCATCGAGCCCAAGTCCAAGGGTGACCAGGAGAAGCTGGGTGTCGCCATCCAGCGTCTCTCGGAGGAGGACCCCTCCTTCCAGGTGCACTCGGACGAGGAGACCGGCCAGACCATCATCGGTGGTATGGGTGAGCTCCACCTCGAGGTCCTCGTCGACCGCATGAAGCGCGAGTTCCGCGTCGAGGCGAACGTCGGCAAGCCGCAGGTCGCGTACCGCGAGACGATCCGCAAGGCCGTCGAGCGCATCGACTACACCCACAAGAAGCAGACCGGTGGTACCGGTCAGTTCGCCAAGGTGCAGATCGCGATCGAGCCCCTCGAGGGCGGCGAGTCCTCGTACGAGTTCGTCAACAAGGTCACCGGTGGCCGCATCCCCAAGGAGTACATCCCCTCGGTGGACGCGGGTGCGCAGGAGGCCATGCAGTTCGGCATCCTGGCCGGGTACGAGATGACGGGCGTCCGCGTCACGCTTCTCGACGGTGGCTACCACGAGGTCGACTCCTCCGAGCTGGCGTTCAAGATCGCCGGTTCGCAGGCGTTCAAGGAGGGTGCCCGCAAGGCGTCCCCCGTGCTCCTCGAGCCGATGATGGCCATCGAGGTCACGACGCCCGAGGACTACATGGGCGACGTCATCGGTGACATCAACTCCCGCCGTGGCCAGATCCAGGCCATGGAGGAGCGCAGCGGCGCTCGCGTCGTGAAGGGCCTCGTGCCCCTCTCGGAGATGTTCGGCTACGTCGGAGATCTCCGTAGCAAGACTTCGGGTCGCGCAAGCTACTCGATGCAGTTCGACTCCTACGCCGAGGTTCCGCGGAACGTCGCCGAGGAGATCATCGCGAAGGCCAAGGGCGAGTAACTCTCCCGAGCTCACGCTTTAGGCTTGTCACCGGAGCCTCGTGGGGCATTCGTCGCAGAGCGCAAGCAATGCGGTGAATGCCCCCGGCCCCGGCATCCCAGCAAAGATCACCCTGGCGCCGATGAAGCAAGGCGTACAGAACCACTCCACAGGAGGACCCAGTGGCGAAGGCGAAGTTCGAGCGGACTAAGCCGCACGTCAACATCGGCACCATCGGTCACATTGACCACGGTAAGACGACCCTCACGGCCGCCATTACCAAGGTGCTGCACGACGCGTACCCGGACCTGAACGAGGCCTCGGCCTTCGACCAGATCGACAAGGCTCCCGAGGAGCGCCAGCGCGGTATCACGATCTCGATCGCGCACGTCGAGTACCAGACGGAGTCGCGTCACTACGCGCACGTCGACTGCCCGGGTCACGCCGACTACATCAAGAACATGATCACCGGTGCCGCGCAGATGGACGGCGCCATCCTCGTGGTCGCCGCCACCGACGGCCCGATGCCGCAGACCAAGGAGCACGTGCTCCTGGCCCGCCAGGTCGGCGTTCCGTACATCGTCGTCGCCCTGAACAAGGCCGACATGGTGGACGACGAGGAGATCCTGGAGCTCGTCGAGCTCGAGGTCCGTGAGCTCCTCTCCGAGTACGAGTTCCCGGGCGACGACGTTCCGGTCGTCAAGGTCTCGGCGCTCAAGGCGCTCGAGGGCGACAAGGAGTGGGGCCAGTCGGTCCTCGACCTCATGGCCGCCGTCGACGAGTCGATCCCGCAGCCCGAGCGTGACGTCGACAAGCCGTTCCTGATGCCGATCGAGGACGTCTTCACGATCACCGGTCGTGGCACCGTCGTCACCGGTCGTATCGAGCGTGGTGTCCTGAAGGTCAACGAGACCGTCGACATCGTCGGTATCAAGACCGAGAAGACCACCACCACGGTCACCGGCATCGAGATGTTCCGCAAGCTGCTCGACGAGGGTCAGGCCGGTGAGAACGTCGGTCTGCTCCTCCGTGGCATCAAGCGCGAGGACGTCGAGCGCGGCCAGGTCATCATCAAGCCCGGTTCGGTCACGCCGCACACCGAGTTCGAGGCCCAGGCCTACATCCTGTCGAAGGACGAGGGTGGCCGTCACACCCCGTTCTTCAACAACTACCGCCCGCAGTTCTACTTCCGTACCACGGACGTGACGGGCGTTGTGACCCTTCCCGAGGGCACCGAGATGGTCATGCCGGGCGACAACACCGTCATGAACGTCGCGCTGATCCAGCCGGTCGCCATGGAGGAGGGCCTGAAGTTCGCCATCCGTGAGGGTGGCCGGACCGTGGGCGCCGGCCAGGTCACCAAGATCGTCAAGTAATTATTTGACTGTCTGACCTGGTTGCTCCGCACAGAGCACCAAGAAGGGCCCCGGCCCGCCGCGCAAGCGGTGGGTCGGGGCCCTTCGGCGTGTGCGGGGCCTCCTCAGGGACGCCAGAGCCACGGCAGGGCGTCGGGCCCCAGGGCCACCGCCGTGGGCCGCCCGTCCTGGTCGACCCGGAGCACGGGCCCGTCCAGGGCCACCGGCCCGTGGGTCCGTACCGAGAGCCCCTTGGGCGTACGGAGCTGGAGCAGGCCCTTCATGGTGCGGCCGAGCAGCACCGGGGCATCCGGCGATCCGGCGGCGGACACCGGCCCGTACCCGTCGAAGCCCGCCCGGTCGGTGATCAGCCGGCCGTACCCGTCGATGCCGGTCTCCTTCGCCGTCTCCCCGGTCCGTACCGTCGTCAACGCGGCCTTGGCCGCCGCACGGTAGAACAGGTCGATGGTCCCGTCCGCCCCCGGCAGCGCGGCCGGTCCGTCCCCGGGCACCGGCAGACCGCTGATCCGGGCGCGCGCGGTGACCGGATCCCCGGGGCTGTCCTGCGTCCAGTGATGCACCCCGAAATGGCCCGCCGCGAAGACATGGACGCACCCGGCGTCGTCCACCACGGCGCTCAGCCCGTCCTGGACCTCCCCGCCGCCCGCGTCCCGCCACCCGCTCCACCGGCCGTCGGTGTGCCGGACCCGCGTACTGAGGCCCTTTCCCGCGTTCCGTACGAAGAGATGGACCCGGCCGTCCGGTGCGGCGACCGCGACCGGGACACCGATCCGGCGCCCGCTCTCGTGGTCCCGCATCGGGTTCCCGAGTCCGTCCCAGGCGCGGAAGCCGCCGCCGGGGTGGCGCTGCTCCAGCACCACGATCTCGCGTTCGTCGTCCGCCCCGCGCCCGCCGAGCGCGGCGAACCGCAGCCCGAGGAGCAGCTGCCGCCCGTCCGGCAGGGTCGCGCTCCCCAGGACCGGTGCGAGCGGGCCGCCGCCGAGGTCGTCCGGGGTGTCCCACACCCCGCTGCCCGGCGCGCTCTCGCGCCAGCGCACCGCCCGCAGCCCCAGCACCCCGTATGCGACGAGCCGGCCGTCCGGCTCCGGGACGACGGCGGTCCGCGGACCGGGGTAGCGGTAGTGGGTGGAGCGCACCCAGCCCTTGCGGTTGGTCAGCGGCCGGTTGCCGCCCACGTTGTAGTCCCCGCAGCCCGCGGGGTTCCCGCAGCGCCAGCCGATCGCGCCCCCGTACGGCACCAGATGCGATGCCTTCTCCGCCAGCACGGCGGGCGGGAGGTTCTTGGGCCAGTGCGCGTTGTAGTAGCCCCGGAACGCCGTGGTGGCGAAGCCCGGTACCGTACCGCCGCCCTCGGTGGCCCTTGCCACCCACCGGATCAGAGACGTCCAGGTGAACAGTGCGGTCGCGGTGTGGTCGGGGTGGTCGGAGTAGCCCTGCTGCTCGCTGTCCCGGCGGCGGACGGTGTTGCTGCTGTGCTGGGTGTCGGGGTCCGGGTCCAGGGTGTGCACGATGCTGGGCCGGTATTGCTCGAACAGCCCGACCAGTACGTCGATCAGCCCGTCGTACGTGTACGAACCCGCCTTTTGCAGAGGGGAGTTGTCGGCGACGACGGTCGGCAGGACGAGTCGGCGGTCCTGCCAGAGGCTGGACAGCCCGAGGCGGCCGTACGTGGTGTGCATCGCGGTGTTGATGAAGATCAGGTCGACTGTGCGACCGCCGTTGCCGAGGCGGTTGATCTCGGCGCGGTGGTTGCCGTGCAGGTCGATCACGGACTTCTGCCACTGCGTGAACGGGCCGTGGCCGAGAATGGTCGCGTACGCCTGGCGGAGCCCCTGGTGCCGGGCGGAGGAGTACGCCGCCTTGTCGGGGGCGGGCAGCGGGTGGCCGGGGGCGTGGTTGATGCCGGTGGCCTCGCCCGCGGTCAGATAGACGCAGACCAGGGGGGTGCCGGCGTCCAGGGCCTGCTGGGCGTCCGGGTTCATGAAGTACAGGTCGTCGTCCGGGTGGGCGAGGATCTGCATCATCAGGGACTCGTGCGAGGCGCTGATCGGCAGGCCGGGCAGCGGGTCCGCGGTGGGGTTGCGGCGACGGCGCGGCGAAGACGCGGTGCAGCCGCCGAGGACTGCCGGGCCCAGCGCACCGGCCGCCGCCGTGAGCAGGGTGCGTCGCGGCAGCCCCGTGAGAGATGCGTGCAGCGTGGGTCGATCCGTCACCATCGTGCTCCGTCCACTCACCCCGCAGCGGGCGGCTGTGCGGCCTGCGCTGCGTACCGAATCCGTGCAGCAGCGGCGGGGACGTGCCGCTGCTGCGGCCGGATAGACGGAGGTATCCCGGGACAGGTTGCCTGGGTTCTGCCGATGTGACCCCGATGGCTCAACTCGTGGGCGTACGCGCCATGTACACATCGACGGGGTCCTGCCGTTCCTCTACGAACCCGTGCCGTTCGTAGAGCGCGCGGGCGGCGCTGCCCTGCAGCACGTCCAGGCGGACGGTCATGCCTTCCTCGTCGGCCCGCGCGAGCAGCGAACGCAGCACGGCGGTGCCGATGCCGCGGCCCTGGAGGGCGGGGGAGAGGTAGAAGTTCTCCAGCCACAACCAGTCCTCGACCGGCCGCAGGGTGACGCAGCCGGCGAACGCGCCGTCCACGAGGACGACCGAGGTGTGCTCCGACGCGTAGACGTCCCGAAGCCGCTGTCGCACGCGGTGCTCGTCGTAGCGCCCGAGCCGTTCCAGGTCTGGGCGCATCACGATGGCCCGCAGCTCGGCTATGACCTCGACGTCTTCGGGCTCGGCGGGGCGCAGAGCCCAGGCCGTGGCAGTGCTCTCGTTCACGGCTGGATTCTCGCAGCGGCACGAGGCGACCGAATTCGCAGTGGCACGAGGCGACCGGAGAGGGGCGCTCCCGGCTGCCCGTTCAGTGGGTGCGTTCTGGTGGGTGTCGGCGGATCGTGGAGCCGGGCTCAGGCGTAGCGGGGGAGTGCGTCGGTCGAGATCGTCCACCTGCCGATGGTGACGTCCTCGCCGTAGACGAAGTCCTTGCGGGTCGCGTAGCGGGGCCCGTGGGGTGTCGGGTGGATGTCGGACAGGACGGCTCCGACCCCCGTACGGGGGCGAAGACCGCGTAGACGGGGATGCCGAGCAGGGGATAGTCACGCATCTTGCTCACCCAGTCGTTGTCCGGATTCGACTGCGAGACGATCTCGATGGCGGCGATGAGCGTACGGGGGTCGAAGGACCCCTGCCCCTCCATGTCCTCCACGGCGATCACCATGATGTCTGGGTGGCGCATGATGCCCTCCGACGCTCCCTCGACATCGGGCGTCCCGGTGTGGGCCACGATGTCGTCCGGCATCAGCTTCTCCAGACGGCGACTGACCTGGGCGGCGGTCAGTTCGTGGAGACGCCCCGGGGACGTCATGTCGTGCACGATCCCTTCTCGGGTGATCTCCAGCTTGCCGGGAACGCTGTCCCGTACCTGTTCGACGATGTCGCGCATGGCCTGGTAGCGGAACGAGTCCTGCGGTGCGTCGTCCGGGGCGGTGGCCACGGCGTGGGCTCCTCGTCTGTGCCCGAAGGCAAGGGGCGTCGCGTTCATGCTAGGCGGCCTCCATCAGCTCGGATCGGCAGCTGGGGCAGTGGCCCGGCTCCGGTGCGCGGAAGGCGCGGTCGCAGCCGTCGCAGTTCTGGAGCGGGTCCGGGCGTCCCGCGGTGTCCGGTGCCGGAGCGGCCGGCAGTGGGGGTGGCAGGAGGGCGGCGAGACGGTGGGCGAGGAGGCCTGCGGGGCGGGTGAGCGGGTGGGGGGAGGCCGACGAGGAGGGTGCGGCGTACGGCGTCGGGGTGGGCGTCGCGTTCGAGCCAGGCGTCGACGGCAGGGGCCAGCCGCCGGATGTCGTTCTCGCTCAGCAGCAGCCGCGGGTCGTGCCGCCGCAGGTCTGCGAGGAGGTCGACGGCGGTCCGGTGCCGTTCCGGGTCGGGCACCTGGGAGCGGGGGACCGGGAGGGTTGGGTGTGAGGCAGGGGCCGGGTGGGGGTCGGGCGTGGGCTGTTGGGGCTCCGGCTGGGCGACCGGGGCGGGCGTGGGCTGTTGGGGCTCCGGCTGGGCGACCGGGGTGGGCTCCTGCGTCGTCGCCGGGGGAGCGGGGTCGGGGTTCCTGCGTCGTTGCCCGAGGCGCGGGGTCCGGGAGGCTGGGCGCGGTCCGCGGCCTGGGGATTGCGGCCGGGGCGGCGTATCCCGTGGGCTGGTTGTAGGACTCGATACGGGCGATGAACCGGCCGCTGGGCAGGCGTTCCCGTGTGCGGCGCAGGTAGCCGTGGGCTTCCAGCTCGCGCAGGGCGGCGGCGATCCGGGGCTCGCTCTCCGGGAAGCGCTCGGCGAGGGACTTGATGCCGAACCTGGACCCGGTCGGCAGCGACTGGATGTGCGCGGCGAGGCCGATCGCCACGAGGGACAGCTCGCTGTGCTGGGTGAGGTGGTTGCCGACGACAGTGAAGCGGTTCGTGTGCCGGGTGTTGATGTGTACGACACCGGCTGACGAGGTGCGCGGGGGCGCGCTAACCTTCGGGGTATCCATCGGGAAGCTCTCTTCTTCCTCGGTGGTCAGGCCCTCGGTCGGGATTGCACTCCTGGTTGGGGGCCGTCGCATGTCTGTGGTTGTGGGGGCGAGCATATGCCTGCCAACCCGCCGAAAAGCCAGTTGAGTTGGAGAACCTCACCCGTGCGAGTGACGGGGGTGGGGTGGGGTGGGTAAGGGTTCTTTTCCTGGTTCTTGGATCTTTTATGTCGTGCATGACCACGGCGCGGTCGACCTCGTCGTGGTTCACCTCGTCGCGGTTTACCGGGTCGTGGCTGTCGCGACCCGGTGGAGGAGGTAGTCCTGGAAGGTGGCGTGGTGAACGCACCGCTGGAGGCGGCGAGTCGAGGGCGATTGAATTCTCGGTTCACGTCACTCGGTGGGGCCGGGACTGCATAGCGTGCACCGTGGCCAAGCCCTTGCGTACGGTCACTGTCCAGTGGTGTCCAGCGCTGTCCTGGCTGTCCGGGGTGTCCTACCGGGGGCTGAAGGGGTTGACGACTGAAGGGGTTGACGGAGAACAGCACGCACGGTGGAAGCGGGGCACGGATGAGCGTGGACGAGGTCGGCGCGGAGCGGGCTGACGGCGGTGCGGACGAGCCCGGCTGGGAAGTCGATCCCGACGACGAGTCGGGGGCGGCCGTGGTCGCCGCCGTGGGCCGTCAGATCAAGGTGTGGCCGGAGTCGGCGGGGCTGAGGGCCTGCGAGTTCGGGGCGGCGATCGGGTACGGGGAGGACCTGGTCTACAAGGTGGAGAGCGGTCGGCGCATCCCCCGGCGGAGTTCCTGGACAGGGCGGACGCGGTGCTGGGCGCGGGCGGGAAGCTCGTCACGATGAAGAAGGACGTGGCGGAGGTCCGGTACCCGAAGAAGGTGCGGGACCTGGCGAAGCTGGAGGCCAAGGCCGTCGAGTTGGAGGCCTACCACCCCCACAACATCAACGGCCTTTTGCAGACCGAGGAACACATGCGGGCCCTCTTCGCATCGTGGCTTCCCGCATACACACTGGACGAGATGGATCGCGTCGTGGCTGCTCGTATGGCCCGGCGATCCATCTTTGATCGAGATCCTCTCCCCTCGCTCAGTTTCGTACAGGAAGAGGTGACGCTCCGCCGTCCGGTTGGGGGCACCATGGTGTGGCGCAGGCAACTCGAACATCTCCTGGAAGTAGGGCAGTTGCGAAACGTGGTGATCCAGGTGATGCCAACCCGGTGCGAGGAACATCCCGGGACGGGTGGGCTGATCGAGGTGCTGAAGTTCCCTGACGGCAGTGCTGTTGGGCGTTCCGATGGGGCCTTCGGCGGCCGCCCCGTCTCCGACCCGAAGCAGCTCAGGATCCTTGAGTTGCGCTATGGGATGATCCGGTCCCAGGCTCTTGCGCCGCGGGAGTCGCTGGCCTTCATCGAACAAGTGCTGGGGGAGACATGATCAGCAAGCCCTCTGCCGGGAACACTTCCGAGCTGGAGTGGTTCAAGAGCAGCTACAGCAGCAGTGGCGACGGAAACGACTGCGTTGAGGTGGCGACCACTTCCGGCGTTGTCCGTGTCCGCGATTCCAAGGTGGCGCAGGGGCCCCAGTTGGCCTTCCCGCCGAGTGCATGGGCCGGTTTCGTCTCGTTCGCGTCACGCGACTGACCTCCGATGGCGCGCCCCTCAGGCCGCCTGGCGGGCGTCCCGGGGCTTACATCGAGCACGTGCTGGGGGAGACATGATCTGCAAGCCCTCTGCCGGGGACGCTTCCGAGCTGGAGTGGTTCAAGAGCAGCTACAGCAGCAGCAGTGAGGGCGACTCCTGCATCGAGGTGGCGACCACTTCGGGTGTCGTCCGTGTCCGCGATTCCAAGGTGGCGCAGGGGCCCCAGTTGGCCTTCCCGTCGAGCGCATGGGCCGGTTTCGTCTCGTTCGCGTCCGACAACTGACCGTCTGGCGGCCCGCCCCATAGGCGTACCCCCTCACCGCACCGCCGGCATCTCGCTCCCGTCCACCCGGCGCAGCCCCGTCCCCGGGATGCCGCGCAGCACCTCTCCGCCGATCTCCGCGAGCCGGGTTTCGTCGGGCGGGGTACGCCCGAGGCCGATCGCGTACTGGACGTGGGACGCGTCGGCGCCGCACGGGCGGGGCCAGGCCTGGGCGTCCGGGGAGCCCGCCTCCGCGAGGGCGGCGAGCAGGGCGAGGAGACGGCCACGGAAGCGGCCCTCGTCCGGGCCCTGTTCGACGGAGACGATCGCCCAGGCGGCATGACGCAGGTGCAGGGGTGGCGGGGCGCAGAGCAGGGCGCGCGGTACGAGGTCGGAGTCGGCGGCGGACTCCAGGATCTCCCATGCGCGGAAGAGTTCCTCGGCGATGAGGTCGCGGCCCGCCGGGGAGACCTGCGAGGTGCAGGAGCGCACGGGAGCGGTCGGGGTGAGCACGGTGAGAGAGCGTTCTCCCGCTTGCTCCGGGCCGCCCGCCTTCCGGGAGCCGACCGCTTGCTCGGAGTCCTCTGTCCGCCCGGGGTCGGCCGTCTCCCCGCAGCCGACCGGCCGGCTCCAGTCCCACGCCGCCCAGGTCGCGAAGAAGTGCCGGAGCAGGGGGACCGGGGGCAGGTCGCCGGCCTCGTGGGCGGTTCGTGCGGCCAGTACGGACCAGGCCAGGCCCGGCAGTCCGCCGCACGGGGCGGAGTCCAGGCCCCGCGCCCGTGCCCAGGCCTTCACCTCCCGTGCGAGGCGGGTGAACGCCGCCCGGTGCGGGTCCGCCGCCGCGAGCACCGCGTCCGCGTCGCTCACCGCACTGAGCGCCACGGCCGCCGCCTCGCCCAACTTGGTGCGCCGGTCCACCGCCTCGGCCGGAGAGAGGCCGCCCGTCGCGACGGTCACCAGATCGACCAGGAGCCCGTGGAGCCGGAAGCGCAGACCGGGCACCCGTGCACCGGTCACCTCACGCAGACCGGTGGCCTCCGGCAGTGCTGAGGCCAGCCGCTTCCGCACCCCGGAGAGATCCCCGTCCCCGGGCAGCGCAGCCACCAGGTCCACATCCGCGCCGGGCCGTGCGCAGCCCATCCGCCGCGAGCCGACCGTATGGACGATGCCCTCGGGCAGGGCTGCGGTCACCCGGCGGACGATCTCGGTCGCGGTGCCCTTGGCTTCCCCGGCCTCGTCCTCCGAGGTTCCGGCCAGCTCCGCCCGTACCCCGAAGTGGTCCGAGACATAGAGCCCGTCCGGTGTCGGTACGTCGCCCAGCAGCACGGCCGACACGGGCCGCAGCCGCTCCGAGCGGACCAGCACCCGGTCCAGCCGGGACGCCCGTCCGGTCAGGGAGGAGACGGCGGCCAGCGGATTGACGGACGGATCGAAGGTCGGTGTCCGGTCGTCCACGCCGTGCACCAGACTCCAGGTGTCCGCCATCCCCAGCCGGGCCTGCGGTGTGTCACCGCTGTCGTTGAAGTCGCCGAGCAGCATCACATCCCCCTCGACCGCATTCAACGCCGTTGCCAGGCCGGTCAGTTCGGCGTCGCGCAGGGCGGCACCGTTCGCCGAGTGGTTGCTGCTGAGATGGGTGGTGGCGACCGTGACCGCTCCTTCCGCCGTTTCCACGACCACTGCGGCGACCGCCTTGTGCGGGCCGAGCGCATGCAGGCCGGCTTCGCGCACGGGGAGTCTGCTGAGCAGCAGCAGGCCGCAGTCGGAGACGTCCCGGCCTGCCGGGTCGGCCCAGAGCGTGTACGTCTCGCGGACCCAGGGCGCGGCCAACAGAAGCCCGAGCAGGTCGGGTTCGGCCTCCTGGAGGGCGATGACATCCGCGTGCGCGGCACGCAGGGCGTCGAGCAGGAGCGGGCGGCGCCGGGCGGTGTCGATGCGGTCGCTGTCGTAGCGGTCCCAGAGGGTGTTCCAGGTCAGCAGCGTCAGGGGCCCGGACGGAGCGGGCGCGGACACGTCCTCGGGTACGGGCGTCCAGGCGGCCTCCGGTGCGCAGTACGCGTGCGGTGTGCGGGAGACGAAGTACGGCGACGGCAGCCGGCGTGCGGTGCGGATCCGCCCGGCTTCCGTCGCGTCGATCCGGTCCACGCCCGAGGACCGGTCCCACACCACCTCGCCGTCGGCCTCGAAGAACAGCACCCGGTGCCAGGGAATGTCCCCGCCCGGCGTGAACTGCGGCAGTGGCACCCGCGTCGGCACCGTCCCGCGCTGCGCCACGCCCATCACGAAGCGTGCCGGATCGAACCGGGGGTCCCAGCGGACCCGGTGGTAGATCTCCTCGCTGGTACGCATCTACACCCCGTCCTCCACAGTTCCGCTCGCGCCGATGTACCAGGTGCGGTGGGCCTGGCCCGGGTACGGGGGCACGAACCGGTGCAGCTGCGAGGTCAGCACCTGCGGGGGCACCGGATGGGTGCGGCGTTCGTTGCGGCGGACCAGCTCCGCCTCGTCGACCAGGGCGACGGCGTGGGTCAGCAGTGCGTCCCTGCGCCGGGCGACCGCGTGTACCAGGGAGCTCTGGTGCGCGTTGAGCGAGGTGGCGTCCCAGACGACCGTGGAGCCTGCGGTGAGCGCGGCGTCCAGGCGGTCGAGCCCCTCGCGCAGCACCTCCCCGTTGGCGCGTTGGCCGGCGCGCGATCCCCGGGCCAGTCGCAGGTCGTCCAGCGCCAGATACGTGTCGACACCGGGCAGGCCGCGCGCGAAGGTGCTCTTGCCGCTGCCGGAGGGCCCGACCAGATGGATGAGGCGCGGGAAGTCCCCGGTCCGCCATCGCCAGGTCGCGGCGACCGCCTCCTCGGCGGTGGCGACCCGGCCCAGGGCGTACGCCTCACGTGCCTGGGCGCGGCAGCGGTCGGCGGCCGACGGATCCAGATCCGTGAACGCCGCGGACAGTCCGGCCGGCTCCTGTACGTCCTGGGCGTGCAGGGCCGACCACTCCACCTGTTCGCGTGCCTCGTCGGTGTCGGCCACCGTCGCGGCCAGCGCGTGCAGCAGCCCGAGACCGGCGGCGAGCGACAGCCGGACCAGGCCTGTTCGGCGTTCCTCGTCCGGGTACGGGCGGTGCAGCGCGGGGTGCAGTCCGACGAGATCCGCGATGCGCCGGGCCTGGGGCATGCCCAGGGTCCGCGCCAGCGCGGGCGCGAGTGCGGTGCGCCGGCCGCGGTGCAGCAGCGCGGCCAGTACACCGGTCAGCCGGTCGTCGCCCGTGCGGCCCAGGGCGTCGAGGGCCTCGCCCATCGCGACAGCGGCCCCCACGTCCCAGCCGCCCGCACCCGTGGCATCGGCCAGCGCCCCCGCGTCGACCGGTGCGCCCGACCGCACCGCCCACAGAGCGGCGGCCGGACCGAGACCGTTCTCCACGACGGAGGCGTGCATCCAGTGGGTGTCGGTCCGCACATGACCGGGCCGCACCCACTTCGCCACCCGGCGCCCGAAGTGCGCCGCGCCGAAGCCGTCCGCCGGGCGGACGACGTACCCCTCCTGTCGCCCGGTGTCCGGTCGCAAGGCACGCAGCGCCTTCTCGGCCCGCGCGTCGAACACCCCGCGCCACAGCACCGGTGGCACCGGAATCCCCAGCTCGCGCAGGAACACCACCGTCCGGTCCCAGGGCAGGCAGTGCTCCCCGTCCCAGACCGAGAAACCGTAGAAGAAGCTCTCCAGGCCGTCGTACGGGATCGAGCGGCGCGCAAACATGTTCTCCCCGCACACCCGCCATCCCTCGGGTGTACGGGCCCCGATCCGGCCCTGGAGTGCCTTCACCCAGCCCCGTGAGGGGTGGTGGGCGGAGTCCAGCGAGCGGGCGTGGAGGCCGTCGGCGTAGAGCGTGGTGTTCTCGCCGTCCAGCTTCTCGGTGACCACGACCTCGCGGCCGGTCAGCCCCGAGAGGTCCGCGATCCGCACGTCGTCCGAGGCGGCCCCCGGCGACCACGGCAGATGCGCGGTGCGCGGATAGTGCGTACGCATTTTCGATGCCCCTGGGCCGACGGTGTGCCCGGCCGGTCACGGTGGGGGAGGGGCTGTGCGGGGCTCGACCGAATGACGCGGAGTGGCGCCCGGAGACCCTCTCCTGCGCGCCCCCGTTTGACCGCACGGCTACGCGGGGTAAGATTCTCGGCCCGATTGGCCAGGCTCGTGCCGCGTATGGCACACTGACCAGGTTGCTCGGTTGAGTGTCAATGCTGCGCGCCTCCCGCCGGGAGGACCGGAAGCGAGTCCCACAGTACTCGTCGACCCCCTGCGGGTCGGACGTACGGGAATCTTCCGGGAAGCGTCAGTGGGGCACTGACCAGGCACCCGGTGGGTGTTCCGCCCCCGGTCCTGCGGTCCTCGGGCCCGCACCCCCTTGGTTGGGAAATCCTTCGGGAGATCTGCGTAGAGGGGATGCGACACGCCCGACCGCGTGGGTCGGAGGAGGAGTCCTTAGAACTCCCGGGTTCCAGAGCGTTACGAGAGACAGGACTACTAGTAGCCATGGCGGGACAGAAGATCCGCATCCGGCTCAAGGCCTACGACCACGAGGTCATCGACTCCTCGGCGAAGAAGATCGTCGAGACGGTGACCCGCACTGGTGCGTCGGTCGCGGGCCCGGTGCCGCTGCCCACTGAGAAGAACGTGTACTGCGTCATCAAGTCGCCGCACAAGTACAAGGACTCGCGCGAGCACTTCGAGATGCGCACGCACAAGCGCCTCATCGACATCCTCGACCCCACGCCGAAGACGGTTGACTCGCTGATGCGTCTCGACCTGCCGGCGGGCGTCGACATCGAGATCAAGCTCTGAGGTGACGCGCGAGATGGCTAAGAACATTAAGGGCGTCCTGGGCGAGAAGCTCGGCATGACCCAGGTCTGGGACGAGAACAACCGGGTCGTCCCGGTGACCGTCGTCAAGGCCGGGCCCTGTGTCGTCACCCAGATCCGCACCAACGACCGCGACGGTTACGAGTCGGTTCAGCTCGCCTTCGGCGAGATCGACCCGCGCAAGGTGAACAAGCCCCTCAAGGGCCACTTCGCCAAGGCCGACGTGACCCCGCGCCGCCACCTGGTGGAGCTCCGCACCCCTGACGCCGGCGAGTACACGCTGGGCCAGGAGGTCACCGCCGAGGTGTTCGAGTCCGGCGTCAAGGTTGACGTCACGGGCAAGAGCAAGGGCAAGGGCTTCGCGGGTGTCATGAAGCGTCACAACTTCAAGGGCGGCAAGGCGTCCCACGGTGCCCACCGTGTGCACCGCATGCCCGGCTCCATCGGTGGCTGTGCCACCCCCGGCCGTGTCTTCAAGGGCATGCGCATGGCGGGTCGCATGGGCAACGAGCGGGTCACCACCCAGAACCTGACCATCCACGCGGTTGACGCGGAGAAGGGTCTGCTCCTCATCAAGGGCGCGGTCCCTGGTCCGAACGGCGGCCTCGTCCTGGTCCGCACCGCGGCCAAGGGGGCTTGAGGAACCGATGAGCACCATTGACATCCTTTCGCCGGCAGGCGACAAGGCCGGGACCGTCGAGCTCCCCGCGGAGATCTTCGACGCCAAGACCAGCGTTCCGCTGATCCACCAGGTCGTTGTCGCCCAGCTGGCAGCTGCCCGTCAGGGCACGCACAAGACCAAGACCCGCGGCGAAGTCCGTGGTGGTGGCAAGAAGCCTTACCGCCAGAAGGGCACCGGCCGCGCGCGCCAGGGTTCGACCCGTGCGCCGCAGTTCGCCGGCGGTGGCGTCGTCCACGGCCCGCAGCCGCGTGACTACTCGCAGCGGACCCCGAAGAAGATGAAGGCCGCCGCCCTGCGCGGTGCCCTCTCGGACCGGGCCCGTCACTCCCGCATCCACGTCGTCACCGGCGTGGTCGAGGGTGCCGCCTCCACGAAGGCCGCCAAGACGCTGTTCGGCAAGATCTCGGAGCGCAAGAACCTGCTCCTGGTCGTCGACCGCGCCGACGAGGCCGCGTGGCTGTCCGCCCGCAACCTGCCCCAGGTGCACATCCTGGAGCCGGGCCAGCTGAACACGTACGACGTGATCGTCTCTGACGACGTGGTCTTCACCCAGGCCGCCTTCGAGTCCTTCGTGTCTGGCCCCCAGACCGCTGAGACCGAAGGGAGCGACGCCTGATGAGCGAGGCGACCGTTACCAGCAAGACCTTCACGGACCCGCGCGACGTTCTCGTCAAGCCGGTGGTGTCCGAGAAGAGCTACGCGCTGCTCGACGAGAACAAGTACACGTTCATCGTCGCGCCCGGCTCCAACAAGACCCAGATCAAGCAGGCCGTGGAAGCGGTCTTCTCGGTCAAGGTCACCGGGGTCAACACGATCAACCGGCAGGGTAAGCGCAAGCGCACCAAGACCGGTTTCGGCAAGCGCGCTGACACCAAGCGCGCCATCGTGACCCTCGCCGAGGGCGACCGTATCGACATCTTCGGCGGCCCGACCTCCTAACGGAGGTCGAGTCGTCCGGAATCGGACGAGGACTGAGAAATGGGTATCCGCAAGTACAAGCCGACGACCCCGGGCCGTCGTGGCTCCAGCGTCGCCGACTTTGTCGAGATCACGCGGTCCACGCCGGAGAAGTCGCTGGTCCGCCCCCTGCACAGCAAGGGCGGCCGTAACAACGCCGGTCGTGTGACCGTTCGCCACCAGGGCGGTGGCCACAAGCGCGCCTACCGAGTGATCGACTTCCGTCGTCACGACAAGGACGGCGTGCCGGCCAAGGTCGCGCACATCGAGTACGACCCCAACCGCACCGCGCGCATCGCGCTGCTGCACTACGCGGACGGCGAGAAGCGCTACATCATCGCGCCGCGTGGCCTGACGCAGGGCGACCGTGTCGAGAACGGCCCGACCGCCGACATCAAGCCCGGCAACAACCTGGCGCTGCGCAACATCCCGGTCGGTACGACCATCCACGCCATCGAGCTGCGGCCCGGCGGCGGTGCGAAGTTCGCCCGTTCCGCAGGTGCCTCCGTGCAGCTGCTGGCGAAGGAGGGCACCATGGCCCACCTTCGTATGCCGTCGGGTGAGATCCGCCTGGTCGACGCCCGCTGCCGCGCCACCATCGGCGAGGTCGGCAACGCCGAGCAGTCGAACATCAACTGGGGCAAGGCCGGCCGCATGCGCTGGAAGGGCGTCCGCCCGACCGTCCGCGGTGTCGCGATGAACCCGGTTGACCACCCGCACGGTGGTGGTGAGGGCAAGACCTCCGGTGGTCGCCACCCGGTCTCGCCGTGGGGTCAGAAGGAGGGTCGTACTCGTTCGCCGAAGAAGGCATCGAACAAGTACATCGTCCGCCGCCGCAAGACGAACAAGAAGCGCTAGGAGCGGGTTTAGATGCCGCGCAGTCTCAAGAAGGGGCCCTTCGTCGACGGCCACCTCATCAAGAAGGTGGACGTACAGAACGAGGCAGGCACCAAGAACGTCATCAAGACCTGGTCCCGTCGCTCGATGATCGTCCCGGCCATGCTGGGTCACACCATCGCGGTGCACAACGGCAAGATCCACGTCCCGGTGTTCGTCACCGAGTCGATGGTCGGCCACAAGCTCGGCGAGTTCTCGCCGACTCGCACCTTCCGCGGCCACGTCAAGGACGACCGGAAGTCGAAGCGCCGCTAACCGCGGGGTGGAACGACTATGACTTACACCGAAGGGACAACCATGGAAGCCAGGGCCCAGGCGCGGTACATCCGCGTCACGCCCATGAAGGCCCGCCGCGTGGTGGACCTCATCCGTGGCATGGATGCCACGGAGGCTCAGGCGGTCCTGCGTTTCGCCCCGCAGGCCGCGAGCGTGCCGGTTGGCAAGGTGCTGGACAGCGCCATCGCCAACGCTGCACACAACTACGACCACACCGACGCCTCTTCGCTGGTCATCAGCGAGGCGTATGTGGACGAGGGCCCGACCCTGAAGCGGTTCCGTCCGCGTGCTCAGGGCCGTGCCTACCGGATCCGTAAGCGGACCAGCCACATCACCGTGGTCGTCAGCAGCAAGGAAGGAACCCGGTAATGGGCCAGAAGGTAAACCCGCACGGGTTCCGACTCGGCATTACCACGGACTTCAAGTCCCGTTGGTACGCCGACAAGCTGTACAAGGACTACGTCAAGGAAGACGTCGCCATTCGTCGCATGATGACGAAGGGCATGGAGCGGGCCGGCATCTCGAAGGTCGAGATCGAGCGCACCCGCGACCGCGTCCGCGTTGACATCCACACCGCCCGCCCGGGCATCGTCATCGGTCGCCGTGGCGCCGAGGCCGACCGCATCCGTGGCGAGCTGGAGAAGCTGACCGGCAAGCAGGTCCAGCTGAACATCCTCGAGGTCAAGAACCCCGAGGTCGACGCTCAGCTGGTGGCCCAGGCCGTCGCCGAGCAGCTCTCCTCCCGCGTCTCCTTCCGTCGTGCCATGCGCAAGAGCATGCAGAGCTCGATGAAGGCCGGCGCCAAGGGCATCAAGATCCAGTGCGGTGGCCGCCTCGGCGGCGCCGAGATGTCCCGCTCGGAGTTCTACCGCGAGGGCCGTGTGCCCCTGCACACGCTCCGCGCGAACGTCGACTACGGCTTCTTCGAGGCCAAGACGACCTTCGGCCGCATCGGTGTGAAGGTCTGGATCTACAAGGGCGACGTCAAGAACATCGCCGAGGTCCGCGCCGAGAACGCCGCTGCCCGCGCCGGCAACCGCCCGGCCCGTGGCGGCGCTGACCGCCCGGCCGGCCGTGGTGGCCGCGGTGGCGAGCGTGGCGGTCGCGGTCGCAAGCCGCAGCAGCAGTCGGCTCCGGCTGCCGAGGCCCCCAAGGCCGAGGCTCCCGCCGCTGCCGCTCCGGCCGCTGAGAGCACCGGAACGGAGGCCTGACCGAAATGCTGATCCCCCGTAGGGTCAAGCACCGCAAGCAGCACCACCCGAAGCGCAGCGGTATGTCCAAGGGTGGTACGCAGGTTGCGTTCGGCGAGTACGGCATCCAGGCGCTGACCCCGGCGTATGTGACGAACCGTCAGATCGAGTCGGCTCGTATCGCGATGACCCGCCACATCAAGCGTGGCGGCAAGGTCTGGATCAACATCTACCCGGACCGCCCCCTGACGAAGAAGCCTGCCGAGACCCGCATGGGTTCCGGTAAGGGTTCTCCCGAGTGGTGGATCGCGAACGTCAAGCCCGGTCGGGTGATGTTCGAGCTGTCCTACCCGAACGAGAAGATTGCTCGTGAGGCGCTCACCCGCGCTGCTCACAAGCTTCCGATGAAGTGCCGCATCGTTCGGCGCGAGGCAGGTGAGGCGTGATGTCGGCCGGAACCAAGGCGTCCGAGCTGCGCGAGCTGGGCAACGAGGAGCTGCTCAACAAGCTCCGCGAGGCCAAGGAAGAGCTGTTCAACCTCCGCTTCCAGGCGGCGACGGGGCAGCTCGAGAACCACGGTCGGCTCAAGTCCGTCCGTAAGGACATCGCCCGGATCTACACCCTGATGCGCGAGCGCGAGCTGGGCATCGAGACGGTGGAGAGCGTCTGATGAGCGAGAAGACTGTGACTGAGACGAACACCGACCGCGGTTTCCGCAAGACCCGCGAGGGTCTGGTCGTCAGCGACAAGATGGACAAGACCGTCGTCGTCGCTGTCGAGGACCGTGTCAAGCACGCGCTGTACGGCAAGGTCATCCGCCGTACGAACAAGCTCAAGGCGCACGACGAGCAGAACGCCGCCGGCGTCGGCGACCGCGTCCTCCTGATGGAGACCCGGCCGCTGTCCGCCACGAAGCGGTGGCGCGTCGTCGAGATCCTCGAGAAGGCCAAGTAATTCCTGAGGGGCATTCCCCTCAGGCAAGTTCCGCCAGGCTCGGCGGGGGCTGCTCCGGTGACGGAGCGGCCCCCGCCGGGAACCGGCAGACGATCAGGAGATAGACGTGATCCAGCAGGAGTCGCGACTTCGCGTCGCCGACAACACGGGTGCGAAGGAAATCCTCACCATCCGTGTTCTCGGTGGTTCGGGTCGCCGCTACGCGGGCATCGGTGACGTCATCGTCGCCACCGTCA
This sequence comes from Streptomyces sp. NPDC052052, assembly GCF_040680455.1. Taxonomy (NCBI): domain Bacteria; kingdom Bacillati; phylum Actinomycetota; class Actinomycetes; order Kitasatosporales; family Streptomycetaceae; genus Streptomyces; species Streptomyces sp. NPDC052052. The sequence goes on along the minus strand of NZ_JBFAWU010000003.1, from coordinate 10,641 downwards.
AGGACGCGATCCCCGGTGGCAACGTGAAGAAGGGTGACGTCGTCAAGGCGGTCATCGTTCGCACCGTCAAGGAGCGTCGTCGTCAGGATGGCTCGTACATCCGCTTCGACGAGAACGCCGCCGTCATTCTGAAGAACGACGGCGACCCCCGCGGCACCCGTATCTTCGGCCCGGTGGGCCGTGAGCTGCGCGAGAAGAAGTTCATGAAGATCATCTCGCTCGCGCCGGAGGTGCTGTAAGCATGAAGATCAAGAAGGGCGACCTGGTCCAGGTCATCACCGGTAAGGACAAGGGCAAGCAGGGCAAGGTCATCGTGGCCTACCCCGCTCAGGACCGTGTCCTCGTCGAGGGTGTCAACCGGGTCAAGAAGCACACCAAGGCCGGTCAGACGGCTCGCGGTTCGCAGACCGGCGGCATCATCACCACCGAGGCCCCGATTCACGTCAGCAACGTTCAGCTGGTTGTGGAGAAGGACGGCAAGAAGGTCGTCACCCGCGTCGGCTACCGCTTTGACGACGAGGGCAACAAGATCCGCGTTGCCAAGCGGACCGGTGAGGACATCTGATGACTGCCACCACTGCGCCGCGTCTCAAGACGCGCTACCGCGAGGAAATCGCCGGCAAGCTGCGTGAGGAGTTCTCGTACGAGAACGTCATGCAGATCCCCGGCCTGGTCAAGATCGTGGTCAACATGGGTGTGGGCGACGCCGCCCGCGACTCCAAGCTGATCGATGGCGCCGTGCGCGACCTCACCACGATCACCGGCCAGAAGCCTGCCGTCACCAAGGCCCGCAAGTCCATCGCGCAGTTCAAGCTGCGTGAGGGCCAGCCGATCGGCTGCCACGTCACCCTCCGTGGTGACCGGATGTGGGAGTTCCTGGACCGTACGCTGTCGCTCGCGCTGCCGCGTATCCGTGACTTCCGTGGCCTGTCGCCGAAGCAGTTCGACGGCCGTGGCAACTACACCTTCGGTCTCACGGAGCAGGTCATGTTCCACGAGATCGACCAGGACAAGATCGACCGGGTCCGGGGCATGGACATCACCGTGGTCACCACGGCGACCAACGACGACGAGGGTCGTGCCCTCCTTCGTCACCTCGGCTTCCCGTTCAAGGAGAACTGACCGTGGCGAAGAAGGCTCTGATCGCTAAGGCCGCCCGTAAGCCGAAGTTCGGCGTCCGCGCGTACACGCGGTGCCAGCGCTGCGGCCGGCCCCACTCCGTCTACCGCAAGTTCGGCCTGTGCCGCGTGTGCCTTCGTGAGATGGCTCACCGCGGCGAGCTGCCGGGCGTGACCAAGAGCTCCTGGTAATTCTCCGGCGCCCTTTGGGCGTTGGGAATTGACGGAAGCTCTCGGTAAGCATCTGGTCGGCAGGAGTCCGGCCTCACATGCCGTAGGCTTGTGGGGTTGGGCGCCTGCCGCCCAAGACCGACTTACTACGCCGTAGGTCCCCGCACCGCACCCGTCCCGCCACAGAGTGGGGAGAGGGATGGCGCATACAGGAAACCCCGGCGAGAGAGGCCGAAGGCCAATTCATGACCATGACTGATCCCATCGCAGACATGCTCACGCGTCTGCGTAACGCGAACTCGGCATACCACGACTCCGTCGTGATGCCCGCCAGCAAGATCAAGTCGCACATCGCGGAGATCCTCCAGCAGGAGGGCTTCATCACCGGCTGGAAGGTCGAGGACGCCGAGGTCGGCAAGAACCTCGTCCTGGAGCTGAAGTTCGGCCCGAACCGCGAGCGTTCGATCGCCGGCATCAAGCGCATCTCGAAGCCGGGTCTGCGTGTCTACGCAAAGTCCACCAACCTGCCGAAGGTCCTCGGCGGCCTGGGCGTGGCGATCATCTCCACGTCCCACGGTCTCCTGACCGGCCAGCAGGCTCAGAAGAAGGGCGTAGGTGGGGAAGTCCTCGCCTACGTCTGGTAGTCGGGAACGGAGGAATAGCTCATGTCGCGAATCGGCAAGCTCCCCATCCAGGTTCCCGCCGGTGTGGACGTCACCATCGACGGCCGCACGGTCGCGGTGAAGGGCCCCAAGGGCACCCTCACGCACACCGTTGCGTCGCCGATCGAGGTCACCAAGGGTGAGGACGGCGTCCTGCACGTCGTCCGCCCGAACGACGAGCGTCAGAACAAGGCCCTTCACGGCCTGTCCCGCACGCTGGTGGCGAACATGATCACCGGTGTGACCCAGGGATACACCAAGGCGCTCGAGATCAGCGGTGTCGGTTACCGCGTCCAGGCGAAGGGCTCCAATCTGGAGTTCGCCCTGGGCTACAGCCACCCGATCCTGATCGAGGCCCCCGAGGGCATCACCTTCAAGGTGGAGTCCCCCACGAAGTTCTCGGTCGAGGGCATCGACAAGCAGAAGGTCGGCGAGACCGCGGCCAAGATCCGCAAGCTGCGGAAGCCTGACCCGTACAAGGCCAAGGGCGTCAAGTACGCCGGCGAGGTCATCCGCCGCAAGGTCGGAAAGGCTGGTAAGTAGCCATGGCATACGGCGTGAAGATCGCCAAGGGCGACGCCTACAAGCGTGCCGCCCGCAAGCGTCGTCACATCCGCGTCCGCAAGCACGTCTCCGGTTCGCCGGAGCGCCCCCGCTTGGTCGTGACGCGGTCCAACCGCCACATGGTGGCTCAGGTCATCGACGACATCGCGGGCCACACGCTCGCGTCGGCGTCGACCCTGGACGTCTCCATCCGTGGTGGCGAGGGCGACAAGAGCAACCAGGCCAAGCAGGTCGGCGCGCTGGTCGCTGAGCGTGCCAAGGCCGCAGGCGTCGAGGCCGTCGTGTTTGACCGCGGTGGTAACCAGTACGCCGGGCGGATTGCCGCTCTGGCTGACGCCGCCCGTGAAGCCGGGCTGAAGTTCTAGCCCCGGTTCCTACGCACAGCGGACGTAACAGAGAGAGGTAAATCCAATGGCTGGACCCCAGCGCCGCGGAAGCGGTGCCGGTGGCGGCGAGCGGCGGGACCGGAAGGGCCGTGACGGCGGCGCAGCTGCCGCCGAGAAGACCGCGTACGTCGAGCGCGTCGTCGCGATCAACCGTGTCGCCAAGGTTGTGAAGGGTGGTCGTCGCTTCAGCTTCACCGCGCTGGTCGTGGTGGGCGATGGTGACGGCACCGTCGGTGTCGGTTACGGCAAGGCCAAGGAAGTTCCCGCGGCCATCGCCAAGGGCGTGGAAGAAGCCAAGAAGAACTTCTTCAAGGTTCCGCGCATCCAGGGCACCATTCCTCACCCGATCCAGGGCGAGAAGGCTGCGGGCGTCGTCCTGCTGAAGCCTGCTTCCCCCGGTACCGGTGTTATCGCCGGTGGCCCGGTGCGCGCCGTCCTGGAGTGCGCCGGCGTTCACGACATCCTGTCGAAGTCGCTCGGCTCCGACAACGCGATCAACATCGTGCACGCGACCGTGGAGGCCCTCAAGGGCCTGCAGCGTCCCGAGGAGATCGCGGCCCGCCGCGGTCTGCCGCTCGAGGACGTCGCCCCCGCGGCCCTGCTTCGTGCGCGTGCGGGAGCGGGTGCGTAATGGCTCGCCTCAAGATCACGCAGACGAAGTCGTACATCGGCAGCAAGCAGAACCACCGCGACACCCTTCGTTCGCTCGGGCTCAAGCGCCTGCACGACGTGGTTGTCAAGGAGGACCGCCCCGAGTTCCGCGGAATGGTGCACACCGTCCGCCACCTCGTGACGGTTGAGGAGGTCGACTGACATGGCGGAGAACAAGCCGCTGAAGGCCCATGACCTCCGGCCCGCCCCGGGCGCCAAGACCGCCAAGACCCGTGTGGGTCGTGGTGAGGCGTCCAAGGGTAAGACCGCCGGTCGTGGCACCAAGGGCACCAAGGCCCGTTACCAGGTTCCGGAGCGCTTCGAGGGTGGGCAGATGCCCCTCCACATGCGTCTCCCGAAGCTCAAGGGCTTCAAGAACCCGTTCCGCACCGAGTACCAGGTCGTGAACCTGGACAAGCTCGCGACCCTCTACCCCGAGGGTGGCGAGGTCACCGTGGCCGACCTGGTCGCCAAGGGTGCCGTGCGCAACAACCACCTCGTCAAGGTCCTCGGACAGGGCGAGATCTCCGTGGCGCTGCAGGTGTCGGTCGACGCCGTCTCCGCCTCCGCCAAGGAGAAGATTGCCGCCGCCGGCGGCACCGTCACCGAGCTCGTCTGAGACGACTCGATGGCCTGAACATCCGACCGGGGATGCCTCTCATATGGGGCATCCCCGGTTGGTCGTTCCTAGGTGGGCATGGTCGCCGGTAAGGTGGCGTGCGTTGTTGTGTGGTAACCCCTCGGGCACCCGTCCGGGGACTTTTGACTGTTACGTATTCGTCGATCCTCAAGACCGTCACCTCTACGCTCTGCGCGGGGGTCGCAGGAGGCACCGTGCTCACCGCGTTCGCCCGGGCGTTCAAGACGCCCGACCTGCGCAAGAAGCTGCTCTTCACGCTCGGCATCATCGTGATCTACCGGCTCGGGGCACACATTCCCGTACCGGGAGTGAGCTACGAGAACGTCCAGACCTGTGTTGATCAGGCCAGCAAGGGCAACAACAGCCTCTTCGGCCTGGTGAACATGTTCAGTGGTGGTGCACTGCTGCAGATCACGATCTTCGCGCTCGGCATCATGCCGTACATCACGGCCAGCATCATCCTTCAGCTGCTCACCGTGGTGATTCCCCGACTGGAGGCCCTCAAGAAGGAGGGGCAGTCCGGCCAGGCGAAGATCACGCAGTACACGCGTTATCTGACCGTCGCGCTCGCCATCCTCCAGGGCACCGGCCTGGTGGCCACCGCCACCAGCGGCGCACTGTTCAGCGGCTGCCCGGTCGCCGACCAGATCGTCCCGAACCAGTCGGTCTTCACGACCATCGTCATGGTGATCACCATGACCGCCGGTACGGCGGCCGTCATGTGGCTCGGTGAGCTCATCACCGACCGCGGTATCGGCAACGGCATGTCGATCCTGATGTTCATCTCGATCGCCGCCAGCTTCCCCGGCGCCCTGTGGGCCATCAAGACCAGCGGCAAGCTCGCGGACGGCTGGATCGAGTTCGGCACCGTCATCCTGATCGGCTGCGTCATGGTGGGCCTCGTCGTCTTCGTCGAGCAGGCCCAGCGCCGCATTCCGGTGCAGTACGCGAAGCGCATGATCGGGCGCCGGTCGTACGGCGGCACGTCGACGTACATCCCGCTGAAGGTCAATCAGGCGGGTGTGATCCCCGTCATCTTCGCTTCTTCGCTGCTCTACATCCCCGCCCTGATCGTGCAGTTCTCCAACTCCACTGCGGGCTGGGCGACCTGGATCAAGGACAACTTCGTCAAGGGCGACCACCCGTACTACATCACGGCGTACTTCCTGTTGATCGTTTTCTTCGCCTTCTTCTACGTGGCGATTTCGTTCAACCCCGAGGAAGTTGCCGACAACATGAAGAAGTATGGTGGCTTCATCCCGGGTATCCGGGCTGGTCGACCTACTGCCGAGTACCTGAGCTACGTGCTCAACAGGATCACTTGGCCGGGTTCGTTGTACCTGGGGTTGATCGCTCTCGTGCCGACGATGGCGTTGGCAGGATTCGGCGGCGCGAACCAGAACTTCCCGTTCGGCGGGACGAGCATCCTCATCATCGTGGGTGTGGGTCTGGAGACCGTGAAGCAGATCGAGAGTCAGCTCCAGCAGCGCAATTACGAAGGGTTCCTCCGCTGATGCGAATCGTCCTCGTCGGGCCGCCCGGTGCCGGCAAGGGAACGCAGGCCGCGTACCTTGCCAAGAACCTGTCGATTCCGCAGATCTCCACGGGCGATCTCTTCCGTGCCAACATCAGCCAGGGCACCGACCTTGGCAAGCAGGCCCGCGCGTTCATGGACGCGGGGCAGTTGGTTCCGGACGAGATCACCATCGGGATGGCCAAGGACCGCATGTCCCAGCCGGACGCCGTGAACGGCTTCCTGCTGGACGGCTTCCCGCGCAATGTGGGTCAGGCCGAGGCGCTCGACGCCATGCTCACTGACGAGGGCACCAAGCTGGATGCGGTCCTGGACCTGGAGGTCCCCGAGGACGAGGTGGTCAAGCGCATCGCCGGCCGCCGGATCTGCCGGAACGACGGCGCGCACGTCTTCCACGTGGTGTACAACGCGCCGAAGACCGAGGGTGTCTGCGACATCTGCGGCGGCGAGCTGTACCAGCGTGACGACGACGCCGAGGACACGGTCCGTACCCGGCTGGAGGTCTACCACACGCAGACCGAGCCGATCATCGACTACTACCGGTCCCAGGGCCTGGTGGTCACCATCTCCGCGCTCGGCAAGGTCACCGATGTGACCGAGCGGGCGATGGAGGCTCTCAAGCCCGCAGAGGGCTGAGAGGCGAGCACCCGCAGTACTCCACAGTCGGCCGCGGCGTCCTTGGGCGCCGCGGCCGACTGTTTGCGCCGTATCGTGGGATGCGGCCGTCACCGTTCGATGCAGAGAGGCGCCGCGCAATGGTGCAGATCAAGACCCCCGAGCAGATCGCGAAGATGCGTGAGGCGGGGCTGGTGGTCGCTGCCATTCACGCGGCCACCCGCGAGGCGGCGGTTCCCGGCGCCACCACGCTGGACCTGGACCAGGTGGCCCGCAAGGTGATCGCGGACCACGGAGCGAAGTCGAACTTCCTCGGGTACGGCGGGTTCCCCGCGACCATCTGCACCTCGGTCAACGAGGTCGTCGTCCACGGCATCCCGGACGACAAGACCGTCCTCAAGGACGGCGACATCATCTCCATCGACGCCGGCGCGATCGTCGACGGCTGGCACGGTGACGCCGCCTACACGGCCTTCGTCGGCACCGGGCACGCTCCGGAGCTGATCGAACTCTCCCGGGTGACCGAGGAGTCCATGTGGGCCGGTATTGCCGCCATGAAGGTGAACCACCGCCTCGTCGACATCTCCAAGGCGATCGAGTCCTACATCCGGCGCCAGCCCCGCCCCGCGACCGGCAAGTACGGGATCATCGAGGACTACGGCGGCCACGGCATCGGCACCGAGATGCACATGGACCCGCACCTGCTGAACTACGTCGCACGCAAGCGCGGCAAGGGCATCAAGCTCGTGCCCGGTGTCTGCCTGGCGATCGAACCGATGGTCTCGCTCGGTACGCCGCAGACCGAGGTGCTCCAGGACGACTGGACGGTCATCACCACGGACGGCACCTGGTCCTCCCACTGGGAGCACTCGGTCGCCCTCACCGAGCAGGGCCCGCTGGTCCTGACCGCCCCCGACTGCGGCCGGGCCAAGCTGGCGCAGTACGGCATCGAGGCCGCGCCGGACCCGCTGGGCTGAGCGGTCCTCGACGGGCGGAGTCCGTCGCAGCTGTCCGAAGCCCGGGAGGCGCCCTGGCGCCGAGCCCGCGAGGGCTGCGTGGGGGAGGGGTCGGCATCGAGGCCGCGCCGGACCCGCTGGGCTGAGCGGTCCTCGACGGGCGGAGTCCGTCGCAGCTGTCCGAAGCCCGGGAGGCGCCCTGGCGCC